>CAZYKI010000007.1:11647-23555 GCA_964648035.1 uncultured Candidatus Puniceispirillum sp. | reverse complement strand
CGGTATTACCGGTCTGTGCTGGCGCCCAAAAAGCCGACAACATCGCGAATTTCGGCGAGAATCGGCCGGGTAATCGCCGCTGCCCGTTCAGCGCCGTTGGCAAGGACAGCATCTATATCACCCGGATTCGCCATCAAACGCCGCATCTCATCGCCAATTGGGGACAATTTGGCTACCGCCAGTTCGGCCAGTGCCGGTTTGAACACCGCAAAGCCTTGGCCACCAAATTCGACAAGGACATCATCGACCGAACAATCGGCCAAGGCCGCGTAGATACCGACAAGGTTGCTGGCTTCTGGACGGCCGTCTAGGCCGGCCACCTCGGACGGCAGCGCATCCGGATCGGTCTTGGCGCGCCGGATTTTCGTTGCGATCATCTCGGCATCATCGGTCATGTTGATCCGTGAATTGTCCGAATTGTCGGACTTGCTCATCTTGGCACTACCATCACGAAGGCTCATCACACGGGTTGCACTGCCAAAAATTTGGGGTTCGGGAAGCGGAAATAGATCAACATCATAGGCTGAGTTGAACGCTTGGGCGATATCACGGGTCAGTTCAAGATGCTGCTTTTGATCCTCGCCAACCGGCACATGCGTTGCCCGATACGCCAAAATATCGGCCGCCATCAATGTTGGATAGGCATAAAGACCAACCGTCGCATTTTCACGGTTCTTACCCGCTTTTTCTTTGAATTGGGTCATGCGGTTCAGCCAACCAAGCCGCGCCACACAATTGAAAATCCAGGCCAGCTCGGCATGTTGCGGCACACAAGACTGGTTAAACAAGATTGATTTTTCGGTCGAAATGCCAGCAGCAATCAGGCTGGCGGCCACCTCGCGGGTGCTTTGCCGTAAGGCGGCTGGATCTTGCGGCACGGTGATCGCATGCAAATCAACCACGCAATAGATCGAGTCAAATTCATACTGCAAGGAGACCCAATTGCGAATGGCGCCAAGATAATTGCCAAGGTGCAAATTACCGGTTGGCTGAATCCCTGAAAAAATACGGCCCTTTTGGGTGGTGTTCGCGGCGATAGCTGACACAGCTGACTCGGTCATGACGATTCCATAAGCGTTGTTGGTTGTGATGCCAGCGTTATCCCTGCTTGTGGGCCTATGGTCAAGCCTTTCGGTTTGGCAAGCGCGCCAGCCACTCGGCCGGCACCGCGCCGGTGACCAACGCCGCGCCCGCATAGCTCGCCCCGCCAAGCAGAACCAAGCACGCCAACCACAGCGCCGCCGGCACCCCAAAATGCGCCGGGTCGACAAGCTGTTGCAGCGCTGTCAACATTGCCGCCATCACCATGCTGGCCAGTAAAATGCGGCCCAAAGGACCAAGCCACCCGCCCCGCAAACGGCGTTGCCGCCACAATAGGCCAGCCATGAACAATGCGGCCACTACCCCCGATAATGATGTGGCCAAGGCCAGACCGATATGACCAAGAACCGGCATCAACAGCAATGATCCGGTGATATTGACCACCACCGTCAGTACCGAGATTTTCAGCACCGTCCCCGGCTGGCCCGCCGCGTAGAAAGCTGGCTGCAATATTTTGACAAGGACAAAGCCCGGCAGGCCCACCGCATAGGCCATCAACGCCAACGCGGCCATATCCGCATCACGAATCACAAAAGCCCCATAGGTGAAAAGCCCGGTCATGATTGGCATCGCGATCAGCAACAGGGCTGTTACCGCCGGAATAACCAGAAAGCCGCCATAGATAATGGCCCGCGATATGGCCGCCGATACGTCAGCGGTTTGACCGGTCGCCTCGGCCGCTGACAAGCGCGGCAACAAAGCCGTACCAAGGGCGATACCGACAATGCCTAACGGTAATTGGGCCACCCGATCAGCATAATAGAGCCACGATATCGCCCCAACAGGAAGCAAGGACGCCAAAATTAAATCGACCAGTAAATTCAGCTGCATGCCACCAGCACCAAGGGCCGCGGGCAGAAAATGGCGCCACATTTTGCGGCCTGCTGCCGACAATCGTGGCCAAACAAGACGCGGCAGAGCATCAAGACGATGCAAGACCACGAATAAAAACAGCAACTGCAATAGCCCCGCCGCTAGCAGGCCAAAAGCCACCGGTAAACCGCGCATGGCCCCGGCGTCAGCCATCATAACCGGGATCGCCAGCGCACCGGCTATAAAGCACAGATTGGCGATGATCGGTGCCGCCGCTGCCGCCTTGAAACGATCATGGGCGTTGGCAATCGCACCCCATAAAGCAACGATCGAGATCATTGGCAGATACGGCATGGTTACGCGCCCAAGATCAACCGCCGCGGCCATCCGGTCAGGCGTCGCAGCAAAGCCGGGGGCCATCAACATCACCAGTTGCGGCATAAACAATTCAGCAAGACCAACCAACGCAAACAGCACAAGGATCAGCATGATCTGGGCCTCGGCCGCCAGCCCAAGCGCCGCACCGCGTCCTTGGGCCGCACGCAACCGGGCAAAATTCGGCAAAAACGCGTTGGTCATCGCCCCTTCGGCACTAAGCCGCCGAAACATGTTGGGCAATTTCAAAGCCACCAGAAACGCATCGGTTGCCGGACCAGCGCCCAAAAAGCTGGCAAAAACAATATCACGCGCAAAACCGACAATGCGGCTGATCGCCGTCAGCCCGCCAATTTGACGAAAGGCCATGCCCAATGTTGCGCTCTTGTCTGCCGGTGTGGTCATAGCACCGCCTCGTCAAGGTCGTCAAAAATCGCGCGCAACCGATTACGGATGGTCAATTGACGATTTTCATTATGGATTTGCAGGCCAAAAATATCCTTCACATAAAACACATCGACGACACGCTCGCCATAGGTCGAAACGCTGGCGGTCTGGATTTGCAGGCCAAGATCGGCCAGACATTGGGTAATTTTATGCAAAAGCCCGGGAAAATCGCGGCCATTCACCTCGATCACACTATGGGTGGTGCTGATTTTATTGGACAGCAAGACCCGGGTCGGCACCGGCAATTGCCGTACCCGTAGCGGCGTTTGACGCCAGCGCTCTTCCAAGGCTTTGTCAAGACGGATTGCACCGGTCAGCGCGCCCTCAAGACAGTCTTTCAACCGTTTTAATTCAGCCACCCCGTCAATGGCTTGGTTCTGCATATCCTGCAAAAAGAAAACATCAAGCACGGTGCCATCATGACATGTGGTGATCCGCGCCCCGGCAATATTGGCCCCGGCCGCCGCGACCGCACCGGCAATCCGCGAAAACAGCCCCGGATCGTCAACCGTCAAAATGGTTAATTCGGTCATGCGGCGCGCCCGGTCCGGCCGAAAATCGATCAGTAACGGGACCGCAAGACCGGCGAATGTCCGGCATAGTTCAGCATGGCGCACATGGCTGTCCACATCAAAACCGGTCCAATAATTGACCGGCATATTGGCCGCATGTTGGTCAAATGCGGCGGTGGTCCAGCCAGACAGGCGGGCGCCGGCTTCATGTTTGGCGACCTCGGCATTGCCGCTGGCGATCACCGCCGGATCCGCGCCCCGTAAAACCGCATCACAGCGATAATAAAGATCACGCATCAGGGCCGCTTTCCACCCATTCCAGACATTCGGTCCAACCGCACGAATATCGGCGACGGTCAGCACCAATAACAGCTTGAGCCGTTCCGGCGATTGCACGATGCGGGCAAAATCAGCGATCGTTTGCGGGTCATTCAAATCATAACGAAAGGCGGTTTTACTCATCAGCAAGTGATGCCGTATCAACCAGCAAACGGTTTCGGTTTCCTCATTCGACAGGCCAAGCCGCGGGCACAGTTCCACCGCAACTTCGGCGCCCAAAATCGAATGGTCACCGCCGCGCCCCTTGGCAATATCATGCAGCAATATCGCCACATAAAGCGCGCGCCGCGATTCGATTTCAGGCATGACTGTGGTGGCAACAGGCGCCTCGTCTCGCAGCTGTCCGGCCTCAATGCCATGTAATATGCCAACCGCCTTCAACGTGTGTTCATCAACCGTGTAGCTGTGATACATATCGAACTGCATCATCGCAACAATGCGGCCAAAATCCGGTAGAAACCTGCCGAACACGCCGCTTTCATTCATCAGCCGCAAAACCCGTTCCGGATTGTCGCGCGCCGTCAAAATATCCAGAAACATCTGATTGGCATGCGGGTCACGCCGGGTTTTTGCGCCAAGCGATGACAGGCCACGGGTAACGCGCTGCAAGGTTTGCGGATGCACATCGGCGGTGTGCGCCTGGGCGATGGCAAATAATTCAATTAACCGGACCGGATCATCACGGAACATCACCTGATCATCAAGGCGTACACGGCCGCTGTCGATACGAAATGGCGCCAGCTCTTTGTTGCGCATAAAATCCGGGCGCCACAATGTCAGGCTTTTCCGGAAATCGGTTTCCATTGCCGCACAGAAGATACGCGTCAAATTGCCAACATTCCGCGCCGCCAGATAATAGCGTTTCATAAAGCGTTCAACGCCACGCATTCCGCCCCGGTCGGCAAACCCCATGCGCGGGGCGATGGCCATTTGGGCGTCAAAATCAAGCCGCTCTTCCGGCCGGCCGGCATGAAGATGAAGATGACAGCGCACGGTCCATAAAAACCGCTGGGCACCGGCAAATTTGCGTGCCTCACTATCGCGGAGCACGTCATCACCGACAATGTCGATAATGCTGTCGGCACGATAGGCATATTTGGCAATCCAGAACAGCGAGTGTAAATCGCGCAACCCGCCTTTGCCATCCTTGATATTTGGTTCGACCACATAGCGCGTGTCACCAAAGCGCTTGTGCCGCATATCACGCTCGGCCAGTTTTTCCTCGACAAAGGCAAGCGGCTTTTGTTTGGCAATATGCCGGTGAACCGCACGATTCAGACTGTGCCACAATTTGTTATCGCCGGTGATAAACCGCATTTCCAGAAAGCTGGTCAGGATAGTTTGATCATCACTAGCCACGGCGATCGACTCGGCCACCGTGCGCGTCGAATGGCCAACTTTCAGGCCCAAATCCCACAAAATATATAAGATAAATTCTATCACCGCTTTATGCGTGTCATCGGTCTCACGCGGCAGCACGAACATGATATCGATATCGGAGAAGGGCGCCAATTCACCACGCCCATAACCACCGACCGCGACCAGCGCAATATCGCCGCCGCCATTGCAATGCCGACAGGCCTGATCATGCAAAATCTGCAAAATCAGATCGATGCTCCATGCCTGCATCCCAACATAGATCGCGCCGTCATTTTGGGCGTAAAACTGTTGTTCTAGGGCGTGCTTGGTCGTGGTCAGCTGGTCGCGTAAAACGGCCAACAGCTGGGGGCGCGCATCCGTCTTGCGGGCCGCAGCATCGGCATTGATGGTGGCCAGCAACGCTGCCTTGTCAAACGGTGGAGGCGCCGATGACATAACCCCGGCCAGAGGCTGAAGCCAACGATGCCACGCAATGGCCGGATTCATCTTTTTGGACGCCGATGGGGCGCGTTTACTGGTGCCGATCATGATCTTTTCGTCTTGGCTGGCGGGGTGTCTTGGTGCGGATCATCCGCCGCCATCTGCAAATCTTTCAGGCGGTATAGCTGTTCCAACGCTTCACGCGGGGTCAGGCTGTCCGGATCTATCGCCGCCATCGCGTCAACAAGGTGGCTGGTCCGGTTATCAGCTGGCGGCATGGATTGACGATGGTCAAACAACGGCAACATATCAGCCATATCTGCAGCATCTACGGCCCCATGTTGGCCGGATTCAAGTTCGGTCAGGATTTGTTCGGCGCGCGTCAGAACAGCACCGGGCAAGCCGGCAAGACGCGCCACATGAACCCCGTAAGACCGGTCTGCCGCACCGGCAACAACCTGATGCAGAAATACGATTTGTCCCTGCCATTCGCGGACCTGCATCGCATGGCATCGCAACTGATCCAGATTTTTCTGTAAATGGGTCAATTCGTGATAATGGGTTGCAAAAAGCGTGCGGCAGCCGCTGACATCATGGAGATATTCCAACGCCGACCAGGCAATGGCAAGCCCGTCATAAGTGGCGGTACCACGGCCTATTTCATCAAGAATAACCAATGATCTGGCGGTCGCCCGATTGAGAATGGTTGCGGTTTCAACCATCTCCACCATAAAAGTGGATCTACCGCGCGCCAAATCATCGGCCGCCCCAACACGGCTGAAAAGCCGGTCGACGACACCGATGACCGCTGCATCGGCAGGCACATAAAGACCGGCCTGTGCCATAATCGCAAGATGGGCATTTTGCCGCAAAAAGGTTGATTTGCCAGCCATGTTTGGACCGGTCAGCAACCACAAGCGCCCATCCTCTAAATCACAGTCATTGGCGATAAAGGGCTTGTCGGACTCAAGCATTGTTTCGATCACCGGATGCCGGCCAGCGGTGATGGTAAACACCGGCGCCTCAACAAGCCGCGGCCGACAATAGTGGCGGCTGACGGCCAACCGTGCCGACGCCGTTGCCACATCGGTTTCGGCAAGCGCCCGCGCCGCCGCGCCAAGCCGATCCGCCGCCGCGGTAACCGACTCGCATAGCCGGTTGAAAATCTCCAACTCCATGGCAAGCGCCCGATCGGCCGCACTGGCCATATCTCGTTCCATTTCGGCCAATTCGGTGGTCGTGAAGCGCACCGCCTGCGCGGTGGTTTGACGATGGATGAAATTATCACGATCCATCAGTTTGGCCGCATGGGCGCTACGCACATCAACATGATAACCAAGCACATTGTTATGGCGGATTTTCAACGATGCAATGCCGGTTTCATCGGCATAGCGGCCTTGCAGCGCCATGATCAACCGGCGGCTCTCGTCGCGTAAAGCCCGCACCTTGTCAAGCGCAAGGTCATAGCCTTGCCGGACAAACCCACCATCACGCGCCAACAATGGTAAATCATCGCCAAGCGCCGGCGCCATATCTGCCGCCAGCGGTAACGGGGCCAGCATTGTGTCAACCAGCGCAGATAGTTGGCGCGGCTCGGCAAGGCCGGCCATGCTGTTTGCGATGCAACGACCAATATGCCCGGCAATGGTGCCCGCACCGTCAAGGCCAGCGGCAATTGCCGCAAGGTCACGCGGGCCACCATGCCCCAGCGACAGGCGTGACAGCGCCCGTTCGATATCCGGCAGCAATTTTAACTGGTCTCGGACCATGCTGGCGCAATCCGGCTGGGCGATAAACCACGCCACAAGATCCAGCCTTGCATCGATAACAGCGATATCAAGCCGCGGGGCAGCAAGCCGTTCGGCCAGCAATCGGGCCCCGGCCGCGGTGCGCGTCAGATCCACCGCATGAAGCAAACTGCCCCGCCTTTCGCCGGTTAAGGTGCGGTTCAGTTCAAGCGAGCGACGGGTCGCCGGATCAATGTCCATCACCCCACTGTCACTGATCGGCGTTAATGCCAAAAGCCGCGGCATATTGCCAATTTGGGTTGCCTCGATATAGCCAAGAAGGCCGCCCGCTGCCGATAGCATGGCGCGGCTGAACTGGCCCAACCCGTCAAGGCTGGCAAGCTGATAAAATGATTCAAGGGCGGTGCGGGCGTGGCGCGAATCAAACATCGACGCCGCCTGTTCGGTCAGGCAAATGCCGCTGTCGGTCAGGCTGTCAGGCAGGGTGAACCCTTGCGGATAGACAAGTTCGGCCGGGTCCAAGCGGGCGAGGACGGTGTCCAGCCCATCATCGGCAATGTCCTGAACAGCAAAATCACCTGTCGACATATCAGCCCACGCGATAGCGATTTGCGATTCAGCCCGGCCCAGCGCCACCAAGTAATTATGGTGGCGGGCCGGCAGCAATTCATCCTCGGTCAAGGTGCCCGGGGTCAACACCCGCACAACATCGCGCCGCAACGGGCCCTTGCCGCCGCGTTGCTTTTGGGTTTCCGGGTCTTCGGTCTGTTCGCAAATGGCCACCCGGTGACCCGCCTTGATCAGCCGCGCCAGATAGCCATCAGCGGCATGCACCGGCACCCCGCACATCGGTACATCCTTGCCATCTTTGACGCCGCGTTTGGTCAAGGTAATACCGAGAATGGCGGCGGCCATTTCCGCATCTTCGAAAAACATTTCGTAAAAATCACCCATCCTGTAGAATAGGAGTGAGTCGGGGTGCGATTCCTTGACGCGCAAATATTGCGCCATCATCGGCGTGGGCGCTTTGACTTTGTCTGATTTTACTGTAGAAGATGCGGCGTTCATAGCGTTCTGACATTGCCTGAAGTTGGGCGTCAGGACAAGAACCAACGGGCGATTGCCGGTCGTTAAATCGGCAAAATCAGGGCATTCATATCCGGCGCCCATTTCATTCATCTGACCCTTCGACAGGGCGTTTCACAGCAGATAGTTCGAGACATGACTGACAAAGACAAAATTCTAGACCAAGAAGCCCTTGCGTTTCACGCCAATGGCCGGCCTGGCAAATTTCAAATTGCCGCCACCAAGCCGCTGACCAGCCAACATGATTTGTCATTGGCCTATTCGCCCGGCGTTGCAGCCCCCTGTCTCGCAATCAACAAGCAGGTGGAAACCGCCTATGATTACACCAACAAGGGTAATCAAATCGCGGTCATATCGAATGGTACCGCGGTTCTTGGTCTTGGCGATATCGGGGCGGCAGCGGCCAAACCGGTGATGGAAGGAAAAGCCGTTTTATTCAAGAAATTTGCCGATATTGACGGCATCGACCTTGAACTTGCGACCTCCGACCCAGATGCGTTTGTCAATGCGGTTACGCTGATGTCGCCAACCTTTGGGGGTATCAATCTTGAAGATATCAAAGCCCCCGAATGTTTTGTTATCGAACAGCAGTTGCGCGAGACATTAGATATACCGGTATTTCATGATGACCAGCATGGCACCGCAATCATCACCGCGGCGGGGCTGATCAATGCGCTGCATCTGACCGGCCGTGACATGAGATCAATCAAGGTTGTTGGCAATGGTGCCGGCGCGGCGTCGATCGCCTGTGCGGCCTTGCTCAAAACCATGGGTGTCCCGCATGACAATATTATCCTGTGTGACCGGTCGGGCCCGATTTACAAAGGCCGTACCGAATCGATGAATCAATGGAAATCAGCCCATGCTGTTGACACTGAGGCCCGTAGTCTTGAAGAGGCGCTGGTCGGGGCGGATGTATTTCTTGGCCTGTCGTCAGGCGGTGTATTGACCCAAGACATGGTCGCCAAGATGGCCCCGCGGCCGATCATTTTCGCGATGGCCAACCCGGTGCCGGAAATCTGGCCTGCCGAGGCTAAGGCGGTGCGTCCGGATGCGATCATTGCCACCGGCCGGTCGGATTTTCCCAATCAGGTCAATAATGTGTTGGGCTTTCCCTATATTTTCCGCGGCGCGCTTGATGTGCGTGCCAGCAAAATCACCGAAGAGATGAAAATTGCCGCCGCCAATGCGCTGGCCATGCTGGCCCGCGAAGACGTGCCGGACGCGGTGGCCGATGCGTATGACGGAAAATCGCTGTCTTATGGCGAGGATTATATCATTCCAACCCCGTTTGACCCGCGGCTGATTGTGGCGGTGTCATCAGCCGTTGCCGAAGCGGCGATGGCCGGCGGGGTGGCCCGCAAGCCAATTGCCGACATTGACGAATATCGGCGCACCTTGTCAGCGCGGCTGGACCCGACCGCTGGGGCAATGCAGACCATTTTTGAACGGGTCAGTGCCAACAAAAAACGGGTGGTGTTCGCCGAAGGTGAGGAAGAACGGGTGATTCGGGCCGCCCTCGCATTTCGTAATGCCGGCTATGGTTATCCGGTCCTGCTTGGCCGTGAACATCGGGTCAAGGAAGCGATTGCCCGCCTTGGGTTGGAAGGTGCCGATGATTTGCCGATTACCAATTCCAAAACGTCGGACCATATCGCCGAATATACCGACCTTTTATATGGTAAACTGCAACGGCGCGGCGCGCTCTATCGCGATTGCCAGCGTATGGTGCATCTTGACCGTAATATTTTTGCCGCTTGTATGGTTAGCTGTGGTCATGCCGATGCGCTGGTTTCGGGTGTAACCCGCGCGTTTCAGCCCACATTAGCTCATATCCGGCGGGTCATTGACGTCGCGGTCGGCAGCAAATTCATGACCACCTCGATGATTATTGCCCGCGGGCGGACGGTATTTGTCGGTGATGTTGCCGTAACCGAACGGCCGGATGGCGAAGAAATGGCTGATATTGCCGAGGCGATGGTCGCCAAGGCGCGGCAGATGGGGCATACACCGCGGGTCGCCATTCTGTCCTTTTCAAATTTTGGCAATCCGGAATCACGCACCAGCATCGAGGCACGGCGCTGTGTTGAGGTGCTAAAAGACCGGCAGGTGGATTTTGAATTTGACGGGGAAATGACCGCCGATATCGCCCTTGATTATGATTTGATGAAGTCCCGCTATCCGTTCTGTAACCTGACCGGACCGGCTAATATTTTGGTCATGCCGGGACTTCATTCAGCCAATATTTCATTCAAGCTGCTGCACCAAATTGGCAGCGTGTCGGTCGTGGGGCCGATTATGATTGGCGGCGCGCATCCGTTCCAGATTGTCCAGATGGGGGCCTCTGTCGCTGATATTGTTCAAACCGCGGTGCTTGCCGCGCATGACGCAATCCGCTAATCAACCGGCCAGTATCTCTGCCGCCAGCTGCTGTAGGTCCGTTTTCGGACGGGCACCGATATGGGTGATCACCTCACCGGCCGCAAGGCTGGCGAGGTGAGCCGATGCCTCTAGGTCATAGCCATTGGTGCGGCCATAAAGATAGCCGGCAGCAAAAAGATCGCCAGCGCCGGTGGTATCGACAACCGGCCCCTGCGGCATCGCCGCGACCTGATGCCGGGCCGCCCCAGATAGCACAATCGCCCCATTCGGCCCGCGTGTAACCACAACTTCGTCCAATCGGGTGACAAGCTGTGCGGCGGCGGTTTCACAATCGGTTCCGCACAGGCTGACAATCTCATCCTCATTGCCAAGCAAGACCGATACATGGTCATTGATAAAGCCACCTAAGGCGTCACGGTGGCGTTCGACGCACCACGGGTCGGACAAAGACAAGGCAATGCGCGCCCTTTGTGCATGCGCCAACCGTGCCGCCTCATCAAAAATGGCTGGCCCGTTTGGCGCATCGAACAAATAGCCTTCAAGATAGATAATCTTGGCATCGGCAACGGCGGTGGCGGTCAAATCATCCGGTTCAAATTCAATGCTGGCCCCAAGGAACGTATTCATCGAGCGGGCCGCATCCGGTGTAACCAAAATGATCGATGAGGCGGTTGGTGATCCGGTAACAGCCGGTGGCTGGTTGAAGGCGACGCCGGCCGCCCGGATATCTGCGGTGAACGCGGCGCCAAGCGCATCATCGAAAACACGGCCAACAAATGCGGCGGCACCGCCAAAAGCGGCCACCCCGACCGCGGTATTGGCCGCCGAGCCGCCGGATACCAGTTGCGGGGGGTTGTGACCGGACAGCGCCGCATATAACTTGGCAAAACGATCAGCATCCAACAGCGTCATCACGTTTTTGTCGATGCTGTGGGTCGCCAGAAACGCGTCATCAACCTGACCGAATACATCGACGATGGCATTACCGACAGCAATAATATCAAACGGTTTTGGCGACATATCCTGCTCCTGATCACGATTGGCCTTGGGCCACACTAGGCGTCCCATCCGACAAGGACAAGGCCATTGCTGTAGTCTGACCAAAAAGAAAGGGTGCAATTAGCCCCGATTTCCGCTAGACCGGTCGGGCTGTTTCATTTCGCCGGCGGTGGGGATTATGCAACATTTATGGCTCGGATTGATCTTGGTGTTTGTGGCCGCATGCCAACCGATAACTGTCGGTCCCAATGCGGGGGCCGGCACCCCAACAACCGGCGGGCAAGCTATTGATCGCACCCCGTTGCC
>CAZYKI010000007.1:4332-11547 GCA_964648035.1 uncultured Candidatus Puniceispirillum sp. | reverse complement strand
CGGGGGCCGGCACCCCAACAACCGGCGGGCAAGCTATTGATCGCACCCCGTTGCCCAAGATCGTCACACCGGGTGAGGTTGCGCCCCCGCCCTCAACCGTATCCCCGGCCGTATCCCCGGCTGCACCAAAACCGGCAACCGCGCCAGCCACCACCACAATCAGCACGGCAAGCACCACCGCTGATGCAGCAGATCAGGCCGCGCCGCCTGCCGCACCCCGCCAAGCATCACCCGCGACGGTGGCACCGGTGCCACCAGCCCCAACCCTTGTCGCGGTTGCCCCACCGCCGTTTGACCCAGCTTTTGTGATGCGGCGGTCACCCGATGAATTGGCCCGACAGTTGGGTCCGGCCGCGGTGGTACGAACCGAAGGACCAGCCCATATCTGGCAATATCAATTGGCCGCTTGTGTCGCCGATTTCTTCTTTTATCCGAAAGCCGGACAAACCGATCAATTGCAGGTCATGGCGTGGCACGCCCGTAGTCCGGTGATTGGGCAGCCGCTTGATATGGCCGCCTGTCGGGCCGCACTTACCGAGCGGCATCATGCAATCCTCGCCGGTTAGACAGTCTTATCCTTAAACAAGCATAAATCGTCAATTACACAATGCTGGCAATCGGGCTTGCGCGCCTTGCATACATAGCGACCGTGCAAGATTAACCAATGATGCGCGCCTTTTTTCCATTGGTCGGGCACCCGCCGGACCAATTCGCGTTCAACCGCATCCGGGGTTTTGCCGGGCGCCATGCCGGTGCGATTACCAAGCCGGAAAATATGCGTGTCAACGGCGATCGTCGGCTCGCCAAACGCTTCGTTCAACACGACATTGGCGGTCTTGCGCCCCACACCTGGCAACGCCTCAAGCGCGGCCCGATCGGCCGGCACCTCGCCGCCATGCTGGTCAATCAAGATCCGCGACAGCGCAAAAACATTTTTAGCTTTGGTATTGAACAGACCGATGGTGCGGATATGGGTGGCGATGCCGTCAACGCCAAGGGCGATCATCGCCGCTGGCGAATCAGCCGCAGCAAACAGACCCTTGGTGGCCTTGTTCACCCCAACATCGGTTGCTTGGGCCGACAACACCACCGCAACAAGAAGCGTATAGGGGCTGGAAAAATCAAGCTCGGTTTTCGGGTCCGGCTGACGTTGCGAGAGACGGGCAAAACAACGATCAATCGCGTCAAGCGTCATTTTGCGGGGCATGGTCAGGCCTTCAGCACATCGGTCATATCGTAAAAACCGGGCGTGGCAGCCGCTGCAAACCGGGCAGCGCGTACCGCGCCTCTGGCAAAAATACCACGATCCGTCGCCCGATGCGACAGCTCGACCCGTTCACCTTCAGCGTAGAACATAACCGAATGCTCGCCGGTGACGTCGCCGCCGCGCAAAACCGCAAACCCAATATCCCCGGCCTTGCGCGCACCGGTATGCCCCTTGCGGACCATATCGGCCACATCATCAAGCGCCACCCCACGGCCTGCCGCCGCCGCCCGGCCAAGTGCCAAGGCGGTACCTGACGGGGCATCGACCTTGTGATGATGATGTGTTTCAACAATTTCAATATCCCACCCATCGGTCAATTTGCGGGCCACCTCTTCAACAAGCTGGGTCAGCAAGGTCACACCAACCGAGGTATTGGCGCAATAAACCAGTGGAATTTTGGTCGCCGCGGCGCGCAAAACCGCCTCGTCATCAGCCGTCAATCCGGTGGTGCCGATGACCAGCGCGGTGCCATGTTTGGCGGCAAGGTCGGCATGAACAAGGCTGGCGGCAGGGCTCGAAAAATCGATCACCACATCGGCCTTGGCAAACAGGGTTTGCGGGTCATCTCCAATCAGCACGCCGTTAGGTTCGCGCGCGGCAACAGTGCCGGCGTCCTGCCCCACATACGGGCTGTCGGGCCGGTCGGTGGCAGCCACCAGCGCAAGATCTGAGGCCGCGGCAATTGTTTTGATCAGCATGCCACCCATGCGGCCGGCCGCGCCGGGAAGTGCAATTTTTATCATCGGTTATATGTCCTGACTAAATCGGTGACCGTCAGCATATAAACAGCCAACCTGTTTGGGCAAGCCTTGGCAGCGATTTTATCACCGATCAGCTGTCAGCCCAGATCCGCTTGACACGTTCCAGAAAACTCTCTGCTTCCGGGCTGGTGTTGCCGCTATTTGAAAATGCTTCGAGCAGTTCTTTTTGTTTTTTGTTGAGGTTGGTTGGCGTTTCGACCTGCACTTCAACAATCTGGTCTCCCGGATTCCCGCGTCGCAGGGCCGGCATGCCCTTACCGCGGAGGCGGAATTTGCGCCCCGACTGGGTGCCTGCATCAATAGTGAGGCGTGCCATTTTACCCTCGATGGTCGGCACATCAATCGTGCCGCCAAGCGCGGCGACTGTCATTGGCACCGGAATGCGGGCATAGAGGTTGGTACCATCACGCTGGAAAATCGAATGGTTTTCAACATTGACGAAAATATAAAGGTCGCCAGCTGGGCCACCACGCACCCCGGCCTCGCCCTTGCCAGACAGGCGAATCCGAGTACCGGTATCGACCCCGGCCGGAATCGACACCGACAAGGTCTTGGCCTTTTGTACGCGGCCATCACCGCCACAAGTGCGGCATGGATCAGAAATGACCTGACCCAGACCCTGACAGGCGTGACAGGCGCGTTCAACCGCGAAAAACCCCTGTTGTGCCCGGACCCGGCCGGATCCGCCACAAGTCCCACAGGTGCTTGGCTTACTGCCGCCGGCCGCGCCACTTCCTGAACAGCTGTCACAAGATGCCGGCACGGTGATCGAAATGTCCTTTTGCAAGCCGGCAAACGCCTCTTCCAAAGTGACCGACATGTCATAGCGCAAATCATTACCGCTATTATCGCGCTGCCGGCCGCCAGCACCGCCGGCAAATTCGGAAAACATCTGGTCAAAAATATCGGAAAAACCGCCGCCGCCAAAGCCACCGCCACCAAAACCACCACCGCCAAAGCCGCCAGAAGATTGGTCAAAAGCGGCATGGCCCATACGGTCATAGGCGGCGCGTTTTTGCGGGTCCTTTAGCACATCATAGGCTTCGGTTGCCTCGCGGAACCGCTCCTCGGCATCCGGGTCACCCTGATTGCGATCCGGATGGTTCGCCATCGCAAGCTTGCGATAAGCTGCTTTCAGGACTTTGTCGTCGGCATCTTTATCGACGCCCAATACATCGTAATAATCGCGCTTGCTCATGGCTGCCACATTCGGTTGTCGCACGACACCGCCGGCCCTTTGGCCAGCGGTGCGGCTATGTCTGAAGGATGGTTATTTTTTGGCTTTGCCATCGCTATCGGCATCAACCTCTTCAAATTCGGCATCAACCACCGAATCATCATCGTTGCTTGCCTTGGCATCGTCACCATCGGCGGGTGCTTCGGCCGCATAGGCCGCTTCACCCATTTTCATCATAGCTTGCGACAACGCGGCTGATTTGGATGAAATATCGTCGATATCATCGCCATCAAGGGCGTTCCGCAACGCTTCAATACCGGCTTCAACCTCGGCTTTGGCGGCCGGGTCGGCCTTGTCGCCAAGGTCTTCAATGGCCTTTTCCGCCCCATGAACCAACGATTCGCCCTGGTTGCGGGTTTCAACATCGCCCCGCCGTTTTTTGTCGGATTCGGCATTGGCTTCCGCTTCGGCAACCATCCGCTCGATCTCGCCATCGTCAAGACCGCCTGAGGCTTGGATACGAATTTCCTGCTCCTTGCCGGTGGCCTTGTCCTTGGCGCTGACTTTGACGATACCGTTGGCGTCAATATCAAAGGTGACTTCGATTTGCGGCACGCCACGGGCAGCAGGCGAAATACCTTCCAAATTGAACTGGCCAAGCTGCTTGTTGTCAGCCGCCATTTCACGCTCGCCTTGGAACACCGAGATCGTCACCGCCGACTGGTTGTCTTCAGCCGTCGAGAAGATTTGGCTCTTTTTGGTCGGGATCGTGGTGTTGCGGTCAATCAGCCGGGTAAAGACGCCACCAAGCGTTTCAATACCAAGCGACAAGGGGGTCACATCCAACAGCAACACATCCTTGACGTCACCGGTCAACACCCCGGCCTGAATCGCCGCACCGGCAGCAACCACCTCGTCCGGGTTCACCCCACGATGTGGTTCGGTCCCGAAAAATTCTTTCACCTTTTCGATGATTTTCGGCATCCGGGTCATACCACCGACAAGGATGACCTCGTCAATTTCAGACGCGCTGACGCCGGCGTCTTTCAACGCCGCCTGACATGGCTTGATGGTCCGTGCGATCAAGCCTTCGACAAGCTGTTCAAGCTTGGCCCGGGTCAGCTTGATATTCAGGTGTTTTGGCCCGCTGGCATCAGCCGTGATAAAGGGCAGGTTGATATCGGTCTGCACCGATGATGACAGCTCAATCTTGGCTTTTTCCGCCGCTTCTTTCAGCCGCTGCAACGCAAGCTTATCGCCACGCAGATCAATGCCATCGCTAGATTTGAACGAATCCGCCAAAAACTCGATGATCGCATGGTCGAAATCCTCACCACCAAGGAAGGTATCACCATTGGTCGATTTGACCTCAAACACGCCATCGCCGACTTCAAGGATCGACACATCGAAGGTACCGCCACCAAGGTCATAGACAACAACAAGGCCTGAATCCTTGCGGTCAAGGCCATAGGCCAGTGCCGCCGCGGTCGGCTCGTTGATGATCCGCATCACATCAAGACCGGCAATTTTGCCAGCATCTTTGGTGGCCTGGCGCTGGGCATCATTAAAATAGGCTGGGACCGTGATCACCGCTTGGGTCACCGTTTCGCCTAGGAATGCCTCGGCGTCTTCCTTCAACTTGCGCAAGACAAAGCTTGAAATCTGGCTTGGCGAATATTCTTCACCATCAACCTTGACCCACGCATCGCCATTTTTCGCGCCAACCAATTCAAACGGGACCAAATCAGCAAATTCTTTTGTCGATTTGTCCTTGAACCGGCGGCCGATCAACCGCTTGATCGCAAACAGGGTCTTTTCAGGGTTGGTAACGGCCTGACGCTTGGCGGCTTGACCAACAAGACGTTCACCGTCAGCAAACGCCACCATTGACGGCGTGGTCCGGGCCCCTTCGGCATTTTCGATAATGCGTGGCTCGGCACCATCCATGACGGCAACACAAGAATTCGTTGTTCCCAAATCAATACCAATAACTTTTGCCATATCTAAAGCTCCTTTCCCCGGCCAGACGCAACGCATCGTCCATCGTCTTAAATCGTTTGTCTGACCCTAAAGATATTTCGACCCAAAAACGGCTGTTTTGCGGGCCGCCGCCAGCTTTTGGTGCGCCGGCGGAATGCCTGTTGTTGTTTCTATCGTCCATATAGGTGGTAATTTTTGACATGCAAGAGGGGGCGTTGACCGGTTTTTTTCACTGTTTTTAGGGTCCGGCTGTACCGCCTTTGCCGAATCTGCGCCATTTACGTTGGTTCAAAATGCAAATAACCAAACAATGTGACAGGTCATCCACCGACCGCCGCGATCAGTCCGCTTCACCGTCATCGGTGTTTTTTGCCGCGTCTTGCACTGGTGCCGCATTGGCCGATGCTGGCTTGGACACACCAACCATCGCCGGTCGCAGCAGCCGGTCATGAAGCACATAGCCATGCTGTACCACCTCGACAACCATGCCTGGCGCGACATCATCGGTTGGCACCTCGAACATCGCCTGATGGAGATTATAATCGAATTTTTCGCCCTTGGGGGACACTGTGGCAATACCGTGCTTTTGAATGACGGATTGCAATTCGGTCCAGCTGAGCTGAATACCTGTCACCAAGGATTTAACCGGCTCATCAAGCGAGTCCAGATCATCCGGTGCCGAATCAACAGCCCGGCCAAGATTGTCAAGCGCCCCGACAAGGTCGCGGGCAAATGGCGTATGACCATATTTACGCACATTGGCCGCCTCGCGTTCCGACCGGCGCCGCATATTTTCGGTATCGGCCAGCGCGCGCAATAGCTGTTCTTTCAACTGATCGCGCTCGGCGGTCATCGCGGCTAACGGATCGTCAGATTGCGCATCGGCCGGCGCCGCGCTCGATACCGCGTCACTCGACATGTCTGGCGATGCGCTGGTCTGCTCATCGGCGGCTGCCTGTTGACCGTCAATCGTCTCGTCAGTCTGGGTTTGCTTATTCATGGTACCATCCTATCAAGCAGAACTTATCGATATATCTGCCGCCTTTATCTAATGATGATTTGCCGGTTCGCCAAGAGGGAGACGACAAAAACTACGCGCCTCGTCTGCCCAGCCTATGCACCACCGGATGATCGTGACACGGATGATCAGGAAAGCAGTGCCGGAATGATTGTGCCGAATGATAGTTTATGCCACAGTGACGTTGAGTAACATTGGCTGTAACGGCCCGATGATTTTTCTGGGAAAACCGCTGATGCAGAACGCCCAAATATGGAAGTCGATTGAGGCATTATGTGACGAGGCCGAAGCCGTCGTCCGCACCGGTGCACCGATGATGGCGGTTGTCGAATCAACGGCACCGCCAGCCCTAAGCCAACCGCAAACAAGCGCCTCGGCAGCGAAAGACAAATCGCCAAAAGACAGCACAGCAGGCAGCCTATCGATACTTCAGGGCCGGCCAACACCACCGACCGCCATCCTTGAAAAACACCGCCCCAAACAGCAGCCCGACAGCACTGATGCGGCAGATCACCTGACCCCGACCGGCACCGTGACGCCGGCCAGCATGGCGGATATTGCCGCCGCTATCGAACAGGTCGCCAAAGCCCCCCCGACAGCCGACAGGCTATCGCGTGACACATCGCTTGATGATCACATTCGCCAACAGATGATTGGTGAGATCAGCCAAGCGGTGCGCGCGGTACTCGCCACCGAGTTGCCAAAGATGGTACGGCATGCCGTATCGGCATCGCTTTATGAGTTGATCACGACAAACAATCCAGCCGCTGAGGCCAATGCATCCATCGGCCAGCCGCCGCAAAAAGCCAGCCGCAAAAAGCCAGCCGCCAAAAAAACCGGCACCAAGAAAACCACCGCAAAAAAAGCCCGCGCTAAAAAGGCCGCGTCCAAAAAAGCCCCGTCTAAAAAAGCTATGTCCTAAATAATCCGGGGCAAAAAAAGCCACACCCCAAAACAAGTGCGCTAACCTTTTATTAGCCTTCTTGGCCTATACTAGCGTCACTTTAGCCCC
>CAZYKI010000007.1:0-4232 GCA_964648035.1 uncultured Candidatus Puniceispirillum sp. | reverse complement strand
AGTGCGCTAACCTTTTATTAGCCTTCTTGGCCTATACTAGCGTCACTTTAGCCCCACAGTCACGATCTGGACGAGGCCGGTTATTGTGGACAACAACTGCCCCCATTGCGACGCTATTATTTTACTGCCCAGTTTTGTTGCGCATTATCCGCAGCTGCCTGTCCGTTGCCATGCGTGCCGGGCCTGTTTTTTTCCATTTAATCAGTCAGAATCAAACGCATTGGCGACATTTGTCAAACGCCGTTGTCGGGCATGCCGGAAACCCCTGTTGCTGCCAAAACCCGCGACCAAAGGGATATCGGCACAATTTCTGTGCCCGGCCTGCCTGTGCCCGATCAAACCCACCACCAGACCGGCCGGATGGATCGACAGTCTGTCACAACGATTTTGGCCAGCCATTGGGGCTATCAGCCTGGCGATTATGGTCGGTGGTGCGATTGGTATTATCATCACGCTGTTCGATCCGGTGCGGCGCGATGCGATGCTAGGGCTGTGGCGACAGGCGACCGTCTGGCTGTTCGCAAACTAACCAGTGGCCGGTCCGCAACAGCCCCTAGCCACGACCAAGCACACGGTCAATCGCCTTGCTGGTATAGTCGACCATGGGAATGATCCGCGCATAATTCATATGCCGTGGGCCAATGACCCCGATAGCGCCGACAATTGATCGGTTGGCGTTGCGGTAAGGCGCAATCACCAACGAGCAACCCGTACTGGCAAAAAGATCATTTTCCGCACCGATGAAAATTTTGACGCCATCCCCACTACGCGTTGCATCAAGCAGCCGAAGGGCATTTTCGCGTGCTTCAAGCGCATCGAAAAGGCTCCGCATCGCGGCAAGACCATCGGCGGCACGGCTATCGTCAAGCAGATTGGCTTGACCGCGCAAGATCATCGCCGCGGGGGCGTCACCACCGCCGCCCGACCAGATGCCAAGCCCCTGTTCGACAAGGCTTGTGCTTAGCTCATCAAGTTCGGCCTTATGCGCCGCAATTTCGGTGCGGATTGCCGCTGCCGCATCAGCCATATTGCTATTGGCAAGCTTGGCATTCATGTAATTTGTTGCCCGGGTCATCGCCGATGCTGGCACACCGCGAGGCAGATCGATCAGTCGGTTTTCAACCTGCCCATCGGCGCGGACCAAAACCGCCAAGGCACGGTTCAGCCCAACCGGCACAAATTCAAAATGTTGTAATTCAGCCTCGCTTTTTGGCGACAAGACAAGGCTGGCACAGTTTGAGAGACCAGACAGGGTCTTGCTGGTCTGTTCAAGAATTTGGTCAAGGCTGATGCCGCGCGCGGCACATTCACTATCGATCGATTGCCGCTGTTCAGCTGGAATATCGGTGTTGAATTCCATCAGCCCATCAACAAACATGCGAAGGCCGGTCTCGGTCGGGATACGCCCTGCCGAGGTATGCGGCGCAAATAGCAGTCCGGCATCCTCAAGATCACTCATCTTGCTACGGATCGAGGCCGGCGACACATCAAGCCGCGGCGAGCCCGCCAGCCGCTTTGAGCCAACCGGCAAACCATCCTCAAGATACGCCATCACCAGCTCATGAAAAATCTCAAGGCTGCCCGGCTTCAAATCTTTCACATCAAAATTGCCCATAGATCTATTTAAGAGGTGTCCTGCGTCAGGGTCAATCCAGCAAAAGATATAGCCCGACCAAAATACGGTAGTGATGAAAATTGCCCCTTTACTTGATATCTGCTTCACTCTAACCAACGGGCAGAGTGCCAGTGACAAAATAAGTGCGAGTGAAACAATAGGGAGATTGGGCCTTGTCGATCACATCCGGGTTACGCCCATCAGGCCGCGGCAGCGATATGATGCGCGCGATATCGCTTGAACCATCCGTATCGATCCATGCCGAAGGGTCCTGCATGGCCAAATTTGGCAACACCCATGTGCTGTGTACGGCATCAGTTGACGAACGCGTGCCGCCATTTTTACGCAACAGCGGCAAAGGGTGGGTCACGGCCGAATATGGCATGTTGCCCCGATCAACCCACAGCCGCACCGACCGCGAGGCGGCGCGCGGTAAACAAGGGGGGCGTACCTTGGAAATCCAGCGGCTTATCGGCAGGTCGTTGCGGGCGGTTACCGATTTACCAACACTTGGCGAGCGGCAGATCAAGATCGATTGCGATGTGATTCAAGCCGATGGCGGCACCCGTACCGCAGCGATTACCGGCGCGTGGGTGGCCTTGCGGCTCGCCTGCGAACGGCTGCTTCTGGCCGGGGCAATTACCAAAATGCCGCTGACCAGCCATGTCGCGGCCATTTCTTGTGGCATCTACCAAAATATGGCGGTGCTTGATCTTGATTATGATGAGGACAGCAACGCCGAGATCGATGCGAATTTCGTGATGACAGATGATGGCCAGCTGGTCGAAATTCAGGCAACCGGTGAAGAGCGACCGTTTTCGCGGCAAAGCCTCGATGACATGCTGAACCTTGCCACGAGCGGCTGCACGCAATTGTTTGACCTGCAACGACAAGCCGTCGCAGCGGCGCGCCTCTAGCGTGATGACCGACCGCGCCTTTACCGATGATGTGCTGGTCATTGCCACGCATAATGCCGGAAAATTACGCGAAATAAGCGCGCTTTTTGCCGATTATCCGTTTCATGTGGTAGCGGCTGGTGATCTTGGCCTTGCCGAACCGGACGAGACCGAAACCAGCTTTACTGGCAATGCGTTGTTAAAAGCCCGGGCGGCGGCCACCGCATCGGGCAAGGCGGCGTTGGCCGATGATTCCGGCCTTTGTGTTGCGGCACTTGATGGCGCACCTGGCATATATTCGGCGCGCTGGGCGGGGCCGGACAAGGATTTTACGGTGGCGATGATGGCGGTTGAGAACGCGCTAAACGCCGCCGGAAAACCCGATCGGGCGGCGCGGTTTGTCTGTGCGTTGGCGTTGGTCTGGCCAGATGGCTATGAGATTGTGGTCGAAGGTCAGGTGACCGGCCAGCTTGTTTTTCCGCCGCGCGGCACTCACGGCTTTGGCTATGATCCGATTTTCCAGCCCGATGGCCATGACATCAGTTTTGGCCAGATGGATCCGGCTGCCAAACATGCGATGAGTCATCGCGCCGATGCTTTCAGGCAACTGATCAGCCGCTGTTTTGCGCCGCATCATGGCCAGAGCTGACGCACCCGACCAACCAATGCCGCCCGCCACGGCTAACCACGCGCCGCTTGGCCTATATATCCATTGGCCGTTCTGTTTGGCCAAATGCCCCTATTGTGATTTCAATTCGCATGTCAGTGACACTGTCGATATGGCGGCATTTGGCGATGCGTTGTGTCAGGAAATGACCCATATGGCCGGGTTGCTGGCGGCGCCCCGCCCGCTGACTAGCCTTTTTTTTGGTGGGGGTACCCCATCATTGATGGCACCGGCCCTCGTTGGCCGGGTGATCGACCACGCCAACAAATTATTCGGCCTTGATCCGGCGGTCGAAATCACCGCCGAGGCCAACCCAACCTCGGTCGAAGCCGGCCGCATGCTGGCCTTTCGCCGCACCGGCGTCAATCGGGTATCAATGGGGGTGCAATCGCTGGATGATAAGGTGCTGGCATTTTTAGGCCGGGCGCATTCAGCCGCCGAAGCACAACAGGCGCTTGATACCATCAGGACCGCGTTCGACCAGATATCGATCGATTTGATTTATGCCACACCCGGTCAGACCAAAGCCCGTTGGCGGCAACAGTTGGAACAGGCGCTGGCATTTGATTTAACGCATCTGTCCTTGTATCAGCTGACCATTGAGCCGGGCACCGTATTTTACAGCCGGCAGCGGCGCGGCGAGGTGATGACGCTGAATGACGACCGCGCGGCGGCGCTTTACGATATCACCCAAGAGATGACCGGCGTGGCGGGTCTGCCCGCCTATGAAATTTCAAATCACGCCAAGCCTGGTTTCGAATGCCGGCATAATCTGACCTATTGGCAAGGCGGTGACTGGCTTGGTATTGGTCCGGGGGCGCATGGGCGCTTTACCAACCATCGGCAGGATGGTGCCAGCACAACGCGCCGTGCCACCCGTACCCGCCGCAGCCCGGCAGGATGGCTTCAGGCGGTCTTCAGCGATGGTCACGGCATTGACGAACTACATGATGAAAGCGTCACCGATTGGGCCGCCGAAATGGTAATGATGGGGATGCGGCTTCATCGCGGTATCAATCTGGCCCAGATCGAACGGCTTTGTGGCCCACAAACA
>CAZYKI010000006.1:2329-39672 GCA_964648035.1 uncultured Candidatus Puniceispirillum sp. | reverse complement strand
TGGCCGGATAAAAATTGGCAAGATGACGCTTGGAAAGCGGCGGCCGAAAAGCGTGTCGCGGGTCAGTGTGTCGGGGGCAACAGTTTGACAGGCGGTAAACGGTTGGCGGTGGCACAAATGCGCCGTCAGCTGGCACAATTAGACCGTCTCCATCATCGTGTGCGGATGCCGTTTGGCGTCGATTCGCTTGATCAGGCCTTGGCGGGCGGTTTGGCGCTTGGCCGGGTGCATTTGCTGACGGGTAATATGTTGTGTCATGGCGCGGTCAGCGGCTTTGCGATTGCGGTGCTGGCGATGCTGCTACGGCATATGTCGTTATCTTGTGCCGGCGGGGGGGCTGGGCAAGACGGGGTGGTGGTCTGGTGTCCGGCCAGTCGGCAGGGGGCAACCGGCATGTTATATGGCCACGGGTTGGCTGCGGCCGGGCTGGACCCGTCACGCCTGTTGATTGTCGATGCGCCGGCGCCAGCGCACAGGCTGGCGGCATTGGATGATATTTTGCGAACCGGCAATTTGGCGGCGGTGGTGGTTGAATATGACGGGCTGCAAAAATCGGCCGATTATTGGATGCGTCTGGCCCGGCGCGCCCAGCTGGCGGCCGAGGCGGGCAATGTGACCGCTTTGCTGTTAGGGGCGCCAATCCCGACGGCGGGCTTTGAAAGTGCGTGGCATATTCGGCCAGCCCCGAAACATAAAAAGCCTGATCATAAAATGTTGCAGCAAACGGACTGTGCTGTCTGGGATGTCCGGCTAGAGCGGGCGCGTGGCGGCCGGCCCCATGCATGTCGTCTTGGCTGGCACCCGCAAGACAAGCTGTTTGTAGCGCGGCCTGATGGCGCGCGCCAACCGGGGGCATCAGCTGGCCGGTTAGCGGTTCTGCTATAGGCCTTGGTGATGTCGGCGGCTGGTCGTCATATTGTCTATATTCAGTTTCCGTATCTGGCGGCGGCGCGGGTGCGGCGCCGTGACGGTGACAGCGGGCAGCCAGTGCTGATCACACGGCAGGTTGGCGGGGTGGATATGGTGGTAGCCGGCTGTGCCAGAGCGGCGGCTTTCGGGCTTGCTGCCGGCATGCGACTGGCGGATGCAAGGGCGCTTTGTCCGCGGCTTGTCACCGATGATTTTGATGCCGCTTCTGATCATGCCGATCTGTGGCGGCTGGCATTATGGGCGCGGCGCTACAGCCCGTTAACCGCCCCCGGTGATACCGGCATATGGCTGGATATTGCCGGTGCCGAGCATTTGTTTGGTGGCACGCGCGCATTGGTGGCTGATTGTCTATGTCGGCTTTATCGCAGCGGCTTGCGTGCGGTGGCGGCAACGGCGCCAAATTGTGGCGCGGCTTGGGCGCTTGCGCATTATGGGACGGGATCACAGCGTTTTATGACCGCCCCAAAATCATCGGGTGATTCGGCGGGGGCCTGTGTCGTGCGTCGGGCGCATTTGCGCCAGCATTTGGCACCATTACCATTGATGGCGTTACGCCTTGCGCCGGGGGTGGCGGCCAAAATGCATGATACCGGCCTGCGCGCAATCGGCGATATTGTCGGCTTGCCCCGGGCGCCATTGGCCGCGCGTTTTGGTACCGATCTTCTAACGCGTCTTGACCAAGCGCTTGGTGATTGTGATGAAAGCTTCAGCCCAATCAGCCCGCCAACGCCGTTATATGTACGGCGTCAATTTGTGGAACCGATTGCCGCCCCTGAAGATGTGCGTCGCATGGTGCATATATTGACCGATGATATAGCTGCCTTGCTACAGCAGGCAGGTCTGGCTGCACGGCGGATTCGTCTTGGCTGGCAATTGGTTGACGGGCTGGTCTTTGCCAAGGATGTGCATCTGTCGCGACCAGGCCGTGATCGCGCCCTGTTGCACCGGCTTATGGCCGGGCTTGTCACCGTGATCAAACCCGAATTTGGCATTGAATGCGGCTGGATGGAAGCGTTGGAATGCAGCCCGCTTGCACCGCTTGATGATGATTTGCCCGCTTTGGATGGGCCAAACAGCAAGGCAGCTTGTGACGCCTATGCCGGACTTGTTGACCGGCTGGTGGCGCGGCTTGGCTATGGGGCGGTGGTCCGGCTTGCACCACGCGAATCTTGGCAGCCTGAAACCGCACAATCATGCGTGCTTCCCGGACCGGCGCATTATGAAAGCCGGTCGTCAGACTGGTCCGGATGGCTGGCGGCGACCGCATCGCGCCCTGCTGCGCCGCGCCCGATACGCTTGCTTGCCTATCCGCAACAGATCGAGGTGACCGCGCTGTTGCCCGACCATCCGCCGGCCCGCTTTGTCTGGTATCGTAAACAGCACAAGATCCTTTATGCGACCGGCCCGGAACGCATTGCACCGGCATGGTGGCAGGCACCGCCGGGCAGCCTGACGCGTGACTATTTTTGCCTGTATGATCAAGAGGGGGCCGGGTTCTGGGTCTATCGTGAAGGCTTGCCGGAACGGGACGAGATGCCAACATGGTATCTTCATGGGTTTTTGGCCTGATGGCTGGTAACGGAATGGCTGGCAACGGATCATCGGATAGCGCGGGGCCGGCACTGCTTGGCTGTTACAGCAATTTTACCTTTTTGACCGGTGCCTCGCATCCGGCCGAGATGGTCGCGGCGGCGGCCCGGGCTGGCTGGCGGGCCATTGGCATTGCCGATGTCAATTCACTGGCTGGTATGGTGCGCGCGCATATGGCGGCGCGAGACCATGCTATCCGGCTGCTTGTCGGGGTCCGGTTGCGCCCGGCTGATGGGCCGGATGTGATTGTGCATCCTTGCGACCGGGACGGCTATGAAGGGCTGAGCGCGTTGCTAAGTGCGGCCAATATGCGTGGCACCAAAGCCGCGCCGATACTGCATCTGGCCGATCTTGCCCGGCTGCCGGCCCGCACCGCTTTGCTGGTGATGCCGCCATTGCATCCCGATGCTGCCTATCAGGCGCATTTGCAAATGATCACCCAGTTTGCCAAGGGGCAGGTCTTTGCCGGGCTGTGCCTTTATCGTGACGGCGCCGACCATCTGCGATGCGACACTGTCGTCCAGATTGCCACAGCAACCGGGGTGCCGGTAGCGGCAGCGGCTGATGCGCTTTATCACCACCCGTCACGCCGCCCGCTGGCCGATGTGCTGGCCTGTATCCGTGTCAAAAAACAGCTTGATGATGCAGGCTATCTGCTGTCGCGCAATGCCGAACGGCATGTGATCGATCATGCCGAGGCGGTGCGGCGCTGGCAGCCTTGGCCGGCCGCCTTGGCCGGTGCGGACCAGCTTGCCGGCTTGTGCCGGTTCTCGATGGATGATCTTTGCTATGACTATCCGCATGCGATCACAAGCCATGGGCGAAATGCCATGCAAGAGCTGGAATTTCAAACCTGGCGCGGTGCCCAAAACCGCTATCCGGACAAAATACCTGACAAGGTGATAGCCTATCTTGAACATGAATTACGGCTGATCGACAAGCTGCATATCGCCCCTTATTTCCTGACGGTATTTGATATTGTGCGTTTTGCCCGCGGGCGGGGCATTTTGTGTCAGGGGCGCGGATCAGCTGCCAATTCGGCGGTATGTTACTGCCTGAATATCACAGCTGTTGACCCAGAGCGGGCGCAACCGTTGTTTGAACGATTTGTGAGTGAAGCCCGCGGCGAGCCGCCTGATATCGATGTCGATTTTGAACATGAGCGGCGAGAAGAGGTGATCCAATATATTTATGACAAATATGGCCGTGACCATGCCGGCCTTGCGGCAACGGTTATCACCTATCGCCGACGAAGTGCATTGCGCGAGGTGGCGTCTGTATTTGGCCTTAGCCGTGATGTGCAGGCCGCCCTTGCCGGCGAGGTATGGGGCCGCGAAGGCAGCGGGCTGACCGCTGCCGCTTTGAATGCGGCCGGTCTTGATCCGGATGACCGGCGGCTACGGCTGGTCTTGCGGCTGGTTGATGATATCAGCCGCTTTCCCCGGCATTTGTCACAGCATGTTGGCGGGTTTGTGATTACCCGGGGCCGACTTGACCATCTATGTCCGATCAGCCCCGCCGCGATGCCCGGCCGCACGGTGATCGAATGGGACAAGGATGATCTTGATGCGCTTGGTCTTTTGAAAATTGATGTGCTGGCGCTTGGCATGCTTAGCTGTATCCGGCGGGCGTTTGACTTGTTGCAAGGGCATTATGGGCGGCGTTTGACCTTGGCCGCGGTGCCGCCGGAAGATGCGGCAACCTATGATATGTTATGCCAAGGCCGGTCGGTTGGTGTGTTCCAAGTCGAGTCCCGCGCCCAGATGGCCATGCTGCCACGCCTGCAACCGCGCTGTTTTCATGATCTTGTGGTGCAGGTGGCGATTGTGCGCCCCGGCCCGATCCAAGGCGATATGGTCCATCCATATCTGCGGCGGCGTGCCGGGCTGGAAAAGGTTGATTATCCGTCAGCAGATTTGCGCGCGGTGCTGGAACGAACGCTTGGGGTGCCGCTGTTTCAAGAACAGGCGATGCAGATTGCGATTGTCGGGGCCGGTTTTTCCGGTGCCGAGGCAGACCGGTTGCGCCGCGCTATGGCCACATTCAAAAAATCCGGCGAGATCAGCCGGTTTCATGACAAGATGGTCAAAGGTATGATCGCGCGTGGCTATGATGCCGCCTTTGCTGAACGCTGTTTTCGCCAGATTGAAGGCTTTGGCACATACGGGTTCCCTGAATCACATGCGGCCAGTTTTGCGCTGTTGGTTTATGTGTCGGCTTGGATCAAATGCCATTATCCGGATGTGTTTGTCTGTGCCTTGTTGAATGCCCAGCCGATGGGGTTTTATGCGCCGTCCCAACTGATCGCCGAGGCCAAGAAAAGCGGTGTAAATATTCTGCCGGTTGATGTGAATCATTCGGATTGGGACCACCGGCTTGAACCGGACCCGCTGCATGCCACCGGCCGGCACAGCCTGCGTTTGGGGTTGCGCCTTGTCAAAGGGTTGCGCCGGCATGAAGGCGAACGTATCGCCGCCAGTCGTGCCGCGATGGCTGCTGATAGCCGCTATCAGCCGGCCAGTGATTCCCCCCGCTCAGCGGGCAAGGTGGCCTTTACCAGTCTTGCGGCGATTATACGGCTGGCCGATATATCAAAAGCCGCCTTACAGGCGATTGCCGATGCCGATGGGTTTTCCAGCCTTGGCATGACCCGGCGGCAGGCGTTATGGGCGGTGCGTGGCCTTGATCAAGACCGGCCATTGCCGCTGTTTGCCCATGCTGGCCGGCGCCATGATAGCCTTGCCGGGGATGAGCCGGATGTTGCTTTGCCGGTGGCTAGTGCCGGTGAAAATGTTGCTGAAGATTACCGTAGTCTTGGCCTGTCCTTAAAAGCGCACCCGCTTGATCTGCTGGCCAAACCGCTGGCGGTGGCGGGCTGGCAGCGTTGTGGTCTTGTGCATCAGGCGCCCGATGGCAAACGCGTGCGTATCGCCGGGCTTGTCACGATGCGGCAACGGCCCGGTACCGCCAGCGGGACCGTTTTTTTAACCCTTGAGGATGGCGCCGCCACGGTGAATGTGATTGTTTGGCCAAGATTGACCGACAGTTATCGGGCACCGCTGTTACGCGCCCAGATCATGGGGCTTGTCGGGCGTGTGCAGCGCCAGCAGGCCGTCACCCATGTGATCGCCGAATCCCTGTTCAATCTGAACGGCTTTTTGCGGCATCTTGATGCCCATGCCGGCACACCGGCGGCGGTGCGTATGCGAAGCCGCGATTTTCGCTAACAAGATCGGGTGGTTTGATCGGTTGCCGGGCTATTTGCCGGCCTATTTGTCGGGCGTGTTTTCAGCCCCGTGTTTCAACCGCAATACACGGGCTGCCAGCGCTAAACAAGGCGGCACAGGCGGCGCGGGCCGCGCCTTCATCAAGATTGTTAAACCGCACCCGCCATAACGGCATATTGCCGCGCGATACCAGCATCAAATGCGCCGGCGTCATACCAAGCACATCATCGGCCATGCGGCGTGCCCGAATGGCCGCCTTATGCGCATTGGCGCGCTGGGCAAAATTACCAATCTGCACGCTCCATAATGAGGGGGCATCACCCGGCTTGTTGGCACGCGCCGCAATATGCGCGCTGTTTGGCAGGGTAGCCGGCACCTCTGGCAGGTCTGCTGTACGGCGTGGCGGGGCGATGGGCAAGGCGGATGGCATCGCCGCTGCCGCCCGTACCGTGATGGTTTTGGCGCGCTTGAACTGCCGGTCAAGGATGCTGATCATATGCCGGTCGCGGCTACGCGATGTTTTGCCGCCAAATACAACGCCAATCAACCGCACGCCGCGCCGTTCGACGGCAGCCACCAGATTGAATCCCGATGCGTTGATATAGCCGGTTTTTATGCCATCAGTGCCGCTGTAATTGGCAAGAAGCCGGTTGTGGTTTTTGAACCGGCGACCTTTCCAGCTAAAGCTTTTGGTGCTGAAAAATTTATAGAATTGTGGAAAGTCACGGCGTATCGCGATCGCCAGACGCGCCATATCACGCGCCGTTGACCGCTGCCGCCGATTGGGCAAGCCGGATGCATTCATGAAAGTGGTCCGCGTCATGCCAAGTGATTTGGCCTTGCGGGTCATGCGTTTGGCGAATTTGCGTTCGGTGCCCGCCAGCTTTTCGGCGACGGCGGTGGCGACATCATTGGCCGATTTGGTCACCAGCGCGTAAATTGCCTGTTCCGCATTGATCGATTGCCCCGGCTTTAGATAGAGCTTTGACGGCGACCGACCGGCCGCCCGCTTGGATACCGGAATACGGCTCTTCAGTGATATTTTGCCAGCTTCGATATCTTCAAATAACAGATAAAGCGTCATAATTTTGGTCAGCGATGCCGGATAACGCAAACTGTCAGCATTGCGGGAAAACAGCACCCGGCCGCTGGCCTCTTCCATCACAATTGACGCATATTTGCTGGCCTCGGCGCGGCTGGCCCCAACCAGCATGGCGAACAGCAAAACCCCCGACATGAAGGCCATCATCACGGGTGACAAGGACCTGAAACCGCCCGCCGCGGCGCTGCTGTTTCGCAGCGTGGCAGATGCTGTTTCAACCGGTCCCAAATGCCTCATTATGAACTGCCTTGTGCTGCTTTCACATGCCATGCCTGTGGCGTTGCGCCTGCGAATCATAGCTTAATTAGTAATCTATTCAAGATTCTTGCCAATATTTTGTGTTTTATCAGTTTCGCGTAATATTTTGGTCTTGCCCCTTTTACCGGCTGAAAAAATGCCAATATCTATAGATGCGGCGCCTCTCGATTTTGTGATAATCTTGTTTGGTGAAACTGTTTAGACTCGTCGGGTGAACAATACGGATCGGTCATGGCACAGGATGATGACAGGAATGGTAATGGCCAGCTTGTTCTGGACAGCCGCACAAAGACCAAAAAACCATCAATGTATAAAGTCATCATGTTGAATGACGATTATACGCCGATGGAATTTGTGGTGCATGTGTTGCAGCATTTTTTCGGCCATTCGGCTGACGATGCGACGCGCATCATGATGAATGTACATCAGCGCGGCGTTGGGGTGTGCGGCATCTACAGTTTTGAGGTGGCAGAAAGCAAGGCACAGCAAACCATGCATTATGCCCGTAAGAACGAACATCCGTTGCAACTGGAAATCGAAAAGGATTAGATCATGCTGTCTCGTGAACTCGAGGAAACGCTACGCCGGGCTATGGCCAATGCGGCTTCGCGGTCGCATGAGTTTGCCACGCTTGAACATTTGCTGATGGCGTTGACCGAAGATAATGATGCGCTTGAGGTGCTGAACGCCTGTGAGGTGAATATTGACGAGCTGAAGCAAAAGCTGACCGATTTTATCGAGGATGAGTTGGCCTCTATCATCAATCCGGCGATTGAGGATTCGGTCCAGCCAACGGCCAGTTTCCAGCGTGTTGTCCAGCGGGCGATTATCCATACCCAGTCATCAGGCCGCGATGTGGCAACGGGGGCGAATGTGCTGGTCGCGCTGTTTTCGGAACGCGAAAGCCACGCCGTGTGGTTTTTGAAATCGCTGAATATGACACGGCTTGATGCGGTGTCCTATCTTAGCCATGGCAGTGAGGGCAACCTCGCCAAAGGGGCTGAAGATGTCAGCGAAACGGACAGTGCCGAAACCGCCGGCAAGGATGCGTTGTCTCAATATGCGGTCAATTTGATCAGCAAGGCCGCCGCCGGCAAGATCGACCCGTTGATTGGCCGTGATCGTGAACTTGACCGGACCATTCAGGTACTGTGTCGGCGCACCAAGAACAACCCGCTCTATGTCGGTGATCCGGGTGTTGGCAAAACGGCGATTGCCGAAGGGCTGGCCTTGCGGATCTATGAAGGGGCTGTGCCTGAGGTGCTGTCGACAGCGGTGATTTATGCGCTTGATATGGGGCAGCTGTTGGCCGGTACCCGCTATCGCGGTGATTTTGAAGAGCGGCTGAAAGCGGTGATGAAGGCGGTCGCCGATGATGAAAACGCGATCCTGTTCATTGACGAAATTCACACAGTCATTGGCGCCGGGGCCACATCGGGTGGGGCGATGGACGCGTCTAATCTGCTGAAACCGGCATTGCAGGATGGCTCGTTGCGCTGTATCGGTTCAACCACCTATAAAGAATATCGCGGGCATTTTGAAAAAGACCGGGCGCTGGTGCGCCGGTTTCAAAAGATCGATGTGCCTGAACCGTCAGTGGCCGATACGATCAAAATTCTGAACGGGCTGAAAAGCCGCTATGAAGCACATCATCAGGTACGGTTTACCGGTGCGGCGCTGAAAACCGCGGTTGATCTTGCCGCCCGTTATATCAATGACCGGAAATTGCCAGACAAGGCGATCGACGTGATTGACGAGGCGGCCGCCGCTCAAAAGCTGTTACCACCGTCCCGGCGGCGGGCGACGATTGGCCAAAAGGATATCGAAACGACCATCGCGACTATGGCGCGGATCCCGTCCAAACATGTAAGCCGCGATGACAAGGCAGTGCTGGCATCGCTTGAAGAAGATCTTGGGCGGCTTGTCTTTGGACAGGATGCAGCGATTGCGGCGTTGGCATCGGCGATCAAGCTATCGCGGGCTGGGTTGCGGGAACCGGAAAAGCCGGTTGGCAATTATCTGTTTTCGGGTCCGACCGGTGTTGGCAAAACCGAGGTTGCCCGGCAACTTGCCGAGGCGCTTGGTATCAAGCTTGTCCGCTTTGATATGTCCGAATATATGGAGCGCCATACGGTATCGCGCCTTATCGGCGCGCCGCCAGGCTATGTCGGTTTTGATCAAGGGGGGCTGCTGACGGACGCCGTTGACCAAACCCCGCATGTGGTGTTGCTGCTTGACGAGATTGAAAAGGCCCATCCGGATTTATTCAATATTCTCTTGCAGGTGATGGATCACGGGCGGTTGACCGACAATAATGGCAAGACGGTCGATTTCCGCAATGTGATCTTGATTATGACCACCAATGCCGGAGCCCAGGAATTGTCAAAGGCCGCGATCGGCTTTAACCGCACGCATAATGAAGGGGCCGATGTTGAAGCGATCGAGCGCCTTTTCACCCCGGAATTTAGAAACCGGCTTGATGCGATTATCCCGTTTGCGCCGCTTGGCAAGGAGGTGATCCGTCGTGTCGTCGACAAATTTGTTATGCAGTTGGATATGCAGCTTGCCGACCGCAATGTCGAGATTGAATTGACCACTGCGGCGCGCGACTGGCTGGCTGATCGTGGGTATGATTCCAAATATGGCGCACGGCCGTTGTCGCGGGTTGTCCAAGAGCATATCAAAAAGCCGCTTGCCGACGAATTGCTGTTTGGCGGCTTGACCGGTGGTGGGGTGGCATTGGTCGATGTGGTCAATGGTGCGTTGAAGGTCACCGTGAAGGCGCCGCCGCAAAAGGCGCTTGCCGGGGCACGGCGGGCCGCACTCCCCGCACCACAGGCCGATTAACCGACCGTGCCGCTGGTCTGCGGCGCTGTTATCGTGCCGACCGGAACGGGGTCGTCATCGCGATCTGGTTTTTCTCGTCACTGATCCCGCGCGACTCGGCATCCAGAAACCGTGCCACCGCCGCCCGAAACCCGTCATCGGCAAGATGATGAAGCGACCAAGTGGTTTCGGGAAGATAGCCGCGCTGGACCTTGTGAAAGCCTTGTGCGCCAGCCTCGACACGGGCAAGACCATGACGGATCGCGTAATCGATCGCCTGATAGTAACAAGCCTCAAAATGCAGGAAGGGGATATCGATATCGGCCCCCCAATTGCGGCCATAAAGGGTGTCTTCGCCAATGAAATTGAGCGCCCCGCCGATAATACGACCATCATATTCAGCAACAACCAACAGCATTTTGTCAGCCATGGTTTCGCGTAACTGCTGAAAGACCGGCAAGGTCAAATAGGCCCCGCCCCATTTGCGATCGATCGTTGATAGATAAAACCGGTAAAAGGCGTCAATGTGATCAGCGCTGATGGCATCGCCGGTCAGTTGCCGCATGGTCACCCCAGCCGCCATTACGCCGGCCCGTTCCTTGCGAATATTTTTCCGTTTGCGTGACGACAGGCTGGCCAGAAACGCGTCAAAATCGGCATAGTTGGCATTATGCCAGTGAAATTGTAGCCCCTGCCGGACCAGCCAGCCCTGCTGCTGCAGCAATTGTGCATCGGACGGCGCAACAAAATTGATATGGGCCGAAGATATTTGATATTGCTGGACAAGGGCCAGCACGGCATCGGCGAGAGCGCATTTCAGGGCGGCGCTGGCATCTTGTGCCAATAATCGCGGGCCGGTCACCGGGGTAAAGGGTATGGCGCTCAACAATTTGGGGTAATAGCGGCCACCGGCGCGTTCAAACGCATTCGCCCAGCTATGGTCAAACACATATTCGCCATAGGAATGATGCTTGACATATAACGGCATCGCCGCGGCAAGCCGGCCGTTGCCGTCTCGCACAATAATATGGAACGGATCCCAGCCGCTATCACCACCGACCGCACCACCGCTTTCCAGCGCCGCCAGAAACGCGTGGCTGACAAACGGATTGGCAGAACCGGCAAGACGGTCCCAGTCATCAGCCGATACCGCGGTGATGTCGCGCACGGTCTCGGCGGTCAGCTTCTGGTCATCCATTGGTCGAACAAGGCCGGATTTGTACCGGTCCCAGATCAGGAAATTTCAAAAATACCGTCAATCTCGACAAGGCAGTTCAATGGCAGCGCATTGCTGCCAACGGCAAAGCGGGCGTGCCGGCCGGCATCGCCAAAGGCGGCAACCATCAGGTCTGACGCGGCATTCACAACTTGTGGCTGGTTGTTGAAATCATCTGCCGAGGCAACGAATGCGCCCAGCTTGACAACCTTGACAACGCGGTCGAGATCGCCGTCACAGGCGACTTTCAGTTGGGCGAGGAGATTGATAGCACAGATTTTGGCCTGACCTTGTGCATCCTCAATACTGGCTGTCTTGCCAACAGTGCCGGTTTTTTCGATTTTGCCATCAACAAACGGGACCTGACCTGACACAAATACCAAATTACCCGTGCGGGTAAAGGGAAGATAGTTGGCCGCCGGTGTCGGGGCATCCGGGATCGTTACACCAATATCCTGAAGCCGCTGTTCTACGGTGCTGGTCATCATTGTCTCCTGTTATTTTCGGCCAAAAAGCCACGCGGTTGTTTTGGGGGCGATGTCAGCACGCTGGCATAACCAAGCCCGGATGACAAGATAGCAGATATCCACGAAAAAGGCCCCGCATTTTCACGCGGGGCCAGTTCTGCAGGTTGCGCTGCAGGGAGAGCTTAACTGCACCCCGTGGTGCCACCGCATGTGTTGCATTTGAGGCAGGTGCCATTGCGTACCAGAGTGAAATTCTGACATTCAGGGCAGGCCTCGCCCTCATAACCCTGCATGCGGGCTTGCTGCACCCTGTCGGATGTTTTCTGGGCGGCGCTGCTGGTGGCCATACTGGCCCCGCTGGTCACCAATCCGACATCGGCTTTGATCACAGGCTGCGGGTCAGCTGCCCGCATGGTGACGGTGTCTTGGTCCGGGCTTTTGGCCAGCGCGGCTGATCCGTCATTTGAATAGACCACCAGCCCTTGGCGGCGGATAAAGCCGTGGCTTGTCACCCGGTTCATCAGTTCAGACTGGCTGTCACCAGCACCGGTGGTGGTGACATCCAGATCGTCAACATTGACATGGCCAAGGTCGCCGCGGTCAAGGTAGGAAATGGCCAGTTCGCGGAATGTGTAATCAAGAATCGAGGTCGACATCTTGATTGCATCATTGCCGGTCACGATGCCTTGTGGCTCAAACCGGGTAAAGGTGTAGGCCTCGACAAATTCCTCAAGCGGCACCCCATATTGCAGGCCGATTGATACCGCGATAGCAAAATTGTTCATCAATGACCGGAACGCGGCGCCTTCCTTGTGCATATCGATGAACACCTCGCCAAGCCGGCCATCTTCATATTCGCCAGTTCGCAGGTAAACCTTGTGCCCGCCGACGGTGGCTTTTTGCGTATAGCCCTTGCGCCGGTGTGGCAGCCGTTCACGTTCGGCCCGCACAATCCGTTCGACAACTTTCTCGATCACTTGCGGGGACGCTGCTGCCAACGGCGCGTCCTGCATTTCGTCCTCTTCATCATCGATGTCATCAACAAGCCCGGATGACAATGGCTGGCTTAGCTTTGAGCCATCACGATAGAGCGCGTTGGCCTTCAGCCCCAATTTCCATGACAACATATAGGCCGCGCCACATTCCTCGACCGTTGCCGCGTTGGGCATGTTGATGGTCTTGGAAATAGCCCCGGAAATGAAGGGCTGTGAGGCTGCCATCATGGTGATGTGGCTGTCGACCGACAAAAAGCGTTTGCCGATCCGGCCGCATACATTGGCACAGTCAAAGATAGGCAGATGCGCGTCTTTAAGATGCGGTGCGCCTTCCAATGTCATGGCCCCACATACATGAATGTTGGCGGCTTCAATTTCGTCCTTGCTGAACCCAAGATAGGCCAGAAGATTAAATTCGAAATCATTCATCTGGGCATCGCTCAGACCAAGCTTGTCCTTGCAGAAATCGGCGCCGAGCGTGTAGTGGTTGAACACGAATTTGATATCAAAGGCGCTGCCAAGGCCGGCTTCAATCTTGTCGATTTCAGCATCGCCAAAGCCTTTGTCACGCAACGCGTTAAGCGATACTGACTGACAGTTTTTCAGACTTCCTGATCCAACGGCATAATTGATGATGTCATCAATCTGCGGCTGGTCATAGCCAAGCTGTTCAAGCGCTTCAGGAACCACCCGATTGATGATCTTGAAGTAACCGCCGCCGGCCAGTTTCTTGAATTTGACAATCGCGAAATCAGGCTCGATCCCGGTGGTGTCGCAATCCATCACCAGGCCGATGGTGCCGGTTGGGGCAATCACCGTGGCCTGTGCATTGCGGTAGCCATGTTTTTTGCCACCGTCGACCGCCAGATCCCATGCGCGTTTGGCGGCGTCTGTCAGGGCCTTGTCAGGGCAGGATTTGATGTCCAGCGGAACCGGAAGAATGCTAAGCCCTTTATAGCCACTTGCTTTACCATGCGCGGCAAGCCGGTGGTTTTCCATCACCCGCATCATATGTTTGGCGTTCTTTTTATGGTTCGGGAATGGTCCGACTTCCTTGGCGATTTCTGCCGATGTCGCATAGGCAATACCGGTCATGACCGCCGAGATGGCCCCGCAAATCGCCCGGCCTTCATCGCTGTCATAGGAATGGCCGGCCGCCATCAGCAAGCCACCAATATTGGCAAAGCCAAGGCCCAGCGTCCGATATTCATACGACAGTTGGGCAATTTCCTTTGAGGGGAACTGCGCCATCAACACTGAAATTTCCAATGTTAATGTCCAGAACCGCACGGCATGTTCAAACGCCGGAATGTCAAAGCTTTTATCGGCTTTGCGGAATTGCATCAGATTTAGCGATGCAAGGTTACAGGCGGTATCATCCAGGAACATATATTCTGAACATGGATTCGACGCATTGATCCGGCCGCCCTCAGGGCAGGTGTGCCATTCATTGATGGTGGTGTCATATTGCAGGCCTGGATCGGCGCACGCCCATGCCGCATGGGCAATTTTTTCCCACAGGTCGGCGGCCTTAATCCGCTTGGCCACGCCGCCATCGCGACGTTTGATCAACTCCCAGTCGCCTTTATCAAGGACCGCTTGCAAGAAATCGTTGCTGACGCGGACCGAGTTATTTGAATTTTGGCCGGCAACGGTCAGATAGGCTTCTGAATCCCAGTCGGTGTCATAGGTTTTGAATTCAATTTCGGTATAGCCCTGCTTGGCAAATTGGATCACCCGCTGCACATAATTTTCCGGGATCATCACCTTGCGTGCCGCCAAAATGGCTTTTTTCAGGGCTTTGTTGGCTTTCGGGTCAAACCGTTCGTCACCATCAAGACCATCGGTGATCTGGCAGGCGTCCATCACCGCGCCCATATGCGTTTGGGCCAGTTTTGAGCCAGCAACAAGGGCCGCCACCTTTTGTTCTTCGACCACCTTCCAGTCGACATAGGCCTCAATATCCGGATGGTCGATATCAACGGTCACCATCTTGGCGGCGCGGCGGGTTGTGCCCCCTGATTTGATGGCCCCGGCCGCCCGGTCGCCGATTCGCAAAAAGCTCATCAGACCGGATGACTTGCCGCCCCCCGACAGGCTTTCCCCTTCACCGCGTAGCCGGCTGAAATTTGATCCGGTGCCCGATCCGTATTTGAACAAGCGTGCCTCGCGGACCCACAAATCCATGATGCCGCCGTCATTGACCAAATCATCGCTGACCGACTGGATAAAACAGGCATGCGGTTGCGGATGCTCATAGGCGGTGGCTGACCGGGTGAGCTTGCCGGTTTTGTAATCGACATAAAAATGGCCCTGACTTGGCCCGTCAATGCCATAGGCCCAATGCAGGCCGGTATTGAACCATTGTGGCGAGTTAGGCGCCGCCATCTGCATTGCCAACATATACCGCATCTCGTCAAAATAGGTGCGCGCATCTTCCTCGCTGGTGAAATAGCCGCCTTTCCAGCCCCAATAGGTCCAGGTGCCAGCCAACCGGTCAAAGACTTGCTTGGCAGACACTTCGCCGCTGTAGCGCGCGTCTTCAGGCAATTTGGCCAACGCTTTGCTGTCGGCTTCACTCCGCCATAGCCATGAGGGAACAGCGCTTTCTTCTATCCGGCGCAAGGCAGCCGGCACCCCGGCCTTACGAAAATATTTCTGTGCCAGAATATCGGTTGCGACCTGCGAAAACTGCGCTGGCACTTCAATGTCCTCGGCGCGAAACACAATGGTCCCATCAGGGTTGCGAATCTCGCTGGTCGCACGCCTAAATTCCAATGCGTCATAGGCATCTTTACCAGAAGTTGTGAAACGTCTTTCGAAATGCATAAATACTGTCCCCTGATCGCCCTAAGTCCAACCTCTGCCAAGCCGGATTTGTTGTTGAATTTCTTGATGTTATGGCGCTTTATTTAGGTAAAATAACTATATATAGCGTCTGACACACCCATAAACTACATGATATAGGCGCGCTTGGACAATAGTGAAAACGACCCATTCGCCAAAAAAAAGCCATGAAATGGCCTCGTCATTTTGGTGTGCTACCCATAGGTTAAGTATCAATTCGTTTGTTAAACTATTGATGAGAAAAAATTTTGGAGGGCGTCACTGTGGTGGCTATCGGCCCTCTGTTCGGCCGAATGATTTATCGGTTTGTCAGGACGCATTTGTGGTGATGGGTTCGGGGTATCGGCGCTGGTTCGATAGGGTGAACAGAATCACGCACAAAAATGGGGCGCCCGCATACAAGGATATCTGGACGAGGCGGGTTGCTTCGGCCTATAGTAGGGGCGCTACAAACCGGGCCCGCATACCGCCCTGACCAGCCAAGGATATAGCGAAAGATGGATTTGGTGACGTTGATTACGCTGAAACTGACCGCAACACAGGTCGGCAGTGATTCGTTTGGTAACCGCTATTACGAAGAGCGCAAGGCGCGCCCTGGCCGTCCGCCGCGCCGTTATGTGCGGTATAAGGGTATCGCCGAGGCATCCAAGGTGCCGGCAGACTGGCATGGCTGGTTGCATCACACCGAATCGGCCCCGCCACCGGAAGGCGGCTACCAGCAGCATGGTTGGCAGCAACAGCACCAGCCCAATCTGACCGGTACGGTCCATGCGCATCGGCCGTCTGGTCATATGCTGAAAGGTGGCAAGCGTCAGGCGGCTACCGGCGATTATGAACCATGGACGCCGGCCTGACGGTATCGGTGCGGCGATCAGTGGTCATTATCTGGCCCTTAGAGGAGGTCTGAGCCATGCAGCGCAATATGCTCGAAATCGTGATGGGCGCGGTGGTGTTGCTGGCGGCAGCGGGGTTTATCGCGCTGGCCTATGAAGCGGCGGACATGAAGGGGGCTGGCGGCTATGAAATCAGCGCTGAATTTGGCAGCACCGGTGGGCTGGTGGTTGGCGATGATGTGCGTATTTCAGGCATCAAAGTCGGCCAAATCACCCGTCAGCAGCTTGATCCAGTTACCTTTGTCGCCCGTATTTCGATGGCGATTGATCCGGCCATTAAAATCCCTGCCGACAGCAGTGCGCGGATTACCGCGGCATCGTTACTTGGCGGTAATGTGTTGGAATTATTGCCCGGCGCGGCATTAGATAATCTTAAAGATGGTGCGGTGATCTATAATACCCGTGATCCGATCAGTCTGACGGATCTTCTTGGCAAGGCGGTATTTGCGTCTGGCGGCGCATCGAACTAGCGTCGCGGGCATGCGGGTGATGCACAACAGGCTATTGACGACAATCCGCATGATGCGGCGCGCTACCGCGGGCGCTGGGTGCCGTACGCTGGTGTCGGCCGTTATTGTTGCCACCATGACCTTGGCGGCCAATGCCGCGACTTGGATTGATGGTGAGCGTGTTACCTTGCAGGCGCTTGATAAAATTACCGCGCGTATTTCCACAATTGAAATGGCGGTTGGCACGCGTCAAACATTTGGAACGCTGGAAATCACGGTTGAAACATGTGCCTTTCATCCGCCCGAAGAACCACCTGAAAGCGCCGCATTTTTGACGATCCGCGATATCGGCTATGGCAATCAACCAGCCAAAACCGCCTTTGCCGGCTGGATGTTTGCGTCAAGTCCGGCGGTCTCGGCGCTTGAACATCCGGTCTATGATATCACCATTTTGGCCTGTACCGCCGACTAGATTTTGCCGCTATTCAACGCGTCCAGAAATGCGGTAGCCAAGGTTTGGCTTGATGTTGCGAGTTGCAAATCCGCGTCGGCAGCGAGCGCCGCGGCAAGCCGGCTTTGGAATTCATGCCGTGGCACCTCGGTCACGCCGAATTGCTGTAAATGATCATTGCTGAACTGGGCATCCAGAAAGTGAAACCTGCCAGCCTGCAGCCGTGCCATCAGATGCACCAACGCAATTTTTGAGGCATCGGTCTGGCGTGAGAACATTGACTCGCCAAAAAAAGCCGCGCGCAGGGCAACACCATAAAGGCCACCGACAAGAACGGCGCCATCCCACACCTCAATCGAATGGGCAAATCCCATTTTGTGAAGTGCGATATAGAGTTGTTTGATGTCTTGATTGATCCAAGTATCGTTGCGGGTTGGGCTTGGTGCGGCGCAGGCGCTGATCACCGCGGCAAAATCAACATTGATGGTCACCCGGAATGGCGTTTGACGCACCCGGCGCTGCAGGCGACGGGGAATATGCGGGCCGGCACCGGTATGCCGATCAAGCGGGATCAACGCCCGTTGATCAGGGTCGTAGAAATGAATCTCGCGGCTGTCATGGCTGTCAGCCATTGGAAACACGCCAAGTGCATAAGCCTTGATGATTGTCTCAGGGGCGTAGCTATAGCGTTGGCTGTTGGCCATGCCGGTCTCCACCATCACCGGACCAGTCTATCAATCGGCAAGAAACTTTTCTTCAAGCCAGCGGATATTGTAGCTGCCATCCTTGATCGCATCCGCTTCGACAAGCCGTTTGTGAAGCGCCAAGGTTGTCGGAATCGGCTCCACAATAAATTCTTCTAATGCGCGCCGTAACCGGGCCAAGCAATGGTCGCGGTCATCGCCGTGAACAATCAGCTTGGCAATCAGACTGTCATAATAGGGTGGCACGGCATAACCGGAATAAAGGCAGGATTCAATGCGAATGCCAGGACCGCCCGGCGCATGAAAAGAGGTCACCTTGCCCGGGGTTGGCATAAAGGTTTCAGGATGTTCGGCATTGATCCGGCATTCGATTGCATGGCCGGTAAATGTGACATCGTCTTGGCTAAAGCTAAGCGGCAAGCCGGCGGCGATGCGGATTTGTTCGCGCACCAGATCAATGCCAGTGATTTCCTCGGTAATCGGATGTTCGACCTGAAGCCGGGTGTTCATCTCGATAAAGAAGAACGCGCCATCCTCATACAAAAATTCCATCGTGCCAACGCCAAGATACCCCATGCGGCGGGTCGCATCAGCGGCGATTTTGCCGATCTTGGCGCGCTCATCGGCGGTTAAGGCGGGCGAGGGGGCTTCTTCAAACAGCTTTTGGTGCCGGCGCTGGACCGAACATTCGCGTTCGCCAAGATGCACGACATTCCCATGCGAGTCGGCAATAACCTGAACCTCGATATGGCGTGGCTGGCCAAGATAGCGTTCAAGATAGACCGTATCATCACCAAAGGCGGCTTTGGCTTCACTACGGGCGGCTGAAAAGGCCTCGGCCAGATGGTCGGCGCTGTCGGCGACCTTCATGCCGCGCCCGCCACCACCTGACGCCGCTTTAACCAGCAACGGATAGCCGATCTCTTGACCAATCGTCACCGCCTCTTCAAGGGTGTGAACCGCGCCGGGAGAGCCCGGAACCAACGGCAGACCCGATTCGGCCGCGGTAATTTTGGCCTCGACCTTGTCACCCATCGCACGGATATGCTCGGTTTTCGGGCCGATAAAGGTCAGCCCATGGGCGGCAACGATTTCGGCGAAATCAGCATTTTCCGATAAAAAGCCAACCCCGGGGTGGATCGCATCGGCACCGGTAATGGCCACAGCCGATAAAATAGCCGGAATATTGAGATAGGATGCGCTGCTGCTTGGCGGGCCGATGCACACTGATTCATCCGCCAATCGAACCGGCATTGAATCGGCATCTGCCGTTGAATGCACAACAACCGATGGAATGCCCAATTCCTTGCAGGCACGAAGCACCCGCAACGCCACATCACCACGGTTTGTTATCAGGATCTTTTTGAACATGACGTTATTCTATAATCACCAGCGCTTCACCGAATTCGACCGGTTGCGCATTCTGCACGAGAATCTTGACCACCCTACCGGCCTGCGGCGCGGTGATCGGGTTCATCACTTTCATTGCCTCGACGATAAACAGGGTCTGGCCGGCTTTGACGGTTGCCCCTTCGGTAATGAACAGCGGCGCATCAGGTTCAGGCGCGGTATAGACCGTGCCGACCATAGGCGAGGTGATAGTGCCGGGATGATCGGCTGGATTGTCTAGTGCTGGCGCTGGCGGTTCGGCCGGTGGGGCCGCCACCGGGGCGGCGATAGGGGCTGTCGGTGCAACGGCGGCCACCGGCGCACTACCTGCCACCCGTGATAGACGGACAGCGACAGTCTCGGTTTCATATTCCAGTTCAGCCAGTCCGGCTTTATCAAGAATATCGGCCAGGTCCTGAACCAATTTGGTCTCGGCGCTCACGCTGTTTTTGGCGGCCGCCTTTTTGGCTGCCGGTGTTTTTGGGGTCGTGGCCATAGGGGTCAGGTCTCCTTGGTCAGATGAGTGATCGCATCAAGTGCGGCATAATAGGACGCGGCGCCAAAACCGGCAATAATACCTTTGGCCACCGGGGAAATCAGGGATGTATGGCGAAAGCTTTCCCGCGCATGGATATTCGACAGATGCACCTCGATCACATCGCCCGGAAACAAGGACAACGCATCGCGTAAGGCGACCGATGTATGGGTCAGTCCGGCAGCATTGATAACAATCCAGTCCGATGCACCAACCGCATCATGAATGCGATCGATCAACGCGCCTTCGCTGTTTGATGTGAACCAGTCAATGGTCATGTTGCGCGATGCCGCAAGGTCACGGCATTTTGCTTCGATGTCGGCCAGCGTCTGATGCCCGTAAATACCGGGTTCACGCGTGCCAAGCATGTTCAGATTGGGGCCGTTCAGGACCAGAATGTCAGCTTTACTTGCCATGATGTGCTTACCTTACACCTAATCGCCGGTCGCGCAACACTATCAACCACCTTTTGCGCGCAAGGCATCAATGACGGCTTGCAATTGGGCCGGGTCTACCGCGCCCGGAATGATCGTGTCGCCGATCACAAACCCTGGCGTACCATTGATACCCAATGCTGCCGCCGCGGCACGGGTGCGGGCAATAATGGCGGTTGTGTCCTTACTGTCCATATCGCGCCGCATCTGATCAATATCGACGTCGGCCGCCTTGGCGGCGGCGGTGATCGCATCGTCAGTTACCTGTCCGCGATAGGTCATCAAACTCTTGTGGAATATTTCAAACTTGCCTTGCTTTTGTGCCGCGATTCCAGCCTTGGCCGCGCTAAGAGACGATGGGCTCAAGATCGGGAATTCTTTGATCACCATCCGCACGTCACTATTATTGGCCAAAAGTGCGATAACCGGTGCGAACATACGTTTACAATAGCCGCAATTATAATCCGAAAATTCATAGACCGTTATCGCGCCGTCTGGGTTGCCAAGAACCGGATCGCCAGCATCATTGCGCACTTGGGCGATACCGGCGCGTTGACGCGCGGCCTCTTCGCGGGCTGCCAGCGCCACCAAGGCGTCGCGCAAAATTTCCGGGTTTTGTCTGATATATGTCTCAATTTCCTGCCGGATCGCCTGCCGGTCAGCCGGATCAAGATCGGCGCGCGCCGTTGTCACGCTGCCCGATGTCAGTAGCATCAGGCCAGCAACAAGACATAGAAAAAGCTGATGCCGCATAATAATGTCTCCGGCGCCGGGGGTGATGGTGCGGCCTAGCAACGGCCGGCATCCGCTTGGGTGCGCCCGACTATATCGGATAAGGCCGGCCTTTGCCAAGCATTCACTCACTCGGCCGCCCCAAAGCGAAACAGAATATCATTCGCCCGATTGCGGATATCGGCGGCAATCTCTGGCCGCTTGATCACACGTCTTGCCATTCGGATCGCCTGCTGTTTGTCTTGCCGCAAAACCGCTTCATCTGCCAGCGTTATATCAGCAGCCGCAATCTGGCCAGCACGGCCATAGGCAATGGCCAATTGTCGATGGGCAAACGCCCATCTCGGCTCACCGCGCACCGCCAATTCAAGCGCGGCAACGGCCCGTGACAGGCGTGCCTTGTCCTGGGTGGCAACCAGCGCGCGCCCAAGATTGAGCAGGATTTGCGGACTGTCAGGTCGTAGCTTGATCGCGGTTTCATAGGCGATTGCCGCCTGTGCGGGTTGTGCCAGTGACATCAAGATATCACCGCGAAATTCGTGAAAGAACGCGTCATCTGGCTGGTCTGCTGTCTGTCGATCCATGATCGTCAGGGCCGCCTGCAAATCGCCACGGCGAAACTGGGCGATGGCCAAGCCATAATCGCGGTTGGCAGCGGCAAGCGTCGATAGGGTGGCAATCGTTTGTTGTGGTGGGGCGCTGTAGGCGCGCAGCTTGTCGGTGATCCGGGTCATCAGCTGGCGCGACTTATCTGCCAGTCGGCTGTTGGCAAAGGATGATTGCTGTAGATGGTCATTATAGACCGCGAGGCGGTCGGCAGCGCCGGGATGCGTTTGATAATATTGTGATTGGCGGTTTTCCGGCAGGGCGCGTTGGGCGGCAAGCCGGCGCATCATCTCGGCAAGCCCGCGCGCGCTGATCTGCGCCGTGTCAAGAAATCGCAAACCAAATTCGTCGGCCACCGATTCATCGCGCCGAAATCCGCGTAATAGCTGGCGGTTGACCTGGTCGTTGCCGCCGATCATCACGCCGATGGTGGCGTCCGCCGGCGCGCCGCCCGCCGCCAGAGCCAATGCGGCAATCGTGGCCAAGGCACCGGCGCCACTTGCCTCACGCAAGGCCTCGTCGCGCCGCGGCACATGTCCGGCTTTCAAATGGCCAAGTTCATGCGCGATAACGCCAAGAATTTCTTCGCCCGATCGCGCCTCGGTCAACAGGCCGGAATGGATATAGATGGTCATTTCGCCGGCGACGAACGCATTATAGCTGGGATCGATGATCACCCGCAATTTTACAGCATCGGGCGCATAACCGGCCGCGGTGATCAGGGGGGCTGCCAGCCTGGTCAATCCGGCCTCGATTTCGGTATCGCGGATCATGCCGGCGGTGGCGTTGGTGGCCATAAGCACCCCCGCCAGAACTATCGCGCGGCATGTGTAAAGCAGTCTCATCGATAAAAGATCCGATAATTTTATGGCCTGTTTATGACGGTTGTGCTACAGCCTTGGCCTCGGTGGTGTTTGCCACATTCTTCCCACTCCCGACAAATGCCTGCCGTCCGGCCCTAAGATGGCATTGATCAGCGAACAGAACAATGGCCTTAAAAGTAAGTCAAGCGCGAGATATTCCGGCATTTTTAGCCATGCAAGTGATGCAGCGAGCAAAAGAAATGCGGGCGGCTGGCGAAGATTTGGTGCATCTTGAGGTCGGGCAGCCCTCAACGCCGCCACCGGCCACGGTCAGCCGGGCATTACAGTCATCGTTGCAGCATACCGCGTCACATGGCTATGCGGTCGGGCTTGGTTTGCCTGAATTGCGGCAGCGTATTGCCGCGCATTATCAGGATTGGTACGGCCTTCAAATTGACTGGCAAAAAATCGCTGTTACGCCCGGTTCATCGCTTGGTTTTGCGATCGCCTTTTTGTCAGCTTTTGACAAGGGTGACAAAATTGCCATCGCGACCCCCGGCTATCCGGCTTATTATAATTTGATGCTTGGCTTGGGGCTTACACCGCAATTATTGCCGGCACGCGCGGCCCAAAACTGGATGCCCGATTTGGATGCGCTGGTGGCCGACGGCGCTATCCCTGATGGTTTGTTGCTCGCCAGCCCTGCCAACCCCACGGGGGTGGTGATGGACGGCGATGAAATCGCTGCGATTTGTAAATGGTGCGATACGCATGGCGTGCGGTTGATCATGGATGAGATCTATCATGGATTGACCTTTGGCAAAAAGACGCCAAGCGCGCTGGCCTATAGCGACAGCGCGATCATCATCAACTCATTTTCCAAATATTTCTGCATGACCGGCTGGCGTCTTGGCTGGATGGTGGTGCCTGATGATCTTGTTGCGGTGTCCGAACGGCTGGCGCAAAACCTCTATATCTCGGCGGCAACGCTGAACCAGATCGGGGCGATTGCGGCGTTTGATGCCTATGAAGAATTGGACGCGCATATTCCGCGTTATCAGGAAAACCGCGATATTCTCTATCGGGGTCTGCCCCCTGAATTTTTGGGCAATCATGCCCCGTCCGATGGGGCGTTTTACCTTTATGCCGATATCAGCGCATTGACATCCGACTCGATCGACTTTGCGGGTCGTATTTTGAATGATACCGGGATCGCCATGACGCCGGGAGTCGATTTTGATGCGGTTGACGGCCATACCCATATGCGCTTGTCCTATGCGGGCAGTACCGCCGATATCAAAAAGGCAGTCGCGCGGCTGACAAGCTGGCTGGCCAAACAAGCCTGATACAACAAGCCTGATACAACAATCTTGGCGCGGCAAAGATGATCGGCTGGCGACTATGTCGCCAGCCCTATTTTTTGATGGGTGGCGGCCGGGTTACCCGCGGGACCACCAGCCACGACGTGGCTTGGCAGGCTCTTTGCCGCCAACCTCGACCACATCATCCGGGGCTGAACTGATCGGCGCACGCGATGCTGTTGCTGCTGCAGACGGGCTATCCGCTGTTGCGGTCTCGGCTGTTTTATCGCTGGTCATTCCCGCATCAGCGGCCTTTTTAGCTGCTTTTTTCGGGGCTTTTTTGGCCGCTTTCTTCTTGGTCGCCTTTTTGGCTGGTTTGTCCGTATCCGCGGTATCGTCACTTACGTCGAGATCGGCCTTGGCACGGGTTTTCGGCGCAGCATTTTTGGGTCTTGCTTTTTTGGCTGCTTTTTTCTTGCTCGCAGCCTTTTTGGTCGCGGCCTTTTTGGCGGTTGGCTGTGCCGGTGACGCGTCGTCAGAGTCGGGGGCATCATCAACCGCGGTGACAGTATCCGCCGCGCCGCGATCAGCCTCAACCGTTGCGATGTTGTTGCCCGGCGTTTCTGCTACGCCGCTTTCAGGGGCGGTGGTGTTTGCTGCATCAGCACCTTGGGCAACCGCTTTACCGCGGCGGCGTCCGCGACCAGCGCGTGATTTCGATGCTGGCGCTGCATCCGGGGTGTCACTGGCGTTTCCGGTGCTATCGGCGGCATCTGATCCATCGCCACCGGTGTCGTTATCGCCGGTATCGACGTGGTTATTGTCTTGTGCTGCTGCCTCGTCGCCATTGCGCCGCCGCCGCCGGCGGCCGCCCCGACGTCCGCGCCGCCGCCGTTTGGGTTGATCGTCATCGCCATCGCCATCACCGTGGGTGGTGGTGTGGGCGGCGGTGTCGGCATTATCATTGTCATTGTCCGATGGGGTGTCATCGGCGATGTGGCTATCGTCGTCCTGATCAGTCTCAGGCCGGTTCCGGCCGCGCCGATTCTGGCGCTGTTTTGCCTGATTTTGTTTGGCTTGCGGCTGGCCTTGCCACCCGACCCGCTCGACCCGATATTCGGGTGCAATCAGGCTGTCATCTGACAACAGCACGATGGCAAGCCCGTAACGGGTCTCAATTTCGGCAATCGTGCCCCGCTTGTGATTCAGGATAAACAATACAACATCGCGATGCGCGGTGATGTGTAATTCATCCATCTTGCCTTTTTGCGCTTCATCCTCAATCGAGCGCAACAACTGTAATGCCGCGGTGTCGATCGAGCGGATGCGGCCGGTGCCTTCACAATGCGGGCAAAGGCTGCTGATCGATTCATTCAGACTGATCCGCAAGCGCTGGCGCGACATTTCCAACAGGCCAAAATGGCTGATAGACCCGATTTGGATACGCGCCCTGTCAAGGCGCATCGCATCCTTCATGCGGCGTTCGACAGCATGCTGGTTGCGTTTTTCTTCCATATCGATGAAATCAACCACAATCAGCCCAGACAGATCACGCAACCGCAATTGACGCGCCAATTCGTCAGCCGCCTCAAGATTGGTTTTCAACGCGGTTTCTTCGATATTCCGTTCCCGCGTCGATTTGCCCGAATTGACGTCAACCGCCACCAAGGCCTCGGTCTGGTTAATAATCAGATAGCCGCCTGATTTCAGGGTGACTTGCGGGCTATGGATCGTATCCATCTGGCCTTCAATGTTGAAATTCTGGAAAACCGGCGTCTCACCATCATATTTTTGGACCTTTTTCAGATGGCTTGGGATCAGCATTTTCATCTGGGCCCGCGCGGTCTTATAGGCATCATCGCCATCAACAAGCACTTCCTCAACCTCGCTCGTATAGAGGTCGCGGATCGATCGTTTGATCAGGTCGCCTTCTTCGTGAATCAAGCAGGGGGCCGATGATTCAAGCGTACGCGTACGGATGTCATCCCATAATTTGGACAGGTAGGAATAGTCCCGGGTGATTTCGGTTTTGGTGCGCTTGGCGCCGGCAGTCCGCACGATAACCGCCATGCCGGTCGGGATATCCAGACCGCCAACAACGGTTTTCAGCCGTTTGCGGTCGGCAACATTGGTGATTTTCCGGCTGACGCCACCGCCACGATTATTGTTCGGCATCAAGACACAATAGCGCCCGGCCAATGACAAATAGGTTGTCAGCGCTGCCCCTTTATTGCCGCGCTCTTCCTTGACTACCTGCACCAGCATAATTTGCTTGCGCGATATAACCTCTTGGATTTTATATTTTTTGATTTGTCGTTTTGGCCGGATGTCGTCCTCGTCAGCGCCTTCTCCCCCAACGGTTTCAGGGGCGTCATCAGCGCCGTTCTCGGCCTGTTCATCGTCATTTTCGTCGGTTTCCGCCTCGATCAGCGCTTCGCGGTCTTCAACCGGGATACGATAGTAATCAGGGTGGATTTCGCTAAAGGCCAAAAATCCCTGGCGGTTGCCGCCATATTCTACAAAGGCGGCCTGCAGTGACGGCTCAACCCGGGTGACCCGGGCCAGATAGACATTTCCTTTGAGTTGCTTGCGGTTTTTGGCTTCGTAGTCAAAATCTTCAATGCGAGATCCGTTGAGAAGCACCACCCGGGTTTCTTCGTCCTGGCGGGCATCGATAAGAAGGCGTTTGGTCATTCACTTGTCTTTCTCCAGCCCGGTCTACGCACAGCGCCTGCGAGGCGGTGGCGGCAAAAACGGACAGGTATGGCAAATCCGGACATGGCGGCGTTGCGATCATCGATAAGGCGAGGCCTTGCGGGCGACGCTGGCTATCGATGAAGGAAAAAGAACGCATGATACAGGTCCGGTGGTTGATAGGGTTCGGTTCGATTGCGCCTGACGTTGGGGCTGGATAAAAGTCCGGTTTCGTTCACCGATACCGCGCTGTTGCAAGGTTCGGTCTGGCCGGAGCCGTCGAGCTGATCACCGTCAGGTGAATAATAAAGTTTCAAGCCTGCAACGCTTTATAGATTTGGCGCTGGCCTGACTTGGGGTCTTTGATACATATCCTGCGCCAGTGGCGCACTGGTCAATGAATAATCCAATCAATGATCAGTCCAAGTCGGTGGTTCCACGCCCGGAAATCTACGTCCGGCGAGCAGTCTTAGATCTCTTATATACCTGTGAAACGGCTTTTGCCAATAAAGTAATTTTGTATTTGATAGTCGGGCGTCCGGCGGTGGCACCGGATTTGTCTTTGCGTCCAACCGGCGGGTAAGATAGGTTGGCGACAACAGCATCCAGCAAAAAGGTGTCAAAGATGAGGTGGCCACATCGCATTTGGCCCAGATATGGGGCAATGCTCAAACCGCTGGCTGATGTGATCCGCTTCATGCTTGTGGTGCTGGCCATAGGCGGGGGCTGTGGGGTTGCCTTTGCAGCCTCGGCAACCGCCAACAACATGGTGAGTGCGATACGGCTTGGGCCGATCCAGATTGATCAGCAGGCCGGGGTGCGTGTTGTCATCGAAACAAGCCGCCCGATGCAGGCCAATCTGTCGCTGCTTCGCCAGCCCTACCGGCTGGTGATCGATATGCCGGATACCGATTGGGACGGGTCTGCGCTGCCGGCGCGCGGGGTGTTGCCGGTGGCACCGGCGTTACGGTACCGGTTTGGCAAATCGGCGTCTGGCGTTGGGCGGCTGGTAATTGAATTGAACCGGCCTGCCGCGCCGGTGCGGGTGTTCCCGCTGGCACCGCGGGCTGGTGGCCATCGTTTTGTGGTCGATTTGATCGATCGGGGCGAGACCGCCTTTCTGGTGGCAGCGGCCGCGCTCGATAAAAATCCGGATATTGATTATCGGGCTGAACGGGCAACAGCGGCGGATGATGGGGCGGGGACCGTATCACTTGCCGCCGCAATGCCGGTGCCGCTGCCCAAACCAAGGGGCGCCGAGACAGCGGGCACACCGGTTCGTATCGCGGTGCCAAAGCCACGACCGCGGCGCTGGATTGTGTTTATTGATGCCGGTCATGGTGGCAAGGATCCGGGGGCTATCGGGCGGCGTGGCACCCAAGAAAAAACCATTACATTGGGGGCAGCGCGGGAACTGGCTCGTCAGTTAAAGGCCACCGGCAAGGTGGTGCCGGTGCTGGCCCGCAATGATGACCGGTTTTTGCGCCTGCGTGAGCGCATTCAGTTGGCCCGCCAAAACCGCGCCGATATTTTTATTTCGTTGCATGCTGATTCGGCGCGCGCATCGCGGGCCCGCGGTATTTCGGTGTTTACCCTGTCTGACAAGGCGTCGGATAAAGAAGCGGCGGCGCTGGCGCGCAAGGAAAACAAGGCCGATTTGATTGGTGGCCCGGATCTGGCGGCAGAGGATCCGGATGCGGCCGGGGCGCTGGTACGCATGTTCCAACGTGAATCGATGAACCAGTCATCCTACCTTGCGGCGGCGATCTTGCGGCGGGTCACCGATTTGCCGGGCGGCGACAAACGTGGCCATCGGTTTGCCGGCTTTGCCGTGCTGAAGGCGCCTGACATTCCCTCGGTGCTTGTCGAGATGGGATTTTTGTCAAACCGTCAGGACGAGTCGAATCTTCGCAAAAAAGACTATCAGCGTGATTTGTCGCGTCGTTTGACAGCAGCCATTCTTGATTATCTTGCCGCACATGGCCCACGGTTATAGGGATGAAGATAGATAGTCTTTCGACATATTGGTGCGGTGCGGGGCATCGGGCAGGGCGGTGGCATAAAAGTCTGTGCGGTGCCATAACTCTGCCCAATTTGTCGGCTAGCACAGGCGGATCATGCGGTTCATAGCGGCGACATTATCGTTTTTATTTGTGATGCTGGTGCTTGGCGGTGCCGGCATATTGTGGGTGTTCTGGACCTTTGGGCGTGATCTGCCGGATTATGAACAACTGGCCAATTATGAGCCGCCCGTTGTAACCCGCGTGCATGCCGGCAATGGCGCGCTGCTGGCCGAATATGCCCGCGAAAAGCGGCTTTTTATGCCGGTTGAGGCGATCCCGCCGCAGCTCATTGCGGCCTTTCTGTCAGCCGAGGATAAAGGCTTTTACACGCATTTCGGGATTGATCTAAGGGCGTTGGCGCGGGCGGTTGTGACCAATATGGTCAATTTCGGTTCCGGGCGTCGTCCGGTCGGGGCGTCGACAATCACCCAGCAAGTGACCAAGAATTTCTTGCTGACAAACGAGCTGTCGATAGACCGGAAAATAAAGGAAGCGATCCTGTCATTGCGGATGGAGCGGGCCTTTAGCAAGGATCAAATTCTGGCGCTCTATTTGAACGAAATTTACCTTGGCCGCGGCAGCTACGGCGTGGCGGCGGCAGCGCTCAACTATTTTGACAAGGCGCTTGGGCAATTGACGCTGGCAGAAATGGCCTATCTTGCGGCGTTGCCCAAGGCCCCGAACAACTATCACCCGGTTCGCAATTTACGCGCCGCAACGGCACGGCGAAACTGGGTGTTGGACGAGATGGTGCAAAATGGCTATGTCAGCGCCGCCGAGGCCGATGCGGCCAAACAGGCACCGCTGGTGATGAATCAGCAGACCGGCTATGACGCGGCAGACGCCCCCTATTTTACCGAGGCAGTGCGCCGTCAATTGATCCGGCAGTTTGGCGAAACCGCACTTTATGATGGCGGGCTGTCGGTGCGGACAACGCTGGACCCGTTTTTACAGCAAACCGCCGATGATGCGCTGGCGCGGGGCCTTGAGGCGCTTGACCGTCGTCAAGGGTGGCGTGGGCCGCTTGGCACGATGCCAGCTGATGCCGATATTGATAAGACACTGGCCGATGAAACCGCCAAATTGCGCCAAAATCATTATGCCGCCCTGGTGACGAAAGTGACCCCCCGCTATGCCGAAATCTATGTGCAGGGTCGGCCGGCGCGGATTCCGTTTGAACTTGCCTTTTGGGCCTATCCGCCGCGGCGCGACGACGGTATTCGCCCGGCGCCGTTACGCGATTTGCGGGATGCGTTATCGCCGCGCGATATTGTGATCGTCCAGCCACCCGGCTTTACCCCCGACCTTATCCGCAACGGGTTTGCGCCGGGGCGTGATGATTTTGCGCTAGGACAACGGCCGGCGGTGGAAGGGGCAATCATCGCCATGGACCCGCATACCGGTCGGTTGTTGGCGATGGTCGGCGGCTATAACTATGCCGAATCCGAATTCAACCGGGCCATTCAGGCCCAGCGACAGCCAGGCTCAGCGTTTAAGCCGTTTGTCTATTTGGCCGCGCTTGACGCGGGCTACAGCCCGTCAACGCGTATTCTGGATGCGCCATTGGTCGTTGATCAGGGGCCGGGCAAGCCAAAATGGAAACCGGCCAACTACACAAGACGGTTTTACGGGCCATCGATCATGCGGGTGGGTATTGAAAAATCGCGCAATCTGATGACCGCGCGCCTGGCGATGACGATTGGCATGGACCGGGTTCAGGATTATGCGCGCCGCTTTGGTTTGAATGATGATCTGCCGCCTCTTTTGTCGATGTCGCTTGGCGCCGGCGAGACAACCTTGATGCGGTTGACGGCCGCCTATGGCATGTTGGTCAATGGCGGGCGGCGCATCGAGCCAAGCCTGATTGACCGGGTGCAGGACCGTAATGGCAAAACGATTTACCGCCATGATCAGCGCGCCTGCCGGTCTTGTGCCGGGTTTGACCGCTGGCGCCAGCAACCAATCCCGACCTTGCCCGATACGCGTGAACAGCTGACCGATCCGGCCTCGGCCTTTCAAATGGTGTCGATGCTTGAGGGCGTGATCAAACGCGGCACCGGTCGGCGGATCAATGATCTTGGTCTGGTTGTCGCCGGTAAAACAGGCACCACCAATGACAATACAAATGGCTGGTTCATCGGCTTTACGCCCGATCTCGCGATTGGCGTCTTTATCGGCTATGACCAGCCGCGGCCCCTCGGCAAGAGAGAGACCGGTTCTACCGTCGCGGTGCCGATTTTTGGTGATTTTCTGGCACGATCACAGATCGACAAACCGGTGATACCGTTCCGGCGCCCCAACAATACGCTGGTTATTCCGGTGCATGCCGAGACCGGCGAACGTGTCCTGCAAACCGACGCGAATGCCATCCTCGAAATCTTCAAACCCGGCCAGCGGCCTGACGGCACGCTGATCGATGTGCCAGCGGGTGACGGCAACAGTAATGATGTGCCGAAAACCGGCTTGAAAACCCGTGGTCTCTATTGATCCGCGCGGGATGTCAGCCAATTTGGGGGCTTGCCACACAGGGCTGATGCGCGTTACACCCTTGTCGCATTCGTCTTCGTGACGAATAGTGTGATTTAGAACAGGCGAGACCGATGCAGGCTGAAACCGCTGCGAATGTGGACATTATCGAGACAGCGATCGACCTGTTGCGCAAACATGTCAAATATGATGTGGCCAAAGCGCGCTTGGCGGCGCTGGAAACCGAGATTACCGCCGCTGATTTTTGGAATGATCAGGCCGCCGCACAAGACACGATGCGCGAGAAAAACCGGCTTGAGCGTCAGCTTGACGTCATCGATTCATTGCAGAATGAAATGGATGATGCGGTGGGTCTGATCGAGCTGGGAACGGCCGAAGGCGATCGCGAAATCGTTGCCGAGGCCGAGTCCAGCTTGGCCAAGCTTGTCACCATCGCCGAAAAACGCCAGCTTGAAAGCCTGTTGTCAGGCGAGGCGGATGGTAATGACTGTTTCATTGAGATTCATGCTGGTGCCGGTGGCACCGAGGCCCAAGATTGGGCGTTGATGCTGATGCGGATGTACAGCCGCTGGTGCGAGGCGCGTGGATTCAAATTGCAGATCATCGAGGAAAGTGCCGGCGAGGAAGCCGGGATCAAATCGGTGACCATGCGCGTTGACGGTGAAAGCGCCTATGGCTGGATAAAAACCGAATCCGGCGTGCATCGCCTTGTCCGTATATCGCCTTATGACAGTTCGGCGCGCCGCCATACCAGCTTTGCCAGCGTGTGGGTCTATCCGGTTGTCGACGACAATATCGAGATCGAGATTGAGGACAAAGATCTACGGATAGACACCTATCGGGCGTCTGGTGCCGGCGGGCAGCATGTCAATAAAACCGACTCGGCGATCCGGATCACCCATCTGCCAACCAATATTGTTGTGCAATGCCAGAATGACCGCTCGCAGCATCGCAACCGTGCTACCGCCTTTAACATGTTGAAAGCGCGGCTTTATGAACTTGAATTGCAGCGCCGCGAGGATGAGGCCAATGATGCGGCAGCGGCCAAAACCGAAATTGGCTGGGGCAACCAGATCCGATCTTATGTGCTGCACCCGTATCAGATGGTCAAAGATTTGCGGACTAATGTCGAAAAGGGCAATGCCCAAGGGGTGTTAGATGGCGATCTCGATGATTTTGTCGAGGCCAGCCTCGCGGCCCGGGTTGGCAACCAGCGTTAGGGCAAAGACGGTTTTTTATACGAGATCGACAAGATCGTCGCGTTCGGCCAATGGTCCGTAAAAGGCTGCGGCAAACCGCGCCGCCTGCCGTGCGGCGATATTGAATGGCGGTTTCAGATCGCCATGAAAATAGCGTTTGACCAAACTGTGCCATGTGCTGACCGGGTCAAGGCGCCGAAGCCCGCACACATAGTCAAACCATCGCTTGCCAACGGCAACATGCCCCACCTCATCGCGCATGATGATCCCCAATGCGGCGGCCGTCTCATCGTCACCAACCGCGGTCAGCCGGTCAATCATCGCCGGGGTCACGTCAAGGCCGCGCGCTTCTAGAACCAGCGGCGCGATGGCAAGCCGGGCAAGAAGATCATGTTTGGTCGCATCGGCGGCTTGCCATAGGCCGTCATGCGCCGGTAAATCGCCATAGCTGGCGCCAAATTGCCCAAGCCGGTCATCAAGCATCAGAAAATGGCGGGCCTCGTCATCGGCCACCCCAAGCCAGTCATGGTAAAAATCATCGGGTAAAGACTCGCCAACAAAACGGCACGCCATATCCAACGCCAAATCCACCGCATTCAACTCGATATGGGCGATCGCATGGATCAGGGCCACACGGCCGGCCGCGGATGCGGTGATGCGGCGGCGTGGGACATCGCGAGGTGGGCACAGAACCGGTCGGTCGGGTCGTGCTGGCCGGTCGGGCGGTGGTACGATGCCGCGCGGTATCGGCTGCGTTTTCCAGTCGGCCACCAGATCACGGGTGGCGGCAGCTTTGGCGCGCGCCGCGGCAATATGTAATGTCGCGGCGACCCGTTCGCTCAGCGTGGCGGGATCGGCCATGATCTACAGCGCCTGGACGGTTTCCAGTACCGCCGCGGCATGGCCGTCAACCTTAACCTTGGGCCATACCGCAGCAATCTTGCCATCGGTGCCGATCACAAAGCTGGCGCGCTGGATTCCCATATAGCGTTTCCCATACATTGATTTTTCAACCCACACGCCGAATTGTTCGCAAAAATCGGTATCATGGTCAGCCCCTAAAAGGCAGGTCAGCCCGTGTTTTTCCCGAAATTTAGCTTGTTTTGCCGGGGTGTCTTTTGACACGCCGATGACAACGGTATTCGCCGCGGCAAATGCATCAGCAAGGGCAGAAAATTGGATCGATTCTTTGGTGCAGCCAGAGGTGTCGGCGCGTGGGAAGAAAAACACGACCACTTTTTTGCCATCTTGTTCAGCTAGGGAAAAGCTGCCGGTATCGGTGGGAAGGATGGTGGATGGAGCGGCGTCGCCAACGTCAAGCATGAGAGTGATCCAATCTGTTTATACGCTGTCCGGATGCATATGATGCGGCCGGGGTGGTTACATGATATCCCCTGATACATAATATTTTTTTATCAGACTGCAAGACAGCCTGTCTTGCGCATGATACACCGAAACAAGACGGAATCGGGCAAAGAGCAAAACGTGTCAGCTAATCGGACAAAATCATGGATGCGCGTGTTTCGCTCGATGGTGATTGGTGCGCTGCTGGCCCTTGTCGGCATGGGGGCCGGCGGCTATGTCTATATCAATCAGGCCGGTGGCTTGCGGCAGTTTCTCGAAACCGAATTGACGATTTTAGCCGGGGCTGGCGCGGTGACGGTTGGCGAGGCCCATCTTGGGGTGGCGATGACCGGTCAACCCCTAGCCGTTACCGCCAAAGATATTGTGATCGATCTTGATCAAAGCCGCCTGAACCTGCCGGATGTGGAATTACAATTTGGCTTCGCCAGCCTTTTTAACGGTCGTCCCGAAGCGGTGATTTTGCGCGGTGTACAGCTTGATCTGGTGCGTCAAAAGCAGGGCTGGTCCGGTTCGGCCGAACTTTTGTTTCTGGGGCAGGTCGGGGCAAGGTCTGCCGCCCACCCAGATGCGATGTCGAAAAGCCGGCTTGCCGGCATCAAAAGAATTGCGGTCGAAACCGACCGTTTGTCATTGCGTGACGCTGATGGCGCCCGCCCGCCGATTATTTTGAGCGATATCCATATCGATCTTGTGGCGCTGGCCGACGACGATGTCAGTGGCAGTATGCGGGCACGGCGCGTTGCTGCTGATGGCGGTGATGATGGCAGCTTCACGGTCGCTTTTAACGGGTGGCCAACGGGTGAAAATTTGTCGCTGGATGTCAGCGCATCGGGGCTGCAAACCGCCGACATTGCCAGTTATATTGACGGCGTTCCGGTTGTGTGGCGTACCCCTGGCCGGCTGTCGGGGCATGTCGGCTTGGCGATGACGGCGGGTCACCTTGATCGTATTAAAGCCGATGTCGATTTGGTCAATGGCCAGCTGGGGGTCCCCGGGGTTGATCAGATGGCCGATTTTGATGAGGCCAAGCTCATTTTCAGCTATGCGCGCGCCCGCCAGACATTGATTGTCAGTTCGGCTGAATTGACGCTGGCGGGCGGGCGGCGGCTGTCTTTTTCCGGATCAGTCGATGAAACGGGCGCGCCAACGCCGCTGGTGGCTGGCAAGATGCAGGCAACAAGGTTGTCGGTGCAATCGGTGCTTGACGCCTGGCCTGCTGGTGTTGCGCCGGCTTGGAAACAGGCGATAAGCCAGCGCTTTGGCGGCGGCAGTTTCCAGACCATCGATGTGGGGGTTGACGGCCGCTACAATGTCGAACAAAGCCGCTTGACCCTGACAAGGCTTGACCTTGATAGCCGCTTTTCGGCCGTGCGTGCCAATCTAGATGCCGGGCAGTATCGCCGTATGGTGGCAACGCTGGACGGGCAACTGGCGGTACGGATTGCCGAAGGCGGACGGATTGACGATGTGCGGGTTGATGTCGCGGTCAAAGACGGGTCGATGCTATTGGCCGGCTTGGATGATGCTGTGGCGGTTCAGGCGGGTCATCTGCGCACATCGTTTCGCGGGACCACGGCCAGCTTGGACAGTTTTGCCCTTGATTTTGGGCCAGCAGGCCGCATGGATTTGTCCGGCACGGCACAGATTGGACGCGGTTTGCAATTGCGTGATGTGACCTTGGGCCTGTCAGTGCCGGAAATGGATATCGCGCTGTTTTCGGCGTTATGGCCAGAATGGGCAGCGCCTGCAACGCGGCGCTGGGTTGGCAGGAATATTCCGGCAGGGCGGGTCAAGGCGGCCAAATTAGCGATGGCGGCTGATTTGGACACCCCGGACAATGTGCGCAAAATCCATCAGGTTTCAGGTGATCTTCAACTGCAATCGGCAGATTTGGTATGGCAAACCGGTGCGCCGCCATTGACCGCGGTCGATGCTGACCTTAGCTGGGATAATGATATTTTTGTGGCCAGTATTCAGACCGGCCGATTCGATGATTTGACGCTGCAACGGGGCCGTATTGTTATCGAACCGGTGCTGGAAAAGGTCGACAAGAATGCGGTTATTTCGCTGGCCGCAAGCGGCGGCGTTAATGCAGCGCTTCAGCTTGCCGCCCATGCTGGCTACCGGCAGTTTGGAGGTATCGATTTTGGCAAGCTGGCGGCGGCTGGAGACATTGAATTCACGCTTGAAGCCAGCGTTCCGATCAAAGAAAACGCGCCCCCATCGCGCCGGATCAGCAAGCTGGACGCAACGATTGCCAAGGGCAGCTTTACCAATTTACCGCGTGGCATAACAATGTCCGATGCCGAACTTGTTATCGGTATCGGCAAAGCTGTCAGTCAGGTTACCGGCACCGCGAATCTATCCGGCGCGCCGGGATCATTCACGATGCAAATTGACCATGGGCAAAACCGGCTTGATCTTATTGGGCAAGCGCCACCGGCACCCGCCTTGGCCCGGATGGTCGCCGATCTAACCGGGGTTGATATCGGTGGCAAGCTGGGTGGCAAGCTGGTTTATGCCGGTGACCCATCGATGCAAAATTCCGACCTCACATTGATTCTGGACCTGCAGGGCACGGCGGTAAATGTGCCGGTATTGAACTGGGCCAAGCTGCCAGCCGAGGATGGGCGTGCCAGCATGAAACTGGTTTTGCGCGATGGTGTTCTTGGCAAATTGACCGATCTTGATATCGCCGCTGGCAGCCTTTTTGCGGCCGGGCAAGTGATTTTTGATGCGTCTGGCATGGTACAGGCAGCTTTGTTTGAACGCGCTGCCTGGCCGGGAAATGATCTGCGTGATCTGATCGTTGAACGGGGCGCCGACAGATTGTGGAAGATTGGGGCTACCGCCAAGCTGGTCAATCTTGAACCATTGCGGCGCAATAAGGGGGTCAGCGGTGGTAAGGCGGTCGCGTTTGATTTTACCGGCGATAAAATCATCGTCGACAATAAAATCAGCTTATCAGGGCAGCTTGTCGGCAAGCGTGATCAACAGGGTGATGGCACGGTCGCGTTTCTGGGAACATTTCAGGTCGACAACAAGCCCCTGATCACCGAGGCCAAGCTGGATATGGCGTTTGGCCCTGATGGAGAGCGGTTTGCCGGAACCGGATTGATTGGTGGTGCTGAATCAACAATAGATTATCGTGCCTTGAAAGACCAAAATCCGGTGATGGTGATCGAAACCACCAATGGGGGGCGGGTGCTGTCCGGGCTTGATGTCACAGAAACAATCCGCGGTGGTGAGATGCGATTGACCAACCGGTTTCTGGATGACGCGTTTGCCTCTTATGATACCGATATCGAACTGAAAAATTTCCGGGTGGTCGAAGCACCGCGGGCGTTGCGGTTGTTTTCGGTATTGAGTCCGGTCGGGCTTTATGCCCTTGTCGAAGGTGATGGCACCAATTTCCGTGTCGGTGAAGCGCGCCTCGAAACGCGGGGCAATATCGTCAATATCAAACGCATCACAGGGCGTGGTGATGCTGTTGGTGTGTCAATTCTCGGTATTTATGACCGATCCAATCGGACCATTGATCTGAGTGGCAATTTGGTGCCGGCCAGGTTGGTTGGGCGGTTTTTGGGTAATTTACCGGTGCTTGGTGAATTGATTGCCGGGGTGGATAAAAATGGCATATTCGTTACCCAGTTCAAAATGTCCGGCGCGCTTGACAAGCCAACAACCAAGGTCAATCCAGTGACCAGTCTTGCGCCCGGGGTAATCCGCGATATTCTGTCACCAAACTGGATTGGCAAAGAGCAAGAGCGGCTATTTGGT
>CAZYKI010000006.1:0-2229 GCA_964648035.1 uncultured Candidatus Puniceispirillum sp. | reverse complement strand
AGCGCATGACGCTTCTTGCCGGCAGAAATTTTCGCCCGGCCATCGGTAAAATCGGCCGCGGTGATCGGGGTGGCTTCATCGGTCACTTGCTGATCATTTATCCGGGCGCCCCCACCACGCACAAGGCGGCGCGCTTCCCCATTTGACTGGGCAAAACCAACGGTGGTCAACGCACCAATGATATCCATTCTTTCAAGGGCTGCGGCGGTCACCGTAAATTGCGGCAGGCCGTCCCCCATGCCTTTTTCGCCAAAGGTGGTCGCTGCGGTGGCTTTGGCGTGGTCCGCGGCAGCGGCGCTGTGGCATAGCCGTGTTGCCTCGTCGGCAAGGACAATCTTGGCGGCGTTTATTTCGGCCCCTTCAAGCGCGCCAAGGCGCCGGACTTCATCCATCGGCAATTCGGTAAACAGACCAAGAAAGCGTTCAACATCGGCGTCTTCGGTGTTGCGCCAGAATTGCCAGAAGTCAAAGCTGGACAGCTTGTCATCATTCAGCCAAATCGCGCCCGCCGCTGATTTGCCCATTTTGGCCCCAGATGCGGTGGTGATCAGTGGCGAGGTCAAGCCGTATATTTCTTGTCCGTCAACGCGGCGGGTGAGGTCAATGCCGGTAACAATGTTCCCCCATTGATCGGATCCGCCCATTTGCAGCATGCAGCCATACCGTCGGCGTAGCTCCAGAAAGTCATAGGCTTGCAAAATCGCGTAATTGAATTCGAGAAACGACAGCGGTTGTTCACGATCAAGCCGTAGCTTGACCGATTCCATCCCCATCATCCGGTTGATCGAAAAATGCGGGCCAAAGTCGCGCAAAAAGCGGATATAATGCAAGCTGTCCAGCCAATCGGCGTTATCCACCATGACCGCGTCCGATGGCCCATCACCAAAGGTCAGGTATTTTTCGAACACTTTTTTGATGCCGGTCTTGTTGGCGTCAATATCGTGGTCTGACAATAGCGGCCGGGCCGAATCCTTGCCGGAAGGATCGCCTACCTTGGTGGTGCCACCGCCCATCAACACGATTGGCTTATGTCCTGTCTTTTGCAGAATACGCAGCATCATGATCTGCACCAGTGACCCCACATGCAGGCTATCGGCGGTGCAGTCAAAGCCGATATAGGCCGGCACGATGCTGGTCGCGGCCAATTCGTCCAGCGCCTCGATATCGGTGGCCTGATGGATATAGCCCCGCGCGGTGAATTCCTGGATGAGAGAGGATTTGTAGGTCATGTCCGGTCCGATAATATGATCAGCGGTGATGCCGCCCGGGTGCCGCCCAAGTGCCACCCGGGTGATGGTGAAAATGGTTACGCCAACGGGTCAAAGCCGGGGGTGGCGACAGCGGTGTCAAGATAGGCTGACACATGGGTGATCATTGGTTCTAAATGGTCGGTGAAAAAATGGTTCGCCCCGGGCACAATATTGATATCGACGCTGACGCCCTTTTGAATTGACAGCCGTTCGACAAGCTTGTGAATGGCTTCCGGCGGTACCTGCTCATCATTCTCGCCATTGACGATCAGCCCCGACGCTGGGCAGGGTGCCAAAAACGAAAAATCATGCGTGGTTGCCGGTGGTGTGATCGAGATAAAGCCGTGGATTTCTGGCCGGCGCATCATCAACTGCATGCCAATCCATGCCCCAAAGGAAAAGCCGGCAATCCAGCATTGCTGCGATCCGGGGTTCTGGGCCTGCAACCAATCCATCGCGGTCGCCGCATCCGATAGTTCGCCTTCGCCATTATCATATTCGCCCTGACTTCGGCCAACCCCACGAAAATTAAAGCGCATCACGGCGAAACCGCGGCTTTGAAAATGTTTGTAAAGCGCATAGGTGACACGGTTGTTCATGGTGCCGCCGCGGTCCGGTTCGGGGTGCAGAATCAGCGCGGTTGGCGCATCGGGCGCCTCGCTTGGCATGTATCGGCATTCGAGGCGGCCTTCAGGACCGTTGATGATAACCTCAGGCATATCTTTTTCGCTTTCCCTTGTGCTAGCGTATCAACGGCTTATATCTTAATATGAAGGTCAGGCCAAGCGAGGTTTGTCGGATCTCGGCGGTTGCCGCGCTTTATGGCGCGCGCATCGACTGGCCAACAGGTGACAACACGACAGATGCCTTTTGGGTGGGGCGGCCGGGCATTGATAGGTTGGGATATATGTTTGCAAATTTGAGACGCGATCTGAATGCGATCATTGAGCGCGATCCAGCGGCCAGCAACAAGCTGGCG
>CAZYKI010000005.1:20181-43813 GCA_964648035.1 uncultured Candidatus Puniceispirillum sp. | reverse complement strand
GCGGTGATGTAACAGGATTTTCCACCTCCCCCTTGCCGGTCTGGCAAAGGGGGGCTGGTACGCTCCTATCCCCATGTTCCGGGGATTGATTTTGCGGGTTAAGTGGTCAGCAGTGCCGATCCGCGGTACAAGCCGGGTGACCTGGTGGTGTTGACCGGCTGGCGTGTTGGCGAGGTCTGGTGGGGTGGCTATGCCCAATTTGCGCGGGTCCGCGCCGACTGGCTGCTGCCGCTGGCCGATGGTCTTGATTGCCGACAGGCGATGGCGATTGGTACTGCCGGTCTGACAGCGATGTTGTCGGTATTGGCCCTGGAGGCGGCCGGCATTACGCCGGATCGCGGCCCGGTATTGGTCACCGGGGCAGCCGGTGGTGTCGGGTCGGTTGCAACGGCGTTGCTGGCGGCGCGTGGCTATGCGGTAACCGCGGTGACCGGGCGCGCCGAAACCGCTGCCTATTTGCGCGGCTTGGGGGCAAGCGATGTTCTCGACCGGGCGGCGATGCTGGATGGTGCTGGCAAGCCGTTGGAATCGGAACAATGGGCTGGCTGTGTCGATTCGGTCGGCAGCACCATTCTTGCCCGGGCCTTGGCCCAGATGAAATATGGGGGTGCGGTGGCCACTGTTGGGCTGGCGGCTGGTGCCGATTTGCCGACAACCGTTATCCCGTTTATTATCCGGGGCGTGTCGTTGCTTGGCGTCGATTCGGTGATGTGTCCCTATGATCGGCGGGTGGCGGCATGGGCGCGGTTGGCGAGTGATTTGCCGCAGGCGCATTTGGCCGCGGCGACGACCGAGATTGGTCTTGCCGATGTGCCAGCTGTTGGGGCGGATATTTTGGCAGGCAAAGTTAAAGGACGGGTTGTTGTTGATGTGAATGCCTGATCACGGGGGCGGGCATGAACAAACGGATCGGTGGATCCGACCGAAAGATTGACCCGGCGCGCCGGAAGGCGTTGAAGGCTGATGGCACGGTTGTTGATAATGATCGCGTTGAAACCGGCCCGACTGACCTTGCTTTTGCCGAATGGGCGGCGCTTCATGCTGGCAATATCCGGTGCTGGCACATGGTGTGGGGCTTTGTGATGAATATCCGGCAATACGCTATCCCGAAGATGTCGACACCCACGGCTATAGCGGGGCGTTCGAGGTCGGTATGACGCTGTCGGTTGAGGCCTATATCGGCGCCGTTGATGGCCAAGAGGGGGTCAAGCTGGAAGAGCAGATATTGATCACCGACACCGGTGCGGTGCCGCTGTCATGCTATCCGTATGAGGCGGCGTTTTTGTCCTGAACATACGCCTTGTTCAAGGGTCAGGCTAAACACCTTTAACAACGCCGATATGGGGCAGATTACGGCCTTGCTGGGCAAAATCGATGCCATAGCCAATCACGAAGGAATCGGGAATTTCAAACCCGACCCAATCAACCGCAACATCGACTTCACGGCGCGATGGCTTGTTGAGCAAGGTGCAGCTTGCCAAACTGTTCGGGGCCCGCGTTTGCAGGATTTTTTGTACCTGTGACAGCGTGTAGCCAGTGTCGACAATATCCTCGACAATCAAAACATCACGGTCTTTGATTGCGGTTTCCAGATCTTGAATGATTCGGACCTGACGCGATGATACCGTGTCATTGCCATAGGATGATACGGTCATGAAATCGACCTCTACCGGCAACGCAAGACGGCGCACCAGATCGGCGATAAACATAAATGAACCGCGCAACAGGCCAACCACGACAAGCTGTTCGGTGCCTTTGTAATGGGCGGTAATCTGCCGGGCCAGATTGTTTGTCCGGGCGGCAATTTCGGCCTCGGTGATCAGAATTTCGATTTCATGCTGGCTTGATAAAACGGTCATCGTTAGACTTGACGCTCCACAACGGGGGACGGGTGTGTTAATTGCCGACCGCCGCGATTATAGCGGCGCCGACGAAAATGGCTATGACAAAAGCGCCAACACAAACCGCCGCTTTGGCTCAATGATACTACAGTGAACAGATAATGAAGGACAAATAGACATGGCAAAAGTTGCATTTTTGGGAATGGGGGTCATGGGCTATCCAATGGCCGGGCATATTGCTGCCGCGGGGCATGATGTAACGGTTTATAACCGGACCACAGCCAAGGCCGAAGCATGGGCGGCGCAACATGGTGGCGCTTGGGCAGCCACACCGGCCGCCGCCGCCAAGGATGCTGATTTTGTGTTCTGCTGTGTTGGTGATGACCCGGATGTTCTGGCCGTGGCCACCGGCCCTGATGGCGCGATTCCGGTTATGAAAAGCGGGGCTGTGTTTATTGATAACAGTACAATTTCAGCCGATGTGGCGCGGCAAATTTATGATGCTGCCAAAGCGCGCGATATCGCCGCCCTCGATGCGCCGGTCTCAGGTGGTCAGGCTGGTGCAGAAAATGGCAAGCTGACGGTTATGGTGGGCGGCGATGCCGCCGCTTTCGATGCCGCCTTGCCGCTGATGCAATGCTATGGTGCAACGGTTGTGCATATGGGCGAGTCCGGCAAAGGGCAACAGACCAAGATGGTCAATCAGATCTGCATTGCCGGCCTTGTTCAGGCGCTGTCTGAAGGGCTGAATTTTGCGATGGCTGCCGGGCTTGATACGGACAAGCTGCTGGCCGCCATTTCTGGTGGTGCGGCGCAATCTTGGCAGATGGTTAACCGTGGCCATACGATGGTCAAGGGCGAGTTTGAATTTGGCTTTGCAGTCGATTGGATGCGCAAGGATTTGCGGATATGTCTTGAAGAGGCTGGCCGCAACGGCGCGCCTTTGCCGGTCACTGAAATTGTCGCTGGCTATTACGCCGAATTGAGTGCCAACGGGTTTGGCCGCAACGATACATCCAGCCTGATCCGGCGTCTCGGCGATTGACCTGTTGTATTGCAAGATATCGCCAAACAAGACAAAAAAGGCCGGGCATTGCCCGGCCTTTTGATGCCATCATCCTGCTGGTCAGATACCAACGCAGACGAATTTTATCTCCAGAAACTCGTCAATGCCATATTTCGACCCTTCACGACCAAGGCCGGAATTCTTGACCCCGCCAAACGGGCCAACCTCGGATGAAAAGATGCCGGTATTGGCGGCCACGATGCCATATTCCAACGCCTCGCTGACACGGAACAAGCGCGACACATTTTCGGTAAAGAGATAAGCCGCCAGACCAAATTCGGTATCGTTCGCGGCGGCGATGGCGTCGGCCTCATCGCTAAAGCGGAACAGGCCGGCGACCGGGCCGAATGTTTCCTCGCGGAACATGCGCATATCACTGGTCATGCCGGTCAGGACGGTGGGTTCGTAAAAGGTGCCGCCAAGGGCGTGTGGCTTGCCGCCGGTGATGGCGGTGGCGCCTTTGGCCAGCGCATCGTCAACATGTGCGCTGACCTTTTCAAAACCTTGCTGGTCAATCAACGGGCCTTGCTCAATACCGCTTTCCATCCCATTGCCAACTTTCATCGCCGCTGATTTTTCAGCGAGCCGTTTGGCAAATTCGTCATAGATACCATCTTGCACAAATATCCGGTTGGCACAGACACAGGTTTGGCCGGCATTGCGGTATTTTGACATCATCGCGCCCTCGACAGCGACATCAAGATCGGCGTCGTCAAAGACCAAAAGCGGTGCGTTGCCGCCCAATTCAAGGCTCATTTTCTTGACCGTATCGGCGCTTTGCCGCATCAAGATACGGCCAACCTCGGTCGATCCGGTGAAGGTCATCTTGCGGATACGGGGGTCGGCACATAATGTCTGACCGATGGCCGGTGCATCCATGCCGGTGACAATATTCATAACGCCTGCCGGAATGCCGGCGCGGGTCGCCAGTTCAGCCAGTGCCAAGGCCGACAAAGGTGTCTGTTCGGCCGGCTTCAACACACAAGCACAGCCAGCGGCAATGCCAGGGGCCACTTTGCGGGTGATCATCGCAATCGGGAAATTCCACGGGGTAATCGCCCCAAATACGCCGATCGGCTGTTTGAAGGTCAGCAGTCTTTTGTCGGCCTGTGGACTTTCCATAATATCGCCGCATACCCGGCGCGCCTCTTCACCAAACCAATCGATAAAGCTGGCACCATATGCAATTTCGCCTTTTGCCTCGGCAAGCGGTTTGCCCATCTCCATCGTCAAAATGGTGGCCAGATCATCGGTGTTTTCAACAACAAGATCATACCAGCGGCGTAAAATCATCGCCCGGGTTTTGGCTGGCGTTGCGGCCCATGATTTTTGTGCCTCGACAGCCAGATCAATAGCGCGTGTGACCGATTCTGCACCATGGTCGGCGACCTCGGCAATGACGCTGCCATCGGCCGGATTATGGACGGCAAATACCCGGCCATCCGGGGCACTGGCCCATTCACCATTGATATAGGCATCGGTTCGCAGAAGAGAGGGGTCTTTCAATTTCATGGCTTGGCAACTCCGTTCAGGGGTAAGGCGATCCGGACCGGACCGGTGGCCCATTTGCTATCAAGACAGCCGGGCCACAAAAATATCGTTTCGTGCTTAGCATCATTGACCAGCGCTGACAATCGCACGGATCTTGCTGGCCCGCCTTGCGCGTCTAGCGCGGTGGCAGCGGGTGCGTATGCATATCGGCAAATGGTGCACCGGCGGCGCCAAGTCGGTGCGCCCGCCCGACCTCGACATAATGGCGGGCGATACGGCGGTTGTTGGCAATATCCTCTGGCGTCAGGTCGCGCATTTTGCGGGCTGGCCGTCCGGCCCATAACTCGCCGGTAGGGATGCGCTTGCCCGGGGTCAGCATCGCGCCAGCCGCAAGCATCGCATCGCTTTCGATCACCGCCCCATCAAGCACAATGGCCCCCATGCCGACAAACGCATGGTCATGCAGCGTGCAGGCATGGACTAGCGCCGAATGGCCGATATTGACGTGATTGCCGATGATCGCTGGATAGTCCTTGCTGTTGATATGCACACAGCTATTGTCCTGAATATTGGTACCATCGCCAACGGTGATATAATTATTGTCACCGCGTAATGTCACCTGATGCCAAATGCTGCTGCCGGCGCCAATCCTGACCGCGCCGACGACGGCAGCGGTTGCGGCGATAAAGGCAGTGTCATCAATTTCCGGATAAAGGTCGAGAAACGGGGCTATATAGGGGCGGGCTGGGCCGGTCATTATGGGCGGTCCTTTGGCGCAAGTGGTTATCATTATGCCCAAACGCGCGGCACGGGCGGGGATAGGAGATCGGATTCAAGGCCCCAATTTAGCATGCCGGCCCGCCTTGTCAGGTTTATTTTGTTGGCATTTATGAATTCGTCACTATATCTGTTGAAAGGACGAAAAAATTGGAGGCCCAAATGGCATTTGAACTACCTGATCTTCCCTATGCGCATGATGCGCTGGCTGAATTCGGCATGAGCGCGGAAACGCTCGAATATCATCATGATCTGCATCACAATGCCTATGTGGTGAACGGCAATAATCTGATCGCCGGCACCGAATGGGACGGCAAATCACTCGAAGATATCATCACCGGCACCTATGATGCCAAGGCGGTCGCGCAGAATGGTATTTTCAATAACGCCTCACAGCATTGGAACCATATGAAATTCTGGGAAATGATGGGGCCAAAGCGGACCGGCATGCCGTCCGAGCTTGAATCGGCCCTTGTCGAGTCATTCGGTTCGGTCGATGCGTTCAAGGATCAATTCAAAGCGGCCGGTGCCGGCCAGTTTGGATCCGGCTGGTGCTGGCTTGTCAAAAACAGCGATGGCGGTTTGGCGGTGACCAAAACTGAAAATGGGGTTAACCCGCTTTGTTTTGGCCAAACGGCGTTGCTTGGCTGTGATGTATGGGAACATTCCTACTATATTGATTTCCGCAATAAGCGGCCTGATTATCTGGCCAACTTCCTCGATAATCTTGTAAATTGGGAGTATGTGGCGGCCCAGCTCTAGGCACGCCGTTAATCCATAGAATCTGCTGCATCAGCATCTGCTGCATCACCGGGGGCCTGACGGCGTCCGGTGATTTCTTTTTCCTGCCCGTATTTTGGCGCAATCCAGCCGCAATCCCTGCCTATAGCGAATAAGCCCGAAAAGGGTTAATGCAAACTATAATACCGGTTTATGAAACGCCGGTTGGCGCGGCAGGGTAAAAGATGATGATTGTAGGGTTTATATTTTTGGCCGTTCTCGGCATAACGCAGAGCGACGCCTATCAACAATTCAAGGCACATAGCAACAATAATCCGGCCTATGCATTTGTCCGGGCTGAGCCATGCGACAGTGGCTTACGGTCATCCGGCTATGCGATGGCGATGCGTGGCAAGATATATCTAAAGCAAGTCAACAAGGACGGTACAGTCGGCGCGGTTTGCATCGATTGATGCGCGCGCTGTCTAACGGCCGTCGCCTTCGACCATCTTGCGGACCCGCAGGCGCAGGGCATTGAGGCGGATAAAGCCATGCGCGTCGGCATGGTCATAATCAACCGCGCCTTCTTCAAATGTCACCAGATCGGCATTATACAGCGAATTTGGCGACTTGCGGCCGGTGACGATGACATTGCCTTTATACAGCTTGACCCGGACCACGCCATTAACCGCGTCGCGGCAACTGTCGATGGCGGCTTGCAGCATTTCGCGTTCGGGCGAAAACCAAAACCCGTTATACACAAGTTCGGCATAGCGCGGCATCAATTCGTCCTTGGTGTGGGCGGCACCACGATCCAGCGTTATTGATTCCATCGCGCGCCGTGCTGTCAGCAAAATGGTGCCCCCCGGCGTTTCATAGACGCCGCGAGATTTCATCCCGACAAAACGATTTTCAACAAGATCAAGGCGGCCAATGCCATTTGCCCCGCCAAGGCGGTTCAACGCGGTCAGCAAGGTGGCGGGTGACATTGTTTTGCCGTCAATCGCAACCGGGTCGCCGGCCTTGAAGGTGATTTCAATTTCGGTGGGCTTGTCGGGCGCATCTTCGGGTGAGACCGACCGCGAAAACACATATTCTTCCGGGGCTACCCACGGGTCTTCCAGCACTTTACCTTCAGCCGAAATATGCAGCAAATTGGCGTCTACGCTGAAGGGCGCTTCGCCACGCTTGTCTTTCGGGATCGGAATCTGGTTCTGCTCGGCATATTGGATCAGCTTGGTACGCGAGCCAAGATCCCATTCACGCCATGGGGCGATCACCTTGATATCCGGCTGCAAGGCGTAATAGCCAAGCTCAAACCGCACCTGATCATTGCCTTTGCCGGTGGCGCCGTGCGATACCGCATCTGCACCAACTTCGCGTGCAATCTCGATCTGCCGTTTGGCAATCAGCGGGCGGGCAATCGAGGTTCCCAGAAGATAGGTGCCTTCATAAAGCGGGTTGGCCCGAAACATCGGAAACACATAGTCACGGACAAATTCCTCGCGCAAATCTTCGATATAGATTTGCTTGATGCCAAGCATTTCGGCTTTGGCACGGGCAGGTTCGATATCCTCGCCCTGACCAAGATCGGCGGTAAAGGTTACAACCTCAGCGTTATAATGGTCCTGAAGCCACCGCAATATAACCGATGTATCCAGGCCGCCGGAATAGGCGAGAACGACTTTTTTGATATCTTGCTTGCTCATAATGGCTTGCTATATCCGATCAGCGGCCTGCTCGCAATCAGGATTTTTGCCGATCGTTTGTTTAACCATGCCCGGTGATAGCGCGCGAAAAGGCCTTGATCACAGCTCGCGCAGCAGGGGTGCTGGTTTTCGGCCAAGCGTTTTGAGCGCCCCGACAAGCCCTAAAAAGGCCGTAACAACCGCCCCGATCAATGTTGTCGCAAAGACCAGCCAGCCGTCAAAACGGAATTCAGATTGCAAAAAGCCGTCAATCAATGCCCAGCTGGCGATGGTGCCAATGACTGCTGCCGCCATCGCCGTCAACAGGCCTAACAAGGCGTATTCCAAAAACCATGCGAGTCCAATCGACAGGCGGGTCGCACCAAGCACCTTCAAGATCACCGAATCTGACAGCCGTTGCGCCTCGCTGCTGGCCACCGTGCCGGCCAATACCGCAATTCCCGCAATCAGCGTTACAATGGCGGTCAGACGAACCGCCCCCCCTAGCAGGCTGATCACCCGCTGTGCGGTCGCAACCGCCTCTTTGACCGAAACCGCCGAAATATTTGAAAACTCACTGGTGACCGCACGTTCGACAGCATCGGCGGCGGCCTCGCTGCTGGCATGGGTTGTGGCGATCCAGCTATGCGGGGCGGCATCAAGCACCCCGGGTGTTAGGACAAAGACAAAATTGATCTGAAAACTTTGCCAATCGATCTCGCGCAAATTGGCGATCGTCGCGGTCACTTCCCGCCCCAAAACATTGATGCTGACCGAATCGCCGATCCCAAGACCAAAATCATCGGCCGCTTCTTTCGACATCGAGACCAGCGGCGGCCCGGCGTAATCGGCAGGCCACCAGCTTCCGGCGACAATCTCGCTTCCTGTTGGGGCGGTTGCCGACCATGTCAGGGCGCGATCACCGCGTAAGATCCATGCCGACCCTTCGGGCGGTGTGATCTGGCTTGCCGGTATGCCGGCCAGCCGTACCACCCGGCCGCGTAGCATGGGGGTTTTGGCTATTTTGGTGATTCCGTCAATACCGCCCACCAGCGATTCAAAACGTTCGATTTGATGCGGCTGGATATCGATGAAAAACCATGCCGGCGCGTCCTCGGCCACCCGCGCATCGATTTGCCGCCCAAGGTTGGATTCGCTGACCGAAACCGTCACCAGAACCGACAGGCCAAGCCCAAAGGCGATGATCACCGCCCGCACCGGTGAGCCGGGGCGCACGATATTTGAAATCGCCAGCCGGGCGGGCACCAACCGCGGCAATGGAATCCAGCGCAATGCCCGGACCAACAGGCCGCCAAGCGCCGCCAGCAATAGCAGGGCCGCAAAGGCCCCGCCAATAAAACTGACGGTGATAGCCACATTGCGTGTTGCCAGATAGGCAAGGACCGCCAAGCCCATTGCCGCCGCCCCAATCATCACCAAATACCGGCCTTTTGGTCGGCCATCGGGCAAGGCGATCAAGCTGCGGAAAAGATCGGCGGCGCGCACTTCCTCGGCCTTGGCAAGCGGCCAAATCGCAAAGGCAAGAGCGGTTAACAGCCCAAAGCCGGCGGCAATCGCCAGCGGTGCCGGATAAATTTTTACCGCCAATGGCACAGTGACGTAGCCCGACAACGCCTTGATTGCAAACAGCGGGGCAATGGCCGCCACCACCGTACCGGCCGCCACGCCGACCGTTGCAATCAGGACGATCTGAAGGAGATAAATCCGAAAAATCAGCCGCGCCGGTGCCCCAAGGCATTTTAATGTTGCGATCACCGGCATGCGGCTGGCAAGCCAGGCGCGCACCGCGCCGGCGACACCAAGTCCCCCTATCAACAGGGCGGTCAAACCGACAAGCACGAGAAAAATTTCCGCCTGATTGATAAAGCGGTCAAATCCAGGCGCCGCATTGGCAACCTCGCGCACCCGTACATGGGTTGGTTCGGTCAGGCGGCGCAAGGTGGCAAGGGCCGTGGTTCTGTCCGCCGGATTGTCAAGCGCCACCCGATACCGGTAGGTGATAAAGGACCCCGGCTGTTGCAAGCCGGTGGCGGCCAAGGTGGTGTCAGACACAAGCACCCGCGGTCCAAAGCTGACAAAGCTGATCGATCGGTCAGGTTCGTTGATCAGCGTTGCCGCAACGGTGACCTCACTGTCGCCAAGCCGCGCTTTGTCACCCGGTTTCAGGCCAAGGCTTCGCAAAATGGCACCATCAGCAATGATACCGTTATTGGCAAGCAAGTCGGGTAGGGGCTGTGCGGTGCTGACAAGGGCGGTGCCGACCAGCGGCCATTGCGTATCAACGGCTTTCAGTTCAACCAATTTGCGCTGGTCCCCAGCTTGCAGCATGGCGCGCATCTGCACAACTTTGGACACTTGGCCAAAATCGCCGGCCGCGGCGATGATCGCGGCATCAGGTGGCGTGTGGAGACTGCTGAGTTCGATGTCACCACCAAGCAGCACCCGCGCATTGTCGGCAATGCCGGCGCGCATCGCATCGGCAACGGATCCAACGGTGCCAATGGCGGCGACGCCAAGCAGGAGCGCCGCCAAAAACACCCGAAATTTGCCAAGACTGCCGCGCATCTCGCGTCGGGCCATGCGCCAGACAAACGCCCAGCCGGTGTGGCTGGCGGCGGTGCCGGCTGGCGTTACGCGGTGCGGGGAAGGGGGGGTGCCGTGCTTCATTGCTGGCTGTCGTCGGTGATATGCCCGTCCTCAATCCGGATGATCCGATGACACCGGCTGGCGAGATTTACATCATGTGTGACCAACACCAGTGCCGCACCGGCATCACGCGCATTGTCAAACATGATATCGACGACCTTGTCGCCGGTCGCGCTGTCCAAATTACCTGTCGGTTCGTCCGCCAGCAAAATGCGCGGCCGCGGGGCAAGGGCGCGGGCAATCGCAACACGCTGTTGTTCGCCGCCCGACATTTGATCGGGGAAATGGGTCAGACGGTGACCAAGGCCAACATCTGTCAAGGCGGCGGCCGCCGCCTGATCGGCATCGGGGTGTCCGGCAAGTTCCAGCGGGATCGCCACATTCTGCAAGGCGGTCATTGACGGGATTAGACGGAACGCCTGAAATACGATTCCTACCTTGTCGCGGCGTAGCGCCGCAAGCTGGTCTTCATCCATGTTGGTGATCTGGGTACCGGCTAGATTGATCTGGCCCGATGTGACCGACTCAAGGCCGGCCATCACCATCAGCAAGCTGGTTTTACCGGCGCCGCTTGGTCCTAAAACGCCCACTGTTTCGCCCGGGGCGATTTGTAATGAAATACCTTTCAGAATATCGACCGGCGCTGCTTGGCTGCCAAGCGTCAGCTTTACATCATCAAGATCAATAACCGGCGTAGCGGTCTTACCGCCCGGCGTGGGGCGGGTTTTGGGCGGCGTGGGGTGGAGCATTGAACTATTGGTCACTATCGGGTCATACACGTCATTTACAATGGTCTGGTCTTTAGGGCCGGGTCGCCGTGCAAACCATGTCGGCAGCACGCCATACCCACTGGAAAATCCGTCTGACCGAACCTACATATTTTATGCAGTCAACAATCGGCAACATGGCATGTTTGATCGTCGTGTCTGCCACCGAGATATGGGGTGCTGAAACCAGCAGATCAAGATGGAACGGGTAACAAACATAATCAGCCGATCTAGCCGCCGTTATGGCGATGTGGTCAATCCCAACCGCGTGTGGTGGCGCCGTCACTTGGCGTTCATCTGGTCGGTGGGTGCAATGATGGTGGCGGTGATGGGGACAGCCCTGGCCCCGTCTGTTGTGCGGGCTGACACCGCGCCGGGTCCGGTAGTCATGGTGCTTGGCGATTCACTGGTGGCCGGTCATGGCTTGGCACAAGGCAAGGCCTTTCCGGATATTCTAGGGCAACAACTGGCGGCTGCGGGACGGCCCGCACAGATGATCAATGCCGGCGTGTCCGGTGATACAACGGCCGGCGGGTTGGCGCGGCTTGATTGGTCACTAGCAAGCCAGCCGGATGCGGCGATCATTGTTCTTGGTGGTAATGATTTGCTACGCGGTCTTGCGCCAGAGTCCAGCTTTGCCAACCTCGATGCGATCATCTCTCGGTTGCAGTCGCGCGGTATTGCTGTCTTGCTTGCCGGGATGCAGGCCCCGCGTAATTTCGGGGCTGATTATGCGGCTGAATTTGATGCCATTTATCAGCGTCTTGCGGCAAAGCACGAAATTTTGTTTTATCCGTTTTTTCTGGATGGGGTGGCGTTACGGCCGGATATGAACTTGCCCGATGGCATGCATCCGAATGAAGCTGGCATTCGCCATATCGCCACCAAGATGTTGCCGTTGGCAAAGATATTGGTAACCCGCGCCGCGGCACGCTGAGTGACAAGCCATGATGCGGTTTTGGCAATTTCCGGAAAATCTTTGCATCAGATCGGAAGCTGTCTTAGAACAAGGGCTGGATATTTGGGAACAGAGGCTGGGTATTTGTATCAGGCAACATGAACCTAGCAACATGGATCTGGCGGCGGCCATGCCAAAGCCGGTCCTGCCCGACATAGGTAGCAATCATATTGCCGCCATAAAATCACGGTAGATGACTGATGTGTCGGCACAGCTAGGACGGTATGTGACCTGATGCAACCAAATCGAAACGCGACCAGGAGTAGGCGACGACATGGTAAAAAAAAGCAAAATAGCGGCCCTTTTCACAAGTGTGATGATGACCAGTTTTGCGACCCTGCCAGCAGTGGCGGATCCGGTGCGAATGCTGATGGAACGCGACTGGGGGGCCTATCGTTACGATGACAAAAATGGCCGCATTTGTTTTGCCAGCAGTGTACCGAAAAAAAGCACTGGCAAATATGATCCTGACAACCGCGGCGATGTGCATGTGTTTGTCTCGCACGGGCCGGGTACGGCCGAACGCAACGTCGTGCAGGTGATCGCCGGGTATCGTTACAAACCGCAGTCCGATGTCACGGTAAAAATCGATAAGAAAACCTTCACCTTGTTTACCATTGAAGACCGCGCTTATGCGGAAAGTGAAGAGGATGATATTCGTATCATCGCGGCGATGAAACGGGGATCGAAAATGACTGTCGTTGGCACGTCTAGTCGCGGAACAAAGACCACCGACACCTATTCGCTATTGGGGTTCACCAAGGCGAAATCGGTGATCGATAAAACCTGTAAATGACCTGAATGACCCCGATGACAATACCGGCCATAGAGACCTTAGACACCTTGCCTCCAAACGGGGCTCTCAGGCCAGATGCGCCGATGCGGCAGAATCTGTTGGGGCTGTCATTGGCCGAACTTGAAGCCCGGCTTGTGGCGCTTGGCTTGCCAAAATTTCGGGCGCGGCAGGTCTGGCGGTGGGTATGGCGCCACGGGCTGACTAGCTTTGACGAAATGACCGATCTTGGCAAAGATGTGCGGCAGCTGCTTGCCGCGCATTTTGTTGCCGACCGGCCGGTTGTCACACAGCGCCTGCAATCGGTTGACGGCACAATCAAATGGTTGTTGCGATTTGCCGATGGGCAAGAAGCCGAAACGGTTTACATACCCGATCATGACCGCGGTACCTTGTGCGTGTCATCACAAGTCGGCTGCACCCTGACCTGTAGTTTTTGCCATACCGGTACCCAAAAGCTGGTCAGAAACCTGACTGTTGCCGAAATTTGCGGTCAGGTGCTGCTGGCGATGGACGAGATCGACGACTGGCCGTCGGGCAACCCAGACCGGCGATTGACCAATATCGTTATGATGGGCATGGGTGAACCATTGTTTAATTATGACAATGTGGCCGCCGCTCTCAAAATTATCATGGGTGGTGACGGGATTGCGATTTCCAAGCGGCGGATTACCTTGTCCACATCGGGCGTGGTGCCTGAAATCAAGCGCTGTGGGGACGAGCTTGGTGTGAATTTGGCCATTTCGCTGCATGCAACGCGCGATGAATTGCGTAATGAGTTGGTGCCAATTAACCGGAAATATCCGCTTGCCGAATTGATTGAGGCATGTCGGCACTATCCAGGCCTGTCGAATGCGCGCCGGATTACCTGGGAATATGTCATGCTTGACGGGGTTAATGACAGTGATGCCGATTGCCGCGCCTTATTGTCTTTGATCCGGGGGATCCCGTCAAAACTGAATTTGATCCCGTTCAATCCATGGCCGGGAAGCCCCTATGTCTGTTCCAGCGATGCGCGCATTGCGGCCTTTGCCAAGCGTGTGATGAATGCCGGTTATGCATCGCCGGTCCGCACCCCGCGGGGACGCGATATTCTGGCCGCATGCGGGCAATTGAAATCAGCATCGGAACGCGGCCGGCGTCAGAAAACCGGTGTCGCGGCCCAACCCGCGCCCGGTTCATGAAATCGTAACAAGATAGCGCGGTCAAACCTTGAAAAACCGCTGTGGATCGACTAGATTCACACTATCGATAGCGCGGCTATCGAATATGACAATTTTTGGAGTCGCACAATGCAAGATAATCGCTTTATGAATACCGCCGCGGCCACGGCTGCCCAGACTGATGTCGGGCTACGGGCCTATATGCTTGGCGTGTATAATCACATGACGACCGCCTTGTTGCTGACCGGCTTTTTTGCCTATGCGACCAAATGGGCGGTGCTGAATGTGGCTGGTATTGGCCAGCTGATGTATGGGACACCGCTGAAATGGGTGATTATGCTGGCACCGCTTGGGATGGTGTTTTGGCTATCTGCCCGTATTGAAAAGATGTCGGCGGCCAAGGCGCGGAACGTGTTTTACGTCTATGGCGCGGTCATGGGGCTGTCGCTTGCCTCAATCTTGATGGTCTATACAGGGGCAAGTGTCGCGCGTGCCTTTTTCATTACCGCCGGGGCGTTTGCCGGTCTAAGCCTGTATGGCTACACCACCAAGCGTAGCCTGTCGGCGATGGGGTCGTTCATGATCATCGGCTTGTTTGGTCTGATCATTGCCTCGATCGTGAATATTTTCATGGCCTCGACGCAGCTGGAATTTGTGATCTCGGTCGTTGGCGTGTTGATTTTCGCTGGCCTGACCGCATGGGACACGCAGCGGATCAAATCAATGTATATGGCGGGTGACAGCAGTGAAGTGGCCGCCAAGAAATCGATTTTCGGGGCTTTGACCCTCTATCTCGATTTCATCAATATGTTTTTGTTCATCCTGCGGCTGTTCGGTAATCGCGAATAGTTCTGCCGGAACGGCAAATCTCAACCGAACGCCCGTTACCCCTATGGTGCGGGCGTTTTGTTTTTGCTAGCCTTCGGCCTGGCCATTATTTTGTTGATGCGGCGAAAGGTGTCTTATGTCTAACCTCTCTTCTGTGCTTGCTTGTGAAGCGGCGCGTGGGCCGTTACAGGCGGCGGCGGCTGCCGCGGTCGCCGCGCTTGCGGATGCGGCGACATCAATCGCCGGCCTGATCAGACATCAGGGTGATGCCGCCGGTTTAGGGGCGGTGCGTGGCACGGAAAATGCCGATGGGGATACCCAAAAGGCACTGGATGTGATGGCCGATGATATCATTGCGTCGGCACTGGGTAAGGTCGATGCGGTGGCAAGCTATCTGTCTGAAGAACAGGATGCGGCTATTCCCCTGCATGCTGGCGGGTCGGTGATTGTGGCCAGTGATCCGCTTGATGGATCGAGCAATATTGACACCAACGTATCGATCGGCACGATTTTTTCCATTTTGCCGGCGAGTGGCGGTGTTTTGCAGCCGGGCCGCAATCAGCTTGCGGCCGGTTTTTTTGTCTATGGGCCACAAACCACGTTGCTGGTTAGTTTCGGCGGGCCGGTGATCGCGCTGCAATTGGCCGCGGACGGGGCGTTTCACGATATGGGCTGGCAGGTCCGTATCCCCGATGTCACCAGCGAGTTTGCGATTAACGCCTCGAACCAGCGGCATTGGCATAAGGATGTGGCGGCCTATATTGGCGATTGTCTGGCTGGCAAGGACGGGCCCCGCGGCCGCAATTTCAATATGCGGTGGGTTGGCTCGCTGGTGGCCGATGGCTGGCGTATTTTCCGCCGTGGCGGTATTTTTCTATATCCGGCCGATCGCCGTGATGGTTATGGCGCGGGCCGGTTACGGCTTGTTTATGAGGCTAATCCGGTCGCCTTTTTGGTCGAGGCAGCGGGCGGCAAGGCAACCGATGGTGCCGTGCCAATCCTTGATTTGGCGCCCGCTGATTTGCATGCCCGGGTGCCGCTGGTATTTGGGTCGGCAAAGGAAGTTGACGAGTTTGCCGCCTATGGGTCATAACTGGCCTAGTCAATAATATTGTAGTCATCCGACCGGATAAGGGGCCGTCTCATGCTGATCACGCTTCGCCAACTTCTTGATCATGCCGCCGAACATGGATATGGCGTGCCAGCCTTTAACATCAATAATATGGAACAGGGGCTTGCGATTTTGAAAGCGGCCGACCGGGTCGACGCACCGGTGATCATTCAGGCCAGCCGCGGCGCCCGCTCTTATGCTGGTGACATTATGTTGCAAGCTATGGTCAAGGCGTTGGCCGAAATGTATCCGCATATTCCGGTTTGTATGCATCAAGACCATGGCAATAATGAAGCCACCTGCATGACCGCGATTCAATATGGCTTTACCTCGGTGATGATGGATGGCTCGCTTGAGGCAGATGCCAAAACCCCGGCATCCTATGACTATAATCTTGATATCACCCGCCGTGTCACCGAAATGGCGCATCATGGCGGCGTCTCGGTCGAGGGTGAGCTTGGGGTATTGGGATCTTTGGAAACCGGCGAGGGTGAGCAGGAAGATGGTCATGGCGCCGAAGGCAAATTGTCCGAGGACCAGCTCTTGACCGACCCTGATCAGGCGGTCGATTTTGTCAAGCGGACCAAGGTTGATGCGCTGGCGATCGCCATGGGCACATCGCATGGCGCCTATAAATTCACCCGCAAGCCCGATGGTGAAATTCTGGCGATGAATGTGGTTGAGGAGATCAACCGCCGGCTTCCCAACATTCATCTGGTGATGCATGGCTCATCAAGCGTGCCACAAGAATTGCAGGACGTGTTCAACGCGCATGGCGGTGAAATGCCACAAACCTGGGGCGTGCCGCTTGAAGAAATTGAGCGCGGAATTAAAAACGGGGTTCGCAAGGTTAATATCGATACCGACTGCCGCCTTGCGATGCTTGGAATCATTCGCAAGGTCGCCGATGAAAACCGGGCTGAGTTTGACCCGCGCAAATTCCTGAAACCGGCGATGGATGCGATGGAAAGCCTGTGTGCCGACCGGTTTGAACGATTCGGTACCGCCGGTCACGCATCGCGGATCAAGCCCCTGTCGCTGGCCGCGATGGCCGCACGCTATGCCGATGGATCACTCGACCCGGCGATTGGCTGACCTTCGGCTGCCAAAATAGCCGCAAGGCCGCTTTGATAATCCGGATAGCGTAAATCGACCCCCAGTTCGGGCTTGATAACGCGTGACCCGATATGCCGGGATGCCAGATAAAAACTGCGGGCCATTGGCGATAGGGCGGCCTCTTCCAGCCGTTCTGGGTGTGGCGGGTCTACACCGATCAGCTGGGCCGCATGGCGTATCACATCACCTTGGGACGCGGGGGTGCCATCGGCCAAATTGATAATACGCCGCCGACGCGGCGTCTTCAGGGCGGCGATGATAACCCGGCAGATATCATCAAGATGAATCCGGTTAAAAAGCTGACCCTTGCGGGTGATAATCCGTGCGGTGCCCGCGCGCAAGCTGTCAAACGGGCTGCGACCGGGCCCATAAATGCCGGCAAGTCGAAATAATTCGGCATCAAGCTGGCTCTGCCACCGCGTCTCAGCCGCAACCCGGGCGACGCCACGCGCGGTTGCCGGGGCGGGCGGGGTGTCTTCATAACAGATAGAGTGCGGCATATCCGGATAAACTGATGTCGCCGACAAATAGCCGGTCCATCCGGCAAAGCCGGAAAGATCGTCGGCATGGGCATCCATCACCGGATCAGTGCCATCGATCGGGGCAATGGTTGACAGGATGGCATCGACACCGGTTAGCGCTGTCGCTGGATCTTCAAGCCCATGGCCAGCGGCAAAGGAAAAAATCTGCCAGTCCGCGGGGGTGGTGCTGGCCAGCGCTGCCGGGCGGCGGGTGGTGCCTCTGATCCGCCAGCCGGCCGCACTAAGCTGGTGTGCCAGTGCCGTACCCACATAGCCCAGACCAAAAATAAATATGGTGCGCATTGATGAAAGATTCCTTATGGCTTGTTGGTCATGTCAACAAGAAGCCCCGGATCAATGCGGCGGCCGTTCCAATCGATCCGCCAATCAAGATGCGGCCCGGTGGCCCGCCCGGTCGCCCCGATATGGCCAATCAGCTGACCACGGGTGATCGCATCACCGGTTTTTACCGCGGCCATGTCCAAATGCAGAAATGCCGAATTGACCCCAAGTCCATGCGCGAGCATCACAGTCCATCCGGAAAAATATAGATCCTTGACCAAGGTGACGACACCGCTGGCTGGCGCATAGACGGGTGTGCCGGTCGGCCCAGCAATATCCAGCCCGTAATGCGGCTGGCGCGGCACCCCGTTCAAAATACGCTGGCTCCCAAAAACGCCGGAGATGCGGCCGCGCGCTGGCCAGTCGAATCCGGTCCAGAAATCGCCGGTCGGAACGCGGGTATCGCGGGCGGCGCGCACCGCCGCTGCATCGGCCTTGATGCGGGCGATCCGGGCTGGCGGCGGTGTCACATGCTGTGACTTCAGCCCGTCAATCCGCTGGATGTTATAATCGCGCTGCGCTGGGGTTAACACACTGTTGTGGGTTGTGCCATCGGCCATGATGATAGTGATTTTGACCGGCTGATCGGAGTCGCGGTGAAACCCGATCACGAAAACCCCATTATCGGCCCGTGCGATCGGGGTGTCGTCTAGCCAGATTTGTGCATCTGGCATGGTACGGGCCACAATCAACCCGCCCTCAATCGCCGTGCCGGACAATATCGTGGCACCGGCGATCTGTGGCGGTCCAGTGACAGTATTGGCGCTGTTGTGGGTTGTGGGGGGCGTGCTGGCATAGGCGGTGGCAAAACTGGCTAGGCTGGCCCCCAGCATCACCGCCGCCAGACAAACAAAACGCACCAGCCACATGGCATCAAGGCTCCTCGCACTCATCGCGTAAAACTAACATGATGTTGTAGAAATGACACTTGAAAACACAAGCTGTTGGGTGTTATCCCAAAAGCTAGACAGTAAAATCCACCAATGCGACCCCAGCGACCTGCGTTGAGAAAGACGATTGCCCGATGACCGTTCCCGCCCCGACCCATGAACATGTTGTGATTATTGGTGCCGGTGCCGCCGGTCTGACCGCTGGTATCTACACCGCCCGGGCCAATTTGAAGCCGGTTATTATCGCCGGACTGCAACCGGGCGGGCAGATGACCATTACCAGCGATGTCGAAAATTACCCCGGTTTTGCCGATGTCATTCAAGGACCGTGGTTGATGACACAGATGCAAGCACAGGCAGAAAATGTCGGGGCGCGGGTGTTGTATGACCTTGTGACCGCGCTTGATACCTCGTCTCGTCCATTTACCCTGCGCCTCGATTCGGGGGCGGTGATGACCGCTGATGCGGTGATTCTGGCCACTGGTGCCCAAGCCCGCTGGCTTGGCCTTGAGTCTGAAGCACAATTTAACGGGCGCGGCGTATCAGCCTGTGCGACCTGTGACGGCTTTTTCTATAAGGATCGTGACGTTGCGGTGATCGGTGGTGGCAACACCGCTGTTGAAGAAGCGCTCTATCTTGCCAATATCTGCAAATCGGTCACGCTGGTGCATCGGCGTGATAGTTTGCGGGCTGAACAAATCATGCAGGACCGCCTGATGAAAAAGGACAATATCAACATCGAATGGAACCGCGCGGTGGCCGAAGTGTTGGGTGACGATAGCGGGGTGACCGGCCTCCGGCTTGAATCGACAGTCGGTGATGCTGATAAAACCATCGCCGCGCATGGCATGTTTGTGGCCATCGGCCATGACCCGGCAACCAGCGCCTTTGCCGGTGCGGTGACGCTTGATGATGAGGGCTATATTATTGCCGCTGCCGGCGGCACAGCCACATCGGTTGACGGGGTATTTGCCGCTGGTGACTGTGTTGATAAGATTTACCGGCAAGCGGTGACCGCGGCGGGCATGGGCTGTATGGCGGCGCTTGACGTTGAACGCTGGCTTGGCGCCCAATCTTGACGGGCCATGCCTGACGCGCAAATGACCTGCGGCTACGCCGCCCAGCTATCCAAGGGCTACGCCGCCCACCTATCCGATCAGACCGGCGGCATGGTTATGCCGGAACTGCGTCTGGCTGTGGCTCGCGGATGGCCCAATTGACGATGAACGCAAACAAGCCAGCGGCGGCATTAAGCCACCACATCGCTTCGTAATTGCCAAACATATCGTACCAGACCCCGCCGAGCCACGCGCCGACAAATGAGCCGATCTGATGCGAGAAAAACACCAGCCCATAGAGCATGCTGAGATGGCGGGGCCCAAAAAAGGTGACAATCAGGCCGCTGGTCAGGGGGATCGTGCCAAGCCATAACAGCCCCATTGCCGCCCCGAAAAACAGCGCCATAAACGGGCTGGCCGGCACCGTGATAAACGCCACAATTACCAGACCGCGTAACAAATAAACCGATGCCAGCGCTTTCTTTTTTGACATCACGCCGCCAAGCCAGCCGCAGATAAACGCGCCAACAATATTAAATAGCCCGATCAGCGACAGTGACCAGCCCGCAATTTCGGCCGACAGGCCAGCATCACGCAGATAGGTTGGTAGATGCGTTGTGATAAATACCAACTGCAAACCGCAAACAAAAAATCCGACGGTCAGCAAAATATAATCGCGGCTACTGGTGGCCTGGCGCAACGCCGCCCCGGTGGTTAACACCGCCCCTTCAACCGGTGGCGAGGCGCGTCCTGCCGGGGTGCGTAGGCCAAGGCTGACCGCAATCATCGATGCCGACAGCGCCGACAACATAACAAGCGCAAATTGCCAACCATGTTCGGTCATGAAAATCTGGGTGACAGGCACCAATGCAAATTGACCAAAAGACCCAAAGCTGGTGACCAAACCCATGGCCAGTGACCGTTTGGCCGGTGGTGCGGCGCGGGCAACGGCCCCGACAGCGATCGATATGCCGGCGCTGCCAATGCCAATGCCAATCAGAATTTGGCCGAGAAAAATACCGGCCTCATTCACCACCATCGCCATCGATAGCAGGCCGGCGGCAAACACCAACAGCCCAAACGCCGCCACCCGCCACGCGCCATATTTGTCGGCCACCGCGCCAAACAGTGGCGATGATGCCCCCCAGACTAGGTTCTGTACGGCAATCGCGAGTGAGAATATTTGAACGCCACTGTTCAATTCGGTCGAAATCGGGATCAAAAACAGCCCGAACACCTGCCGGATGCCAAGTGTGATTGACACCAAGGCGGCGCCGGACAGCATGATAAGGACCCAGCGATATTGCGGGCTGGCGGCAGGTGTAGCGGTTGACATGCGCGGTGTTCCCGGTGTGATTGTTTGGGTGAATCACCGCCGTGATAGCCGTAAATAAGCCGCCGCATGAAAACGACCGCAGCTAGCCCGCGCAGGCGATTGCCCGCCTACCGTACTTGTGAACCGGCGCTGGCTCAAGCCGATTCGTTATCGGCCTATTCGTTCAACAGCCGTACCGCTTGGACCTGGGGGCCACGTCCCGAATCGTCAATTTTGATCAGCAGCTTTTGCCCCTGAAACAACGAATGAAAACCACAATCATTCAACACCCGTGAATGCACAAAGACATCTTCGCTCATATCCTCGGCGGTAACAAAGCCATAGCCGCGCAAATCATTAAAAAATTTCACGATAGCACGACGTTCATCAGCGTCTGGTACCGATGCGGCAGGCAAAGTTGTGTTGATCGGCCGGGTTACACCCAGCAAATCTTGAATCACATGCCCATGCTCGTTGGTGGTCAAGGATACGCGCAACCGATCACCGGTTAAGAGCCGAACAAGGCCGAACCGATCAAGGGTCGAACGATGGAGAAACACCTCGGCATCATCAATCCGGACGAACCCATAGCCCTTGCGTTCATTATACCAGACCAATTCACCATCTTTGATATCTTCAATGATCGGTTGGCCGGTTTCCCCAGTCTGTTGAGATTCCCCAACATGTTGATTCGTTTCACCGATGTGTTGATTTGTTTCATCCGGCGTTGCTTTGGATTCGTCTGTTCCTGCCACGCGCGACACTGTCTTGTCTGAAACAGTGTTGGTCTTACCTTTATTTGCCACAGAACCATTCCTCAAACTAAACAGCGATATGACAAACACCCAGCCACATCGCAAATCAACAGGTCACAGACCTGCACCTATGGTTAGCTTGGGTTGGGTTAACTGCATGAAGAAAGGGCAAAATACACCGTTTCGATCACAATTGCGTGACCAATTTAGATATATCTTTTGGACAGCGCGATAGGCCCTAAAGGGCGCTGTTCAATGCCGCGCTATTGGCGGCGATGGTCTCGATAATGGCCGTCCGCCACGCCGCGATAGAGGTGGCATTTGCGGCGGTCTGCGGGAATATCAGTCCGCGGGTGCTGTTCACCAGCCCACCGGTCCAGCCATCTTGGGTGCGTATAAGGCCGCTTGTCGCCTTGTCTGGCCCGGCACCTTGGGCGCCAAACCCCGGCACCAAAAACGGCGATGCCGGCAGGTCCGCCCGCAAGGCACGGGCTTCTTCCGGCCAGGTAGCGCCGGCGACGATCCCCAGCGATGATATGCCTGTCGTTCCGGTGCGCGCGGCCGCCAATGGGGCCAGCATTTTTGCCAGATGCGTATAGAGCGGAGTGCCGTCAACCAGCTTGTCCTGTAGGTCGGCTGCCCCCGGATTGCTGGTTCGGTTCAGGATAAACAGACCACTTCCGGTGGCATCGGCGCGGTCCAGAAATGGCTGCAACGTGTCGATCCCAAGCCACGGATTGATTGTCAGCGCGTCGCTGGGGAAGGGGGCATCATGGCCGATCCAGCCAGCCGCATAGGCGGTTGAGGTGCTGCCGATATCGCCGCGTTTGGCATCCATGATCACGAGCATGCCAGCCTCAATCGCGGCGCGCCCCAACCGCTGCAACAGCGCCATACCGGCAGGTCCCTGCTGTTCGAAAAAAGCGGCTTGGGGCTTGATGGCTGCGACCCGGCCAATTGCCGTTTCAAGACATGCCATGACAAAATCGTCGATGGCACGAATCGCCGCCTCACTGCCAGCCGCAGCGGTGGCTGTTCCAAAAAGGGACGGGATCATGGCCGCATGGGGGTCGATTCCCATACACAGCACGGTACCGGTACGGCGGTTCGCCGCCGTCAGTCGATCGCCAAAATCACCTGATGGATAGCGCATGACAGCCTAGCGTAAACCAAGCGCGTCGCGGTAGGTGTCAAGAAGCGCATCCTGTTCGCTTAGCACATCCCGGTCCATCGCCCGCATGCGTACAATCTGCCGCATGATTTTTGGCTCAAAGCCGGTGGCCTTGGCCTCGCCATAGACATCTTTGATATCCGCCATAAGCGCCCGTTTTTCTTCTTCAAGCCGTTCGATACGCTCGATAAATTGGCTCAATTGTTCGGCGCCAGCGCCGGTTCCGGGAATGATGCTCATAATTGCTGTGTCCTGCCAATGCTTACCGGGTTAGTGCTTGCCGGGTTAGTGCTTACGCTATTAGTGCGTGCCGTATTAGTGCTTGCCGTGGGTTTTTTCATATTGTGCTTTTTGTGCGGCGGTTGCCTCGGTCTGGAATTTGGCTTTCCATTCGGCATAATCCATGCCGTAGACAATTTCACGCGCGGCCCCGTCCGACAGGTTTTGTCCGGCATCGGCGGCCGCCTCGCGGTACCAGCGCGACAGGCAGTTACGGCAAAAACCGGCCAGATTCATCATGTCAATATTTTGCACGTCAGTGCGATCCTGCAGATGTGCAACAAGCCGCCGAAAGGCGGCAGCTTCTAGGGCGGT
>CAZYKI010000005.1:13574-20081 GCA_964648035.1 uncultured Candidatus Puniceispirillum sp. | reverse complement strand
AATGCTGCAACCTAGCCGGCGCCGGCGTTCCCATGGGTTGCAGGCACTCTAGCGCATCGACAGCCCCCAAAGCAACCGAATTGCCGGTGACGAAATCGCCTAAATTGGCCAGCCGTATCAGGCGATGCGCATGGCCTTCGCCGCGGGTGAAATATATCAACGCATTAAAAATTAAGCTGTGGCTAAAATTTTATAGATTCTTTATAATTTGGCCGCCACAGAAAGGGGCGTCACCATGTCAAACGAAACCGCCCGCGCCAGCGCTGCCAAATTTGACCGCATACGCCAAGCCCACCAATCCGAGGTGGCCGAGGATTATGTCGAGATGATTGCCGAATTGATTGCTGAAACCGGTGAAGCGCGTACCGTAGATTTGGCGGCCCGGTTCGGGGTGACAAGCCCGACGGTCAATGCAATCATCCAGCGGTTGCAGCGGGAAAATTTGGTTGAAACGCGCCCCTATCGGTCGATTTTCCTGACCGAGGCTGGCGAGACAATGGCGCGTCAAGCGCAAGAACGGCATCAGGTGGTGCGTGACTTTCTGGTCACCATCGGGGTGCCAGCACCGATCGCCGAGGAAGATGCTGAGGGGGTTGAACATCATGTCAGCCCGGAAACCCTCGCGGTATTTGGGCGCATCATCAAATCCGGCCGGATTGACTAATCAGGCGTGGTGGCAGGCTCTACACCGCGATGAATGTAGTAAAGCCGGTGGCGGTTATAGCTGATTTTGACATCGCTTTTTACCGGATGGCTTTGCCAGTTTATGCCACCAATCGATGGTGGGGTTGGCTGTGCTGACAGTGCCAGAACGCGGGCGCTTGGCCGCGGGGTCCAGCTGTGATTGGCCTCAAAATGGTTGCGCGGGATACCGTCTTGATCGAACAGCATTACGGTGACCGGCTGGTTGTAGAAATGCCAGTGAAGCAGGGCGGCTGGCGCCCGCCGGTCGGCGATGATCCGGTCGGCCTTATGGGCGGCCAGTTCGGGCGTCAGGTCGCGCGCCAGCTGGTCCCAACCGCGAAGCCGGCGCAGCGGGTCGGATTGCGGTGTTAGCGGGCCAAGACTACCAACCGCTGAAATGACGATCATCATGACGCTGGCCAGCATATTGATGCCAATGCCAAGCTGGCCAAGCCGGTGCCGCCACCGCGCTGTTGTCGCGGTTAAAAAGCCGCCAAGCCATATTGCCAACGGCGGATAGGCAGCCATCGCCCAATTGGCATTGGCTTCGCTGATACCGGCCTGAATGGTCATGAATATCAATGCCGGCATCGCCATCCAGGCCAGCCAGCCCGCGGTGTGATCGGTGCGCGATGCGGGCAGAACCCCCAGCATCACGACAAAAAGCACCGGCCCGGCCACGGCGGCTTGGGTGACCAAAAACTGTAACGCCGCGACGATCCCGCCGGCTTGCCGTGTCACATTGGCATTATCGCCAAGGTGACGGACTGTTGCAAAATCATGCGTCAGGTTCCAGATCAGATTCGGGCTGGCGGTCAGCAGACAGGCGGCGATCACCAACAGCAAGCCCTTGCCGGTCACAAGCGGCTTGTTCTGGTGGCGGCCAGACGCCCAGACAAGCATTACGCCAAACAGCGCATAGGCCGCGGCATATTTGGCCAATAGACCACAGCCCAGCGCCATGCCCGCCAGCAGCATGGCCGAGCGCACCGCAAGCCGGTGGCTGGCGGCAGCCGCCAGCGCCAACAAGGCCAGCGCAATGGTCAGCATCAGCGGTGTGTCGGTTGATATCAAGAAGCTGCCAAGTGCGGTGGCTGGCAGGCTGATCCAGACAAGCGCCGTCACCCGGCCCGCCGCCGCGCCATAAAGCCAATCACCGCACCGCCATAACACAACCGCCGTGGCCAGATGAAGCCAGCTTGCCGGCAGTCGGACCGCCGCCTCATGATGGCCAAAAAGCCAATGCGCCGCGCCGATGATCCACGCGGTCAGTGGCGGCTTGGTGAAATAGCCGAAATCGGGTGTCTCGCTCCACAGCCAATATTGTGCCTCGTCAACACCAAGCCCAAGCGGGCTGACCAAAACCGCCATTGTGCGCGCCAGTGTCAGGCCCAGCAGGACCAGCCACATTAGCCGGTTGGCACGGTCTGACCAGTGCGGCAATAGCGACATGTCGGGACGGTCCGGCGTCATGTTGGTTCCTTGATTTACCGGGACGGCGCTGCTAATTTCATCTCCGATAGTTAAAACAAAAGGCCGGTCATGTCACCCACCCAAAGCACCTTTGCGCCAGCTGATCGTCAGCAATGGCTGGCGCTGATCGACAAGCTGTTGAAAGGGGCGCCCGCTGACAGCTTGACCCGGCATGACGAGGATGGCCTTGCCATCCATGCGCTCTATGATCCGGTAACCGGCGATTCCGGCGCGGCGGTACCCGTGACCCGCCTGCCATGTGATCCGGCGCGGCATATTGCCCACGGGTGGGATATCTGCCAACCGATCGATGCGGCCAATGACAGGACGGGCGACCCCGCCGGGGTCAACCGGTTGATCATGGATGAATTGGCGGACGGTGTCGGCAGCCTGTGGCTTTATGGGCTTGGCGATGAGGCGGCTATGGCGCCGATGTTGGACGGGGTTATGCTATCGGCCATCGGTCTTTGTTTAGATTCGGGGGCGTCGGCGATGACGCATCTTAGCGCGCTTGACAGGGTGGCGCGGCAACAAGGCCACCGGCTTGGCGAACTTGCCGTCGATGCCAATATCGACCCGTTTGGTCCGGCAGGAGACCCGCAACTTTTGGCCGCGGGTTTGTCGTTGCTTGGCACCGCCGATCGTGACGATGTGCCGCGCGGCCTGTTTGCGGCTGGTGGCTGGCACTGGCATAATCGCGGCATGACCGCGGTTGAGGAATTGGCCTATATTCTGGCCTGCCTGACCGACATTTTGCGTCACGGGCATAAAGCCGGGCTCGACCTTGCGTTGCTGGCCTCGCGGCTGTCGGCCCAGGTGGCGTTACCGGCGGATCTGTTTGCGGGCATTGCCAAGATCCGCGCCTTACGGCATTGCTGGGCGGCAGTGACGGCGCCGTTGGGGCTGGCTGTGGCCTTGCCGATCCATGCGCTGGTGTCGCGCCGGATGTTTAGCTGTCTTGATATTGAAGTGAATATGTTGCGGACCACAACCGCGCTTCTTGGTGGGGCGATCGGCGGCGCAGACCGGATGTCGGCCTTTGCCCATGACCATCTTGGTGGCAGCAGTGCTGACGGCCGCCGCTTGGCCCGAATGCAACAGCTATTGTTGCGTGAAGAAAGCGGCCTTGCCCACAGCCTTGATCCATCCGGCGGGGCGGCGTTCATCGAGGCCCGTACCGCTGATCTTGCGACCGCGGCTTGGACCGCGTTTCAGCAGATTGAAGCCGAAGGCGGGGCCATGTCGTGGCACCAACAAGATCGGTTCATGGCTACCGCGCGCGCCGCTGCGGCCGACCGGTTCCAGCGGTTTGAATCGGGCGAATTGGCGCTTGTTGGGGTTAATCTGCAACCGGATCAACGGCAATTCCCGCCAGCCCAACCCGGCTGGCAGCATTTGGCACGACCAGCGGCCGCGGTCGAACTAATCCGGCAAGGCGCCGTTGATACGCCGCCGCGCCTGTTGCTGTTGCATGGGGCTGATGCGGATGCGGCGGACATTGACCGGGTTACCAAAATTTTGGCGGTTGGCCATATGGTGCCGGTGGTGATGCCAATCGCCGATGTCGATGCGGCGGCCATTACCGCGGCGCGTCCTGACCATGTGATCCTTGCCGGCTGTGCGCTAGACCAAATGGCGGCCGCGGTGAGAACCGCGCTTGACCCGCTGGTCGCGACCGCAAAACTAACTGATGCGGCGGCGGTAACAAAAGCGCCGCTGGCGCTGTTGGCCAGTCTGGTAGGGGTTGACCTTGCGCCGTTCCGCAAAGGGGATGCGTGATGGTTGAGTTTCCTGATTTCACCAAAATTGACCTGGGCGTGGCGGCACCGGCGGCACCGTTGCCAGCCGATATGCCAACACCGCCGACCAATGCCGAGCAAATCACCATCCCGCCATTGGCACGCCATGATGCCCTGCACCACGCTGCGGTGGCGGCTGGCAAGCCGGGGATCGCGCCGTTTTTGCGTGGCCCTTACCCCAGCATGTATGCCACCCGGCCCTGGACCATCCGGCAATATGCGGGATTTTCGACGGCCGCTGAATCGAACCGTTTTTATCGGCGCAATTTGGCGGCGGGGCAGATGGGGCTTTCGGTTGCGTTCGACCTGCCAACGCATCGCGGCTATGACTCGGACAATCCATTGGTTGCCGATGATGTTGGCATGGCCGGGGTTGCGATCGATTCGATTGCCGATATGGCGATGTTGTTTGATCAGATCCCGCTTGACCGGATGAGCGTGTCAATGACCATGAACGGGGCGGTATTGCCAGTGCTGGCACTGTTCATTGTTGCGGCAGAAGAACAAGGGGTAAAGCCAGCCCAGCTGGCCGGCACTATTCAAAATGATGTGCTGAAAGAATTTATGGTGCGTAACACCTATATCTATCCGCCGCAGCCATCGATGCGTATCGTTTCAGATATTTTTGGCTATTGCGCCAGCGCGATGCCAAAATTCAATTTTATTTCGGTGTCGGGCTATCACATGCAAGAGGCCGGTGCCTCGGCCGATCTCGAACTGGCCTATACGCTTGCCGACGGTCTTGCCTATATCCGCGCCGGGATTGCGGCAGGGTTGAAGGTTGATGATTTTGCCCCCCGCCTGTCTTTCTTTTTTGGCATTGGGATGAATTTCTTTATGGAGGTGGCAAAATTGCGCGCCGCGCGGCTGCTATGGGCTGAATTGATGCAGACGCATTTCGCGCCAAGTGACGCCAAGTCGCTGATGCTCCGCACCCATTGCCAGACATCCGGCTGGTCACTGGCCGCGCAGGATGTGTTTAACAATGTGCCGCGCACCTGTGTCGAGGCCGCCGCGGCGGTTGCCGGCCACACCCAGTCGTTGCATACGAACTCGCTGGATGAAGCACTTGGCCTGCCGACCGATTATTCGGCGCGGATTGCGCGTAATACCCAGATCCACTTGCAGCATGAAGCCAATATGGCGCATGTCATCGATCCGTTTGGAGGAAGCCATCTTGTCGAGCATCTGACCCATGAATTGGTTAGCAAGGCGCGCCGCCATATCGCCGAAACCGAAGCGCTTGGCGGCATGGCCGCCGCGATTGAGGCCGGGGTCCCCAAATTGCGGATCGAGGAAGTGGCCACCCGTACCCAGGCGCGGATCGATTCCGGCACCCAGATCCTTGTTGGGGTCAATAAATACCAGCCGGTATCGCTGAATGCCGATGACGAGCAGGTCGAGGTACGCCGGATCGACAATAGCGAGGTGCGCGCCCAGCAGATTGAGCGATTAAAGCAACTGCGTGCGATGCGCGACGAAACTGCGGTCAAGGCTGCATTGGATGCGTTGCGCGGCGCTGCAGCCGGCAGCGACAATCTGATGCCGTTTGCGATTGATGCGGCGCGCAAGCGTGCCACCGTTGGGGAAATGTCCGAGGCATTGGCTGCCGAATTTGGCCGTCATAAGGCTGAAATCCAAGGTGTGCGCGGGGTATGGAAACAGCATATGACGGCCAGTGCGGAAATCGATATTTTGCAGGATCGAATTGCTGAATTTACCGAGGCCACCGGCCGCGCGCCGCGCATCTTGGTCGCCAAGCTTGGTCAAGACGGCCATGACCGTGGACAGAAGGTGATTGCATCGGCCTTTGCCGACCTTGGGTTTGAGGTGATCACCGGCCCATTGTTCCAGACGCCGGACGAGGCCTATGATCTGGCCATCGCCCATCAGGTTGATGCCATTGGCGTGTCCACCCTGGCCGCGGCGCATCTAAGTCAGGTGCCGGCCTTGCGGCAAAAGCTGGATGCAGGTGCCGGACGGCATATTGAGTTGGTTGTTGGCGGGGTGATTCCGCCTGGCGATATTCCGGTGCTTGAGACAAGCGGTGCGGCGGCGGTATTCTTGCCCGGCACCAAATCAACCGATGCGGCGATGCGCCTTCTTGATTTGCTGGCCCGGCGTCGCAATATCAGCCGGTAAACCAACACTAAGGACGGATCATGCCAGACGCCACCGATACCAACCAGGCCACGGCCGAAGCGGCCCTGATTGCTGACGAGTTCGGCTTTTTCGATGATTGGGAAGACCGCTATCAGATGGTGATTGATCAGGGACGGCGTTTGGCGCCCCTGCCCGACAAATATCGGACCGATTCCTATCGGTTGCGCGGTTGCCAGTCGGTTGTGTATTTCGCCGCCGAGAAGGACGAGGATGGCACAATCCGGTTTCTGGCGGAATCGGATGCGGCGATTGTGCAAGGGCTGGTGGCGTTGCTTTTACGGGTTTATTCAGGCCGGTCTGCGGCCGAGATTCTGGCCACAGACCCGGATTTTTTGCAGAAAATCGGGCTTGATTCGCACCTGTCAGCCACCCGCAAGAACGGGCTGGC
>CAZYKI010000005.1:0-13474 GCA_964648035.1 uncultured Candidatus Puniceispirillum sp. | reverse complement strand
AGCTCCATACGTTGCCGGTCGGTCTGTTCGCGGATCCGGTCATGGATAAATTGATCCGAGATGTCGGATGCCAGCGACGCCCCAAAGGCGTCGGTGATCAAATTCAGCATCATATCCAGCGCCGCCGTGCCGCCCGAACAGGTCAGGCGGTTGCCGTCAATTTCAAACAGGTCATTGGTGATATCAAGTTTGGGAAACTCTTCGGCAAGCCCGTCAATATTTTCCCAATGAATGGTGCAGCGCCGATTGTCCAGCAAGCCAGCCGCCGCCATGATATAGGTGCCGGTGCAGATGGCGCCGACAATTTTTCCCTGCCGGTCCAGCCGCCGGATCGCATTGATGACGGCCGGTTTGCTGTTGCTGCGAACATTAACCCCGGCGCATACCAGCACCATATGACACGGGTCCAGCATTTCAAGCCCGCCGCACTGGCTGACCTCGATCCCGTTACTGGCGGTGCAACTGCCACCGTCGGCGCACACCACATCCCATGCGAACAAGGTCTTGCCGGATGATCGGTTGGCGGCGCGTAACGGTTCGATCGCCGATGCAAAAGCAAGCATCGAAAATTCAGGAACAAGCAAAAAGCCAATACGGTATGGTGCGCCGTTGCCCGCATCATGCAGCAAGGATTTATGCGCCGCTCCAGCCATATCTAGCCCTCTGATCACCCCCAGCATCACAAGCTGGTTCCTTCTTCAATAATCCGCGTATCGTCGGAAACAAAACAAAAAATTTCGATTTCTGACAGATTTTTGGGATGGGAGCGAATCTATGGCTGGTCGCGATCCCGGTGACGGTTAAACCCAAGTCGGTGGGGCGGTGTCAGTGGGGCGGTGTCGGTGGGGCTATCGATCATGTTGATTTTTTGCTATGGCTGATTTTTGCTGTTGCTGATTGTGGATGTTCAGGCGCGCATGACAAATCGCTATCCCGTTTTGATTCCCGATGCCATTACCAGTGCCGCCAATGCCGAGGTCAAGCGGCTACGGGCGCTTCATGAACGAAAATACCGGAAACAGACCGGGTGGTTTTTGGCCGAAGGGACCCGAATCTGTCTGGAGGCGCTGGCGCTTGGCTGGGACATGCACCGGCTGGCCTTTGTGGCTGGACGCGAAAATGACTCGCAGGTGAGGCAGCTATTGGCCGGGCTTGCCGCCAGCAACGGGCGCGCCCTGCCGATGACCGAATCACTATTGGGGCGGATCAGCCGCAAGGATAATCCGCAAATGCTGCTGGGGGCGTTTGGCCAGCGGTGGGACCGGCTTGAGTCGGTTGAGGCGGTTGGCGGCGACATCTGGGTGGCACTGGATCGGGTGCGTGATCCTGGCAATCTTGGGACTGTTATGCGGACCGCCGATGCGGTGGGTGCGACCGGCATTGTGCTGATTGGCGATTGCACCGATCCCTATTCGGTTGAGGCGGTGCGTGCGTCGATGGGGGCGGTGTTCAATGTACGTCTTGTCAGCTGCAGTGAGGAAGCGTTTATCCGTTTTGCTGGCGGCTGGCCAGGCCGGATTGTGGGCACGGCATTGCCGGCAGCCATTGACTATCGCGCCGCGGATTATAGCGGCCCCCTCATTCTGTTGATGGGGAATGAACAAGCAGGTTTGACGCCAGCCTTGATGGCGACCTGCCACCAGCTGGTTAAAATGCCGATGCGCGGCCGGTCGGACTCGCTCAATCTGGCGGTGGCAACCGGCGTTGCGCTTTATGAGGCGTTGCGCCAACGCAGCTGACGGCTAGTTTGGTCTATCCTGTGATGCTCAGTCGGCCTGCCAACGGGCAAAATTGGCTTGTGCGACAAACCGGCCGGCGGTTGCCGGAGCGGCGCTTGTTGGGCTTTCCTGTAATGCCAGTTCCCCGGATTCCAAATGCCCCCCACAACCGGCCAGCGTATCGGCTAACGCATAATGCGCCGCCAGTGATGATGCCCTTATCGCATAAATTGTCAGCACCAGAAATAAGGGGTCATCCGACAGCAGCGCCCGACATTTTTGCAATAACGGGATCAAATGATCCTCGATTTTCCAAAACTCGCCCTTTGGGCCGCGGCCATATTTTGGCGGATCGAGAATGATTCCATCGTAGCGTCGGCCACGGCGCAATTCCCGGTCGACAAATCCGGTCGCATCATCGGTGATAAACCGGATTGGCGCATCGCTCATGCCCGACATATCGCGATTCTCAAATGCTTGGGCAACCGCTTTTTTGCTGGCGTCTAGATGGGTGACCTCGGCCCCGGCAGCGGCGGCATGAAGGCTGGCAAGGCCGGAATAGGCAAACAGATTTAACACAAGGGGCGGCCGCTGGTGGCGGGCGATAAAGCGGGTGATGGCGGTCGCGCACCAGTCCCAATGGGCGGCTTGTTCCGGAAAAAAACCAAGATGCCGAAATGGCGTTGGCCGTGCCAAAAACCGCAATGACTGATAGCCCATATCCCACATATCGGGCAGATTTGGCGCCAATTGCCACCGGCCTTGATCATTGTCATCATCGCTGTTTTTGCCAGCGACAAATACCCCATCGGCCTGCCACTCTGCCAAATCAAGGCGCGGTTGCCACATGGCTTGCGGTTCGGGCCGGATGAACCGAAAGCGACCAAACCGCTCAAATTTCTGCAAATGGCCACTGTCGAGCAGTTCGTAATCGGTCCAGTCCGGACTTGTCAAAAGCGATAATCTTGTCTGTTTCATGGCGGCGATACTGCAATTGGCGCAGTTGTTTTGCAAGACCGCAATCACGATATATAAGCAATCTGCACGGCGCGGCATTGGCAGCAAACAAGCTTGTAAAAATCACATAAATATAGTAAAATTTCCCACATAGACACGTTATTGACCCATATCAAAAAATTATTTTGAATATTTCGGGTAACAGACAGAAAGAAATTCTGTGTCAGTTAAAAAAACAGGACATATCATGGATCAGATTGACAGGCAGATTTTGGCGCAGTTGCAGTCGAACGCGGCGCAGCCTGTTGCCGATATTGCGCGGAAAGTGGGTCTATCGGTCACGCCATGCTGGCGGCGCATCCAGCGGATGGAAGAAAGCGGTATCATCCGTAAACGGGTGGCCTTGCTCGATCCGAAAAAAATTGGCGTCGGCATGTCGGTATTTGTCGCGGTGCGCACCGACCAGCACAATGCGGATTGGTTGACCGATTTTGCCAATATGGTTGCGGCGATGCCGGAAGTTGTCGAATTCTATCGGATGAGTGGCGAGGTTGATTATCTGCTTCGTGTGGTGGTGCCTGATATGGCCAGCTATGACCAGTTTTACCGCAAGCTGATCGCCAATGTGCAGCTGACCGATGTCAGTTCGTCCTTTGCGATGGAAGAAATCAAATATACCACGGCCCTGCCATTGCCTGAGCTGGATGATGTCCGCTAAGCCAGACGGGGCGCGCCATTGTCTGGTGTTTCGGGACAAGCTGTTACTGCCAAGCGAAGGCTTTATTCCGACGCATTATCGGGGGTTTGACAGGCTGCAGCCGGTTTATGTCGCCAACCGGTTCGGCTGGCGCGCTGATGAACTTGACGGGCCAAAGCTGGCAACAGGCCGTGGCCCGATCGGCCGATTTTTATTCAAACAAACCGGTCATGTCGATCTTGGCCCGATGCGGGCGTTTGACCCGGTGGCGCTGCATGCGCATTTTGGGCGGGGTGGGGCGTTGGCGCTGCCGTTGGCGCGGCAGTTGGGGCTGCCGCTTTATGTGACATATCATGGCGGTGATGCGACCAAAAACACCCATCAGCGACAGCGCCTTATTCCCACGATATATCAGCGTCGTCTTGCTGCGCTGCAAGATTATGCGCGCGCCTTTTTATGCGTGTCAGATTTTGTGGCCCGGCGTTTGGCCGATCAGGGGTTCCCGCGTGACAAGCTTGTCACCCATTATATTGGCATCGATTGTTCCCGGCTTGAGGCCCCGCAGGCGCGGACCGGCCCGTACTTGTTCGCCGGCCGGCTGACCGGCAAAAAAGGTGTCGATGTGTTACTGGCGGCGATGCGGCGGCTTCAGGCGGCTGGCCATGTGGTACCGCGCCTTGATATTGCCGGGGCCGGGCCGGATGAGGCGCTGTTGCGGGCGGCAGCTGACGGGCTGGATACGGTCCGGTTTTTGGGCTGGCAAACGCCCGATGCGCTGGCCAAACTGATGGCGCGCGCAACCGCGGTGGTGGTGCCGAGCCGCGAAGCCGCTGATGGTGATTGCGAAGGGTTGCCAACGGTCGTGTTGGAAGCAATCCGAGCTGGCGCGCCGGTCATCGCTACCCGGCATGCCGGTATCCCGGAAATTATCACGCATGAGGTGAGCGGCTTGCTGGCACCGGAAAATGACGCCGATGCGCTGGCCGCGCTTTTACAGCAAGCGATCGATAATGCGGCGCATCTGCCATCATTTGTGAGCGCTGCCCAACGCCGCTTGACGACTGATTTTGATGCACAAACGCAATCGCGCCGCCTACAGCAGATCCTGCTTGGTCATAGCTGAATATAGACCGATTTTACCTCGCTATAGGCGGTCAGCGTATCAAGCCCATTTTCACGGCCAAAACCGGATTGCTTGGCCCCGCCAAACGGCAGGCCAGGCGGCAGCATGTTATAGCTGTTGACCCAGATATTGCCGCTGTCGAGGGCGTCGGCCACCCGATGCGCCCGCCCCAGATCACGGGTCATAACGCCGGCACCAAGGCCAAACGCGCTGGCATTGGCGCGGCGTACGGCGTCATCCTCACTGTCGAATGTCAACACTGACATCACCGGCCCGAAAATTTCTTCACGGACGATTCGCATCCTATCCTGACAGCGGGTCATAATCGTCGGCTGCATGAAAAAGCCGCCAGCACAGCCCTCCGGGTAGATTTGCTGGCCACCGGTGGCGATGCTGGCCCCTTCGGCAACACCGGTTTGCACATAATCAAGAACCCGATCGAGATGCGCTTGTGAAATCATCGCGCCCATCTGGCTGCTGGCGGCCATGGGGTCGCCAACCCGCAGCGCGGCGGCCTTGGCGGTGACCGCGTCGATAAAATCAGCCGCGATGCGATCTTGCACAAATACCCGTGTCGCGTTTGAACAAACCTCGCCGGCCGTATAGAAATTGGCGGCAAGCGCGGTCTCAACCGCAAGGTCAAAATCGGCGTCATCAAAAATAATCAGCGCTGATTTGCCCCCAAGTTCCAGAGTGATTTTTTTCAAACTGGCGGCAGATTGCGCCATGACCAGCCGGCCGGTATCAACGCCGCCGGTCAGCGATATTTTGGCAATGCCAGGATGCGCACAGATTGCCGCGCCGATCTTATGGTCGCCATGGATGATCTGGAACAATCCCGCCGGCAACCCGGCCGCTGCCAGCAATTCGCCAACGCGGTGGGCGACAAGTGGCGTTTCCTCAGACGGTTTCAGAATAAAGGCATTACCGGCGGCCAGTGCCGGGGCGGCCTTCCAGCAGGCGATCTGCATCGGATAGTTCCAGGCGCCGATACCGGCACATACCCCCAACGGCACCCGCCGACTGTAGCCGATCGCGTCGGACCATTTGTTGAAATCACCTTGCTGCGTGGTGATCGCCGCCGCAAAATAGGTAAAGGCATCGGTCCCCGACGGCACGTCACCCTGCACCGCCTCGCTATAGAGCTTGCCGACATCCTGTACTTCGAGGGCTGCCAATTCATCGTTCGCTTCACGCATCAGCGCGGCGGCCCGATTCAAGATATGGGCCCGGTCAAAACCGTCGGTCGCCGCCCAGGTTTTTTGCGCGGCCTGTGCGGTTGCCACCGCGCTATCAAGGATTGCGTTGGTGGCCGGTTCGATATGGGCGATAACCTCACCGGTGGCCGGATAGCGTTTTTCGATCACCGGCAGCGGGCTTGCCACCGGGGCCCCGCCGACAATGGATTGACAGACTCGCATGATGTATGCCGCTTCCCCCTTGCTGTTCAAAAACAGGTTGAACCCACCCCCTGTCATAAGGCAGTCTTTTGCCATTGAGGTCAATATCAACCGGTGCAAGCCGGCCGCGTTACAGCAAGCCGGGCCACCCAAATCGGGCTAACCCCAAATTGGGCCAAGAAGGCGGAGACAAAGATGACGGCAACCCCCCCTATCGATGTTGCGGCTGCCCGCCGTGATCTGGCGGCGATCTTTCGCTGGACGGCGCGCGAATCGATGCATGAAGGCATCGCCAATCATTTTTCCTGTGCAGTTTCGGACGATGGGCAACAGTTCTTGATGAATCCCTATGGCGTGCATTTCTCGAAAATGAAAGCCAGCGACCTGCTGTTGCTTGATGCGCGCAAGACGCCTGAGGATTACGGCGACCGGGTGGATCCGACAGCGTGGTGGATTCACGGTGCGATGCATCGGAACAATCCGCAGGCACGCTGTATTGTTCATCTGCATTCACATTATGCAACCGCACTTAGTGCGCTAAAGGACCCGACATTGCCGCCGGTTGATCAGACGACATGTCGTTTTTTCAACAGAGTTGCGCTCGATACCGGTTTTGACGGTATGGGGCTAGACAATGAGGCGGAGCGGCTGTCGACGCTGCTTGGCAACAAACGCATGGTGATGATGGGCAATCACGGTTTCATGACAGTTGCCGAAACACCGGCGCTGGCATTTGATCTTGCGTATTTTTTCGAACGCGGGTGCCGTACCTATATGACCGCATTGTCAACCGGCGCACCGCTGGCGATTCTGTCGGATGACGTTGCCGAGAAAACCGCCCGTCAATGGGAAGATTACGATAAATATGTTGGCAAACATTTGGCCGCTATTCACGAAATCCTGACCGAGGAAGAGCCGGAATACCTGACCTAGCATTGGTTTGCGTTGGCAAGGGATCGGGTGATTTGGTCGGCTGTGCGCCGCCGCCGGCCAGTTTTTCCAAGAAAACACTTGATTGTATAGCTGTATGTCGCACACTGAACAGTATGGGGCAGGTGCGCTGGTGTGCCTGTTCGATCTAAACAAAGGACAAAATCCTTGGGAGGATACAGAATGAAAAAGATATTATTCGCTACAGCGCTTGCTGCTGGCACCATCTTAGGCATGGCTGGTCAGGCTGTTGCGGCATGCGGTAATGTCTCGATTGCCGAAATGAACTGGGCATCGGCTCAGTTGATGGCCAATGTTGATAAGATCGTTTTGGAAGAAGGTTATGGCTGCAAGGTCGAGATCGTGCCGGGCGATACCATGCCGACATTTACGTCAATGAATGAAAAGGGTGCCCCTGATGTAGCTGGTGAGCTATGGATCAACGCGGTGGCCAATCCGCTGGCGGCGGCCAAGGCTGAGGGGCGGCTTCATACCGTGTCAGAAGGCCCAATTACCGGCCTTGGTGAAGGCTGGTGGCTGTTGCCGCATACCATCGAAAAGCACCCTGAACTGAAAACAGTGCTGGATGTGTTAAAGCGTCCGGACCTGTTCCCGCACCCAGAAGATGCGTCAAAGGGCGGATTCCATACCTGCCCGTCAGGCTGGGGTTGCCAGTTGGCCAACGCCAATCTGTTCCGGGCCTTTGAGATGGAAAAGAAGGGCTGGCGCCTCGTTGATCCGGGGTCGGCTGCCGGCCTTGATGCGTCAATCGCCAAAGCGTCAGACCGCAAGGAAAACTGGTTTGGCTATTATTGGTCGCCAACCTCTATCGTTGGCAAATACAGCCTGCAGATGCTTGAATTTGGTATCCCGTTTGCCGGTAAGGAAAACTGGGATGGCTGTATCGTCAAGCCCGAGCAGGAATGTGCCGATCCAAAGCCGTCAGCCTGGACCAAGTCTGAGGTGCACACGGTCATCACCGATAGCTTCAAAAAGCGGGTTGGCCCGGTTGGCGACTATTTTGCCAAACGGATTTTCCCGGGTCCGGTGATGAATGCGACCTTGGCCTATATGGCCGATCAGCAGGCCACAGGCGAAGATGCGGCGGTTGAGTTTTTGACCAAGCATCAGGACGTCTGGACCAAATGGGTAACAGCTGACGCTGCCAAGAAAATCAAGGCTGGCCTCTAAGCCGGTCCTGCCGTAACAATACGCTGCCTGCCGACCTTGTCGGCAGGCGGTTTCAGGCAGGAAACAACAGGGGGCACAAATGGATTTTCTAACTGAAATTCCAGAGCTTGGACGCGGCGATCTCCGCGATTTCAAAAAGGCGATCGATTTCGGGTTCCGCAGTTTTTCGCGGGCCTATGGCGATGCGCTCGAATCATTTTTTGATCCACTTTTGCACTTTATGATCTGGTTTGAACAGCTGCTGATCAATTCGCCATGGCTTGTTGTGCTTGGCGTGATTGCGGGGTTGACATGGCTGGGGTCCCGCAGCTGGTTGCTGGTGACAGGTACCGTCAGCTGTTTTATCGTCATCGCGGTGTTTGGCATGTGGGAAAACACCATGGCAACGCTGGCGATCATTTCAGTGGCGACCATTTTATGTATCAGCCTTGGCATTCCGCTAGGGATCTGGATGGCGAAATCAAATCGTGTTCAGGCGGTGATTACACCAATCCTTGACGTCATGCAGACGATCCCCAGTTTTGTGTATTTGATCCCGGTGGTGATGCTGCTTGGGATTGGCAAGGTGCCGGGGCTTATCGCGGTCTGTATTTATGCGGTGCCGCCTATTGTACGGCTGACCAATTTGGGCATTCGGCTTGTCGATGAAGAAGTGTTGGAAGCAGCCGATGCGTTTGGCGCCGATTACCGGCAACGGCTGTGGGGTGTCCAGATCCCGTTGGCGCTGCCCAATATTTTTGCTGGGGTCAATCAGACCATCATGATGGCTTTGGCGATGGTGGTGATTGCATCGATGATTGGCGTTCGCGGTCTTGGGGTGCCGGTATTGCAGGCGGTATCCAATCAGTATCTGGCGTTGGGCTTGATGAATGGTTTGGCGATCGTGGCTATCGCTATCATCTTTGATCGCGTCTCGCAGAAATACGGCCAGCGTTTGCAATCCTATCGTAAAGGGCTTGGCAATGGCTGATACAAAAATCGAGATCCGTAACCTTTACAAAGTATTTGGTGACGACCCCGACCAGGCGATGACGCATGTCAATAACGGGTTCAGCAAGCAAGACCTGCTTGACCAGCATGGCCATGTGTTGGGCTTGCGCGATATTAACATCAAGGTCCCGGCAAAACAGATACAGGTGATCATGGGCCTGTCGGGATCAGGTAAATCGACCCTGATCCGCCATATCAACCGTCTGATTGAGCCAACCGCCGGCGAGGTGATTGTCGATGGTGAAAATGTGCTGGCGATGACGCCGCTGGACTTGCGTGAATTTCGGCGACATAAGGCGTCGATGGTATTCCAGCGGTTTGGCCTGTTACCGCACCGCACTGTCGCACAAAATGTTGCTTACGGCTTGACCGTTCAGGGCATTGCCAGTGGCGAGGCGAGTGAACGTGCGCAGCGCTGGATTGACCGGGTTGGTCTGGCCGGGTTTGAGGGGCATTTTCCGGCGCAATTGTCAGGCGGCATGCAGCAGCGGGTTGGTCTGGCGCGCGCGCTTGCCACCGATGCTGAAATTCTGCTGATGGACGAAGCCTTTTCGGCGCTTGACCCGCTGATCCGGACCGATATGCAGAATATCCTGCTTGATCTGCAAGAAGAGCTTCACAAGACCATCGTCTTTATCACGCATGATCTTGACGAAGCGTTGCGGATCGGTGACGAGATCGCGATTTTGCGGGATGGTGAAGTGATCCAGCAAGGTGACCCGCAATCGATCATCATGCGACCCGCCGATGATTACATTGCCGACTTTATCAAAGACATCAATCGCGGCCGGGTGGTCGAGGTGCGGTCAGTGATGACCAAAGCGACCCGTGCAACCGGGCCAAAAATGCATCATCGTATGCCGATCGAGGACGCCATTCAGGCGCTGTCTCAGGCCGGCAAGGATGCGGGTGCCGTGGTTGACCGCGGCGGTAAAACAATAGGCAAGATTACCATGAAAGCGGCGATTGCAGCGATGGCACGGCCAGATAGAACGGCTGACGCGGCACGCTATAAGTAAAGGCAGATGGCAATGAGTACGGTCGAACTTGGTCTTGATGAAATTTATGATTTGGCCAAGACGGTCATGCTGGCTAATGGCTGTGATGACGCCAATGCGGCGGCGTTGGCCGATATCATCGCGCGCGCTGAACGGGACGGGTCGCATTCGCATGGGCTGTTTCGGGTGCCGGGCTACGTCAAGGCATTGCGGAGCGGTAAGGTAGATGGTTACGCCAAACCAACCGTCAAACATATCACCCCAGCCGTGATTCAGGTTGACGGGCATGGCTGTTTTGCGCCACTGGCCCAAGCTGTCGGCCTGCCGGTTCTGGCCGAGGCCACCAAAACCATTGGAATCGCCGCCCTGTCGCTGGTTGGGGTGCATCATTTTGCAGCATTGTGGCCGGAGACCGAATATTTGGCGGATCGCGGCTTGGTTGGGATCGCCTGTACCGCCTATATGCCGATGGTCGCACCAGCTGGGACCACTACCGCGCTGTTCGGGACCAACCCGATCTCATTCGCCTGGCCGCGCCCCGGTCATCCGCCGCTTGTCTATGATATGGCGACGGCGGCGATGGCGATGGGTGATGTCCAAATTGCCGCGCGTGATGGCCGCGCGGTGCCGCTTGGCACCGGCCTTGATGCCGCCGGAAATATGACCACTGATCCGGCCGCCATTGCCAAGGGCGTGTTGCTGCCATTTGGCGGCTATAAGGGCTCAGCGATTGCATTGATGGTTGAATTGCTGGCGGCTGGCCTGACCGGCGAGCAGTTCAGCTTTGAAGCCCGGGCGACCGACAATGGCGATGGTGGACCGCCCCGCGGCGGCGAAATGATTCTGGGTTTGGCACCTTCGGTTATCGCCGGCGCCGGGTGGGAGGCGCATGTCGAGGGGTTTGTTGACAAGCTTCAGGCCCTTGACGGTATCCGGCTCCCCGGGGCGCGGCGGCACAATAACCGCCATGATACCGGACCACGCGCGATCAATGCCGCGCTGGTCGATACGATCAAAGACCTGCTGTAAGAGGCCGCGATACCGCCGCCTCGCGGTTCGGATCAGCCAAGCTGTGGTCCGGCCGCGACCAAGGCCTTGCCAGAGTCAGTGTCGGTGAATTTCTCGAAATTCTCGACGAACAATCCACCAAGATGCCGCGCCCGCTTTTCCCATTCGGCCGGATCATCATAGCTGGTGCGTGGGTCAAGAACACTGCCATCAAGGCCGGCCAGTGTCTTTGGCATTTGCAAATTGAAGATCGGCAGGGTTTCGGTTTCCACCTGATCGATTTCACCCGAGAAAATGGCGTTGATCAATGCCCGCGTATTTTTCAACGAAATCCGGGTGCCTTGCCCATTCCAGCCGGTATTGATCAGATAGGCCTTGGCACCGGCATCGCGCATCCGCTTGCTCAGCACTTCGGCATAGACGGTCGGATGCAATGACAGGAAAGCCGCCCCGAAACAGGCTGAAAATGTGGGCTGATGCTCGGTCATGCCACGCTCCATCCCGGCCATTTTGGCGGTGAAGCCAGACAAGAAGTGATATTGCGTCGCCGCGTCATCGAGAATTGACACCGCCGGCAGCACGCCAAACGCATCGGCGGTCAGGAACAGCACATGCTTGGCATGGCCGGCCTTTGACACTGGACGCACAATATTGTCGATATGATAGATCGGATACGACACCCGCGTGTTCAGGGTTAGGCTGGTGTCGCTGAAATCGATTTTGCCGTTGGCATCGACGATCACATTTTCCAGCAGCGCGTCACGCCGGATCGCATTGTAGATTTCAGGCTCTTTTTCCTGGCTTAGATCACTTGTTTTCGCATAGCACCCACCCTCAAAATTGAAGATGCCATCATCATCCCAGCCATGTTCATCATCACCGATCAGACTGCGGTCTGACGAGGCCGACAAGGTGGTTTTGCCGGTGCCGGACAAGCCAAAGAATAGCGCAACATCCCCATCAGGCCCTTTGTTGGCCGAGCAATGCATCGAGGCGATGCCCTTGCGTGGCAAAAGATAGTTCATCATCGAGAACATACCTTTTTTCATTTCGCCGCCATACCAGCTGCCGCCGATTAACTGCATCCGCTCGGTCAGGTTAAAGGCGACAAAGGTCGGTGAATTCATGCCATGACGTTCCCAGTCGGGATTGGTGGTCATCGAGGCATTCACCACGGTGAAATCCGGGGTGAAATCGGCCAGCTCTTCGTCGGTTGGCCGGATAAACATGTTTTTGACGAAATGCGCCTGCCAGGCGACTTCCATAACAAACCGGACCTTGAGGCAGGTGTCTTTATTGGCACCGCAAAAGCCGTCAACGATATACAGCTTTTTACCGCTGAGCTGTTTGGCCGCCCGCGCTTTCAGTTCGGTCCAGACCGCGGGATCAATCGGCTTGTTGTCGTTTTTGGTACCATTGCCGTTCCACCAAAGCGTGTCCTTGGTGGTATCGTCCATGACGATGAATTTGTCCTTTGGCGAGCGCCCGGTATATTCACCGGTCAGCACGTTAACCGCCCCAAGTTCTGATAAATACCCCTTGGCAAATCCGTCAAGGCCGGGTTGCAGTTCATCCTCATACAGCTGGTCATAGGACGGGTTGTAAACGATTTCCTTGACATCGGTGATGCCGATTGAAGACAGAAACTTTTCCACGGGGCCTGCTCTTGTTTGTTGCGAGGGATCGGGGTCGGATTTTCTGGCAATTATGCCGTTGAAACGTCAAATGCTGCCCTGATGGCAGCATCAGGATCAATTTTAATAAGTGCCATTCAGGACGTTGTCAATGCTTGCCAGCGGCCAGAATGCCGCAGGTTACCGGGCGCATGGTCAGTCGAGCAAAACCATGACGATTGACAAGGCCAGCAACCCCATTGCCGCCAATTCCAGCCGGCTGACCCGTTCCTTGAAATACAGGATCGAAAATCCGATGCTAAACAGCAATTCAATCTGGCCAACGGCGCGCACCGGCGCCACCTCATGCGTGGCAAAGGCGGCAAACCAGCAAATGCTGGTAATCGCCGCCCATACGCCGGCCATCGCCCCACCACGCCATTCGGTAAAGCTGGCGATAAATTCGCGCCGCTTGACGACATAAAGATACGCCCCAAAACAAATGGCCTGAATGGTGACGCCAATGGCCGCGGCATAAACCGCATTGCCAAAGGCTGTGCCCCCCACCATTTCTTTGAGTGCGGCGCCGTAACAAACCGTACAAAATCCCAAAAATGCCCCGGCCGCCAGCCCTATTGCCATTTGCCGACTCATGATGCTTTCGGCGATATGAGCCAGAGAAAACCGGGTTTTGACAAAGGCAAGCATCACCGTGGCAAATACCCCAATCGCAATGGCCACCCCGGTTTGCAGCGTGACCACCACGCCAAGGATCAATGCCTCGAAAATTGCCGTCTGTAATACTTCGGTTTTGGAAAAGGCGACCGCTGCGGCGAACGAGCGGTGGCT
>CAZYKI010000004.1:4959-45630 GCA_964648035.1 uncultured Candidatus Puniceispirillum sp. | reverse complement strand
GCCCGCCGCGCGGCAGAGCTTGCAGAATTGCAAGCCATTGAAGCGGATGAAGAACGCCGCCGGTCTGAAGAATCCAAAAAACATGCCGAAGCGCAATCGGCGCGTCGGCCTGCTAGTGATGACGCGGCCCGTCGTTTTGCCGATGCCCCCGTGTCGGAAACGCCAGCCCGCCGCCGCCGCGAGATTGAGGAAACGGTATCGCGTCGTCCGGCACGGCGTGGTGAGCCGGGGGGTGGCCGCCGCCAGTCGGGTAAAATGACCATCACCCAAGCCTTGTCCGGTGATGATAGCCGGCGGCAACGCTCGCTGGCCTCGGTCAAGCGCCAGCGTGAACGGGCGCGGATGCGGGAAGACCAACCACAGGTCAAACAGGTCCGTGATGTGACCATTCCAGACAGCATTTCGGTCAGTGAATTTGCCAACCGCATGGCTGAACGGACGGCGGATGTGGTCAAGGAATTGATGAAGCTGGGCGTTATGGCAACGGCCACCCAGATGATTGACGGTGAAACGGCTGAATTGGTGGCGGGTGAATTTGGCCATAAGGTCCAGCGCGTTTCGGAATCGGATATTGAAATCGGCCTTGGTGGCGAAGACGATGCACCGGAAAGCCTGAAGCCGCGCCCACCGGTGGTAACCGTGATGGGCCATGTTGATCATGGTAAAACCAGCCTTCTTGACGCTATTCGGCGGACTGACGTGGCCGCCGGTGAGTCGGGTGGCATTACCCAGCATATCGGCGCCTATCAGATTAAAACGCCAGCTGGCAATCTAATCACCTTTATCGATACGCCGGGCCATGAGGCATTTACCGAAATGCGGTCACGCGGGGCCAATATCACCGATATCGTGGTGTTGGTTGTTGCCGCCGACGATTCGGTCATGGCGCAAACGGTTGAGGCCATCAACCATGCCCGTGCAGCCGGTTGTCCGACAATCATTGCCGTTAATAAATGTGACAAGCCCGATGCCGATCCATCACGGGTGCGTAGCGATCTGTTGCAGCATGAAATTATCACCGAAGATTTTGGTGGTGACGTGCTGTGTGTCGATGTATCGGCATTGACCGGCATGGGCCTCGACAAGCTGGAAGAAGCCATCATGCTGCAGGCCGAATTGCTGGAACTGAAAGCCAATCCAGACCGGCCGGCCGAGGGCATAGTTGTTGAATCAAAGGTCGAGCGTGGCAAAGGGTCGGTCGCCACCTTGCTGGTGCAGCGCGGCACCCTTAAAACCGGCGATATTTTTGTGATCGGCTCGGAAAGTGGCCGGGTCCGCGCCCTGCTTGATGATCGTGGCACCAAATTGACCTCGGCCGGTCCCGGACAGCCGGTTGAAATCTTGGGGCTGAACGGTACGCCGATGGCCGGTGATCCGTGTGTGGTTGTCGAAACCGAAGCCAGAGCGCGGGAAATTGCCGAGTACCGCACCCGGGTCAAGCGTGACCGTGAGGCGACACAAGGCGCGCGTGGATCGGTTGAACAAATGCTGTCGGCCATTGCCGCCGGCGAGGCCGAGGAACTTCCGGTGGTTATCAAGACCGATGTGCATGGGTCGCTTGAAGCCATTCGTGTAGCGCTGGAAAAATTGGGCACTGAACAGGTCAAGGTGCGAATCCTGTCGGCCGGTGTCGGCGCGCTTAGCGAATCTGATATCAGCCTTGCTGCCGCCTCAAGCGCGCTTGTTATCGGCTTTAATGTACGGGCGATCCCGCAGGCGCGTGACCTTGCCAAGCGTGACGGGGTCGATATCCGCTATCACTCGATCATTTACGAACTGATTGATGAAGTAAAACAGGCGATGGGTGGCTTGCTCAGTCCAGACCATCAAGAAGATTTCATCGGCTATGCGGAAATTCGTCAGGTGTTTGGTGTGTCCAAGGTCGGCAAGGTGGCTGGCTGTATGGTAACCGAAGGGGTGATCAAACGCGGCTGCAAGGTGCGGTTGCTCCGCGATAATGTGGTCATTCATGAAGGGTCACTCAAAACGCTGAAGCGGTTCAAGGATGAAGTGCGTGAAGTGCGCGAATCATTTGAATGCGGCATGGCGTTTGAAAATTATTCGGACATTCAGGAAGGCGATTTGATCGAATGTTTTGAAATTCGTGAGGTTGCCCGTACGCTCGACTAGGCAGGCGAACGCAACAGGCGTGCTAGCTTGACCCCCGCTTTGGCTGTGGTTCAGCTGCCGCTGTCTGGTGCAGAATGCCGTCGAAATGTTACCCGTCTGTTGCAGAGGTTTTCGTGATATGTCGTCCAAGTCGCGCCGCGCCAACAATCCAAAAGGACCAAGCCAGCGTCAGCTTCGTGTCGCCGAAGCGTTGCGTCACGCCTTGTCCGAAATCCTGATGCGCGAAGATTTTTTTGATCCTGATCTGGCGAATATATCGATCACCATATCGGAAATATCGATCAGCCCGGATCTGACCAATGCGCGTGTCTATACAATGCCGCTTGGCGGGGTGCAGGTGGAAACCGTTTTGCCAGCGCTTAATCGGCTGGCGCCGGTCATCCAGTCCTTGGTCGCCAAAAAGGTGCATTTGCGCCGGGTACCGCGCTTGCGGTTTTTGCTTGATGACAGTTTTGAAAATGCGGCACGGATGAACGCCTTGTTCAACGCGATCCGCGAGGAGCGCTGACAAAATGGCCCGCCGCCGTGGTCAGCCGGTGCATGGCTGGGTCAATCTTGACAAGCCCAAAGGGGTCAGCTCGGCAAAGGCGGTGGCTATTGTGCGCCGCGTTTTCGACGCCGCCAAGGCCGGGCATGGCGGCACCCTAGACCCGTTGGCAAGTGGCATTTTGCCGATCGCCCTTGGCGAGGCAACAAAAACCGTTAGCTTTGCGATGGGCCGCCCGAAAAGCTATGAATTTACCTTGGCTTGGGGCGCGGAAACCAGCACCGATGATGCCGAGGGTGCGGTGACCCGGCAGTCTGACAAGCGGCCGGGTGATGCCGAAATTGACGCCGCGCTGCCTGAATTTGTTGGCGAGATTGATCAGGTGCCACCAATCTATTCGGCGATCAAGGTTGACGGGCGGCGTGCCTATGACGTCGCGCGGCGGGCCGCATCGCATGATGATGTGCCAACTTTAACGCCGCGCCAAATCCGGATTGATGCATTCCGGCGGATTGACTCAGCGCCAGATCACGCGCGGTTTTTTGTCGCCTGCGGCAAAGGTGCCTATATCAGAGCCTTGGCACGAGATCTTGGCCGCGCTCTTGGCACCGCTGCCCATGTGACCGACCTGCGGCGCTTGTCGGTTGGCAATTTTCACGCTGATCGTGCGATTTCGCTGGATTTTTTGGAAAGCCTGCCGCATAGTGCCGCCGCTTTCGAGCATTTGCACCCGGTGGCGAGTGCGCTGGACGACATCCCGGCGTTACCCGTTACCGATACCGAGGCAGCAAAATTGCGTCATGGCCAGAGTATTGCGGCCATCAGCCCATCGGCACAGCAGCGTTTCAATGCGCTGCAAAAGGGGGCAACCGGCATCGCCATGAATGGTGATCAACCGGTGGCACTGGTGGCGATCAAGGCTGGCGCGGTTTGTCCGGTTCGGGTGTTGAACCTATAGCACAAAAACCCGTTTTGAAGGAGGTTTTGATGTCGATTACACAGGAACGTAAAGCTGAATTGATCAAAGAATTTGGCAAGGACGAAAAAGATTCAGGATCAGCCGCTGTGCAGGTTGCGATCTTGTCAGAGCGCATCCGCAATCTGACCGAGCATCTGAAAACGCATAAAAAGGATTTCGGATCACGCCGTGGTTTGCTGACCATGGTTGGCCAGCGCCGTAGTCTTCTCGACTATATCAAGGCGGGCAACCAAGACACCTATAAAGCGCTGATTGAAAAGCTGGGTCTGCGTCGCTAACGCGGATATCGGCATAACAGCTAGTGACACCGCCCCGGCCCGTTGGCCGGGGCGGTTTTGCGTCTGGGCAAAATTATTTGCATTTTTTGATGGGCCGTGCGAGAAAGGCGCGAGACAAAAGGGAAAAAGATTATACGGGCATAAATTGCCGACCGAGGATGCCCCCGGCAATCAGTCGCAGACAGAGCGCTGATCAAACGAGACAACCTTCATTAAATCCAAGACTCCCTTGTCCTGACGACAGATATCGTTGCGATATCTGTTGCATTTTTGCTGTTCGGTTGCCGGATCGCTGGTCGCCGTGATGATATGAAAGAGACAAAACAATATGTTCAAAATATTCCGTAAAGAATTGGAATGGGGCAACACAAAGCTGGTTATGGAAACCGGTAAGGTTGCCAGACAGGCTGATGGTGCTGTTATGGTCAGCCTTGGTGAGACGCGCGTGCTGTGTACAGCGGTTGCCGCACATAGCCCAAAGCCAGGTCAGGATTTCTTTCCGCTGACCGTTAATTATCAGGAAAAAGCCTTTGCCGCTGGTAAAATCCCCGGTGGTTTTTTCAAGCGTGAAGGCCGCCCATCAGAAAATGAAACATTGGTATCACGGTTGATTGATCGGCCGATCCGTCCGCTGTTTCCCAAAGGGTTCAAATGTGAAACCCAAGTTATTTGTACGGTACTTGCCCATGATATGGAAAATAACCCCGATATCGCGGCCCTCGTTGGCGCATCGGCGGCCTTGACCCTGTCTGGTGTTCCGTTTTTTGGCCCTATTGGGGCGGCGCGTATTGGCTGGGTAGACGGTGCCTATGTGCTGAACCCCACGGTTGAACAAATGGAACAGAGCGATCTGGATCTGGTTGTTGCCGGGACTCATGAAGGCGTGTTGATGGTCGAATCCGAAGCCAAAGAACTGTCGGAAGAGATCATGCTTGGTGCGGTGAATTTTGGCCATGATGCGATCAAGCCGGTGATCGATGCGATTATCGAACTGGCTGAATCATGCGCCAAAGAGCCCCGCGCCCTGCCGGAAGAGCCAGCCGAGGTCGCCGATATCAACAAGGTGCTTGGCGGCTTTGACAAGGATTTTGACAAGGCTTACAAGATCGCCGACAAAACCGCCCGTCAAGCGGCGGTTGGTGAAGTACGCCAAAAGATCAAGGACCAGCTTGGCGACGATTATGATGGTGTTCTTGTCGGTGGCCTGATCAAGGAAAAGGAAGCCGATATCGTTCGCGGTGCCATTTTGAAAACCGGTAGCCGGATCGATGGCCGTGACACCAAGACCGTGCGGCAAATCGTTGCCGAGGCCGGGTTCCTGCCGCGGGCCCATGGGTCGGCGCTTTTCACCCGTGGCGAGACACAGGCGATGGTTGTGGCTACGCTTGGTACTGGTCAGGATGAGCAGATCATCGATGCGCTGGTTGGTGAAAGCCGGTCCAGCTTTATGCTGCATTATAATTTCCCGCCTTATTCGGTTGGCGAGGCTGGTCGTATCGGCTCGCCAGGCCGCCGCGAAATTGGGCATGGCAAGCTGGCGTGGCGGGCGTTGAACCCCTTGCTGCCGGCCAAGGACGAATTTCCATATACGATCCGGTTGGTTTCTGAGATCACCGAATCGAACGGGTCGTCATCGATGGCCACCGTGTGCGGTAGTTCGCTGGCGCTTATGGATGCCGGGGTGCCGTTGAAACGGCCGGTGGCCGGTATTGCCATGGGCCTGATCAAGGAAGGTGACGAATTTGCGGTGTTGTCAGATATTCTTGGCGATGAAGATCATCTTGGCGACATGGACTTTAAGGTGGCAGGTACTGAAGCGGGTGTAACCTCGTTGCAGATGGATATCAAAATCACCTCGATCACCCCGGAAATCATGGAAATCGCCCTTGATCAAGCGCGTGATGGCCGGATTCATATCCTGAACGAGATGGGCAAGGCCCTGACATCGGCGCGTGATGATTTGGCCGACAGTGCGCCTAAAATCACCACCCTGAAAATCCCGGTTGACAAAATCCGCGATATTATCGGCCCAGGTGGCAAGATTATCCGCGAGATTTGTGAGGAAACCGGCGCGAAAATCGATATTGAGGATGATGGCACCGTCAAGGTGGCGGCAGTGTCCGGTTCATCGGGCGAAGCGGCGGTAAAGCGGATCCGTGATATTGTCGCCGAACCTGAACTTGGCGTGATCTACACTGGCACGGTTGTCAAAACGGTTGATTTTGGTGCCTTTGTCAATTTCCTTGGCGCCAAGGACGGGCTGGTTCATATCTCTGAACTTCAAAATGGCCGGACCGAAAAAACCACCGATATCTGTAAAGAAGGTGACACGGTCAAGGTCAAGGTGATCGGCTTTGACGATCGGGGCAAGGTCAAGCTGTCGATGAAGCGGGTTGATCAGGATACCGGTGCCGACCTCGAAGCAACCGAGGCGGCTGACGCCGACGCGTGATCATGCTGATGGTATAAATCAAAAAAAGGCGGCATCGATTGTGAGGCCGCCTTTTTTAATCGGTGCGTATCAAAGGCCATTTTGGCCGGTTTGCAAAGCCGTGGCGACGGTGCCAAAAGACCTTAAAAAAGGATGACAAGATGGCAAAGCAAAAGGTGGTTCTGGTAACCGGCGGTGCCGGCTATATCGGCAGTCATATGGTTCTGGCATTGCGTGATGCTGGGTATCAGCCGGTTATTCTTGATGATTTTTCCACCGGACACCGCCGTTTGGTGCCCGATGGGGTGCCTGTGGTCGAAGGCAATGTTGGCGACGCCGCGGTCACCGGCAAGCTGTTTGATGAATTTGCCGTTGCGGCGGTGGCGCATTTCGCGGCGTCGATTGTGGTGCCTGAATCGGTGCGTGATCCGGTCAAATATTATTTGAACAACACGGTTAGCACGGCCCGGTTTATTGCCGCCTGTTGTAAGGCGAAGGTCCGGCATTTCATTTTTTCATCAACCGCGGCGGTTTATGGCAATCAGGATGTCAGCCCGATACCGGAAAGCGCATCACTGCGCCCGGAAAATCCCTATGGGCACTCAAAAGTCATGTCTGAACAGATTTTGCGAGACACCGCCGCGGCGCATGATCTGTCTTATGTGATTTTGCGCTATTTCAATGTGGCTGGCGCCGATCCGGCTGGTCGGGCTGGCCAATTGTCACAGCCGGCAACCCATCTGATCAAAATTGCCGTCGAGGCGGCCTGTGGCAAACGCCAAGGGCTTGATATTTTTGGCACCGATTATCCAACCGCGGATGGCACCTGTATTCGTGATTATATTCATATTGCTGATTTGATCGCGGCGCATATGCGCGCGCTTGATCATCTTTTGGCGGGTGGTACATCACTTATTGCCAATTGCGGCTATGGGCATGGCGCATCGGTGCGCGATGTTGTCGCGGCGGTGGAAAAGGTGGCCGGTGTGTCGCTTGGCGCGCGTGAAAGCAGCCGGCGCGCCGGTGATGCGGCGGTTTTAGTGGCCGATTCAACCCATCTTCGGCAGGCCTTGGGCTGGCAGCCACAACATGACGATTTGGAACAGATTATTGCCGATGCGCTGGCGTGGGAGCGCGCTATCTAGCCCCCAGATCAGGCCAAGATCAGGGTAACTGGATCGGCGTCGATACAAGCCCTAGTCGTGATCGCGTGGAATGCCAACGCTGTTAAAGCCACCATCGACAAAATGCACCTCGCCGGTGACGCCTGACGACAGGTCCGACACCAGATAAAGGCCGGCCCGTCCGACCTCGTCAAGGCCGGGGTTGCGCCGCAAGGGTGCGTTTTCTTCAGCATGGCGGAAAATATGGCGGGCACCGGTGATGGCCGCGCCGGCAAGGGTGCGCATCGGTCCGGCAGAAATCGCGTTAACACGAATCGATTCGCCCCCCAGATCGACCGCCAGATAGCGCACAGATGCCTCTAGCGCGGCCTTGGCCACGCCCATCACATTGTAATTTGGCGTGCTGCGTTGTGCGCCCAGAAAACTCAAGGTCAACAAAGCGCCGCCATCGGGCATCATTTTGCGGGCGGCACGGGCAACCTCGGTAAAGCTATAGGCAGATATCATCATGGTGGTGGCAAAATTGTCGCGGCTGGTATCAAGATACGCGCCTTTCAATTCACCCTTGTCAGAAAATGCCAGCGCATGCACGACAAAATCGATGGTGGGCCAGTGGCCAGCCAGCTTGTCAAAACAGGCCTCGACCGATCCGGGTTTGGCCACGTCGCATTCGATCATGATTGTGCTGCCAATCGATTCGGCCAATGGGGCGAGCCGTTTGCCAAACCCTTCCATCTGATAGGAAAAGGCAATCTCGGCGCCTTGTGCCGCCGCCGCCGCGGCGATGCCCCACGCAATCGATTTCTCGTTCGCCACCCCCATCACCAGGCCGCGTTTACCGGCCATCAGATTGCCGCGTTGCATCGGGTCACACCTTGCGTAGGGCAAGGGTGGCGTTGGTGCCGCCAAAGCCAAATGAGTTGGACAGGGCCAGATTGATCGCAACGTCATCAAGCCGTGTTTGCGCCACCGGAATATCGCCGATCGCCGGGTCTGGATTCTCGATATTCGCTGACGCGGCAATGAAATTATTTTGCATCATGATCAGCGTGTAAATCGCTTCTTGCACGCCGGTCGCGCCAAGCGAATGACCGGTCAGGGATTTGGTCGAGGTGACGATCGGTACATGGCCCCGCGGGGTAAACACGGCGCGAATGGCGTCCAGTTCTTTGACATCGCCAACCGGTGTCGAGGTGCCATGGGCGTTGATATAATCGACTTTCTCGGTCAGGGCGTTGCCGTCAAAACCGGCCAACGCCAAATTCATGCATCGCACCGCTCCTTCGCCTGACGGGGCCACCATATCCTCACCGTCAGAATTGGCCCCATAGCCGACCAGTTCGGCATAGATTTTGGCGCCGCGGGCCAGCGCATGGTCCATATCTTCCAACACCACCATGCCGCCGCCGCCAGCAATCACAAAACCATCACGGTCAACATCATAGGGCCGCGAGGCACGTTCCGGCGTGTCGTTATATTTCGATGACATCGCGCCCATCGCGTCAAATAATACGGACAAGGTCCAGTGCAATTCTTCGCCGCCGCCAGCAAACACAATATCCTGCGCGCCACTACGGATGGCATCAGCACCGGCGGTGATACAATGTGCCGAGGTCGAACAGGCTGACGAGATCGAATAATTGATACCGCGAATTTTGAAAAATGTTGCAATACAGGCTGACACCGTCGATGACATGCAGCGTGGCACCATATAGGGGCCGACGCGCTTTGGCCCTTTTTCGCGGGTGATGTCGGCGGCGGCTAGCAAGTTGGCCGTTGACGGCCCGCCGGATCCGGCGACAAGACCGGTGCGTTCATTTGATATGTCGCTTGCCTCTAGCCCGGAATCATCAATCGCCTGCTGCATGGCCAGCACCGCATAGGCGGCCCCTTCCCCCATGAAGCGCAATTGTTTGCGGTCAACATGTTCGCTGACGTCCAGCTTTACCGTACCGTGAATCTGGCTGCGAAACCCCAGTTCAGCATATTCGGGGGCCGCCACAATGCCCGAGGTACCGTTCCGCAATGACTGCGTTACCTCGCTGACATTATTGCCGATCGATGAAACAATACCAATTCCGGTAATGGCAACACGACGCATGATGATCAAGCTCCTTCAGGGGTAAACAGGCCGACCCGAATATCATTCGCTTCGAAAACGACCTCACCGTCACACAACACCTTGCCATCGGCAATGCCCATGACCAACCGGCGCATGATAACCCGTTTGATATCAAGCCGGAACGTGACCAGCTTGTTGGTTGGCAAAATCTGGCCGGTGAATTTCACTTCGCCAACCGATAGCGCCCGCCCGCGCCCAAGGCCGCCTGACCAGCCCAGAAAAAAGCCGACAAGCTGCCACAACGCATCCATGCCAAGACAGCCCGGCATGACCGGATCACCGTCAAAGTGGCAGGGGAAAAACCATAGGTCGGGGTGAATATCGAATTCGGCGTCAATCTGGCCTTTGCCAAAAGCACCGCCCGTATCGTCAATACGGGTGATTCGGTCACACATCAGCATTGGCGGCAATGGTAACTGTGGGTTGCCCGGGCCGAACATTTCGCCTTTTGCACAGCTGATCAATTCATCATAGGTAAAGGCGTTCTGATCCTTTGGTGACATATCCGTTTCCCCGTTTGGGCGGCGGCGCCCTTGTTGTTGTTTCACCGCTGATATACCACGCTGGTCATCAGTGTTTGACGGGTCTTGGCCGGGCCGGATCAGGCTGGCAAACCCGTTCTATAAAAAGCACGAAACGCCCCCTAAAGCCAAGGCATTATTGACATTTTCGATCTGACCACCCATTTTGACCGGGTGATGCAACGGAACCTAAGTCAAAATAGCGACCAAAAAACGGCCACGCCTGATGCGGGCGACCTGACCCATCGTTTGCGGATGGCGGGTTTGCGCCCGACACGCCAGCGCTTGGCGATTGCGGCCTTGTTGCTAGATGGACGCCACCGCCATGTTACCGCCGACAGCCTCGCCGAGGAAATTGCCGAATCCGGCGTGCGCGTGGCCGGGGCAACGATCTATAATGTGCTGAACCAATTTACCGCCGCCGGATTGCTGCGCCGGGTTATGGTACGGAACGACTACAGCCTGTTTGATACGAACACGGCGCATCATCATCATTTCTATCGGCCAGATACCGACCAGCTGACCGACATCCCCGGCGATGATGTGGTCTTGTCGCGGTTGCCAGCCGCACCAGATGGCGCCGAAATCGCAAGTGTCGATGTGGTGGTACATCTCAGCCCGAAACCCGCCCCCCGGTAATCTGTAAGCCAGTTTACAATCATTCTAAACAAGCCTTGACCCTGTCCCCTGCGCTCCCTATCTTTAGCGGATAATTGACAGGCTTCATGACGGCTGGCGATTTTTGTTTTCGTGACAGCTGTTGATGATAATCACTTACCCGAAGCGGAGAATGAGATGGACGGAAACAACGGTGGCAAATGCCCGGTCATGCATGGCGCGGTGACCAAAAACAGCAGTAGTGGCACGTCGAATCGTGACTGGTGGCCGAACCAGCTGAATCTAGGCATTTTGCACCAGCATGATGCCAAGTCAAACCCGATGGGCAAGGACTTCAATTATCGCGAGGCTTTCAAGCAGGTTGATTATGCAGCACTAAAAAAAGATCTGCATGATTTGATGACCGATTCGCAGGAATGGTGGCCCGCCGATTATGGTCACTATGGTCCTTTTTTCATTCGTATGACATGGCACGCCGCCGGGACCTACCGTAGCGGTGACGGCCGTGGGGGCGGCGGCACCGGTGCCCAGCGTTTTGCCCCGCTGAACAGCTGGCCGGATAACGGTAATCTTGACAAGGCGCGGCGCTTGCTGTGGCCGATCAAGAAGAAATATGGCAACAACATCAGCTGGGCTGACCTGTTGATCCTGACCGGTAATGTCGCGATCGAATCGATGGGCGGCAAAACCTTTGGGTTCAGCGGTGGCCGTGAAGATATTTGGGCACCGGAAGAAGATATTTACTGGGGTGTTGAAACCGACTGGCTTGGCAACAAGCGGTACAGCGGTGAACGCGACTTGGAAAACCCGCTTGCGGCCGTTCAGATGGGGTTGATTTACGTTAATCCTGAAGGCCCTGACGGTAACCCAGATCCACTGGCCAGCGCCAAGGATGTGCGCGAGACCTTTGGCCGTATGGCGATGAATGACGAGGAAACCGTTGCCTTGGTTGCCGGTGGTCATACCTTTGGCAAGGCGCATGGTGCGGGTGACGCGGCGCTGGTCGGGGCTGAACCGGAAGCGGCGGCGATTGAAGAAATGGGCCTTGGCTGGAAAAGCGCCTATGGATCGGGCAAGGGCCGCGATACCATCACCAGCGGTATTGAAGGCGCCTGGACCGCCGATCCGGTCAAATGGGATAATGGCTATTTCGATTTGCTGCTTGGCTATGAATGGGAATTGACCAAGAGCCCGGCTGGCGCGCATATCTGGCATGCGGTCAATCCAAAAGAGTCAGACTTGGCACCCGACGCCGAAGACGCATCGATCCGGGTCCCGACGATGATGACAACCGCTGATATGGCGCTCCGCGAGGACCCGGCCTATCGCGAAATTTCCGAGCGGTTCCATAAAAACCCGGATCAGTTTGCCGACGCCTTTGCCCGCGCTTGGTTCAAGCTGCTGCATCGCGATATGGGGCCGAAAAGCCGCTATATCGGTCCGGAAGTGCCACAGGAAGATTTGATCTGGCAGGACCCGATCCCGGCTGGCAACAGCAACTATGATGTCGCAGCGGTAAAGGCGCGGATTGCCGAAAGCGGCCTTTCAATCGCGGAAATGGTTGAAACCGCATGGGCCAGCGCATCGACCTATCGTGGCTCGGACATGCGGGGGGGCGCCAATGGTGCGCGGATCCGTCTGGCACCGCAAAAGGATTGGGAAGCCAATAAACCCGACCAACTGGCCCGGGTGCTGTCAGTGCTTGAACCGATTGCTGCTGACAGTGGCGCATCGATCGCCGATGTGATCGTGCTGGCGGGTACCGTGGCGATCGAGCAGGCATCGGGCGTCAGCGTGCCGTTTACGCCGGGCCGGGGTGATGCCAGCCAAGAGCAGACGGATGTCGAATCTTTTGCTGTGCTGGAACCGGTTGCCGATGGCTTTAGAAACTACCAAAAGACCGAATTTACCGTTAGCCCAGAAGAAATGATGCTGGATAAGGCCCAGCTTCTGGGGTTGACCGCCCCGGAAATGACCGCATTGTTTGGCGGGTTGCGGGCGCTTGGGGTCAGCCATAGCGGCCACGGTATTTTCACCGATACGCCGGGCAAGCTGACAAATGACTTTTTTGTCACCCTGCTGGATATGTCTGTTGAATGGACGCCGACCGGCGCTAACAGCTATCAAGCAACCGATCGTGCAACCGGGACGGTGGTGCGGACCGGGTCACGGACTGATCTGGTATTCGGATCAAACTCGCAGTTGCGGGCCTTGGCCGAGGTTTATGCATCGGATGACAATGCCGATAAATTCCGTGACGATTTTATCGCGGCATGGACCAAGGTGATGAATAACGACCGGTTTGATATCGCCTAAAACAGGCGATAGACAAATCCTATGGTGGCCGGCATTTTTGCCGGCCATTTTTTTGGTTGATATGGTGCCGACAGGGTCAGGCCGGCGGCGCTTTGCAGCCGGTAATTCAGGGTATTATTCAAGGCTTTCATCAGCTAGCAAGCCCCAGATCGCTTGCCGTCTGATCCAGCCCTTGACCGTTTCAGTGCTGATTCGGCACCATTCGCGCGGGCAGGATTCAAGGTTGACCAACGCGTTGCGCTCGGCCAGCGCAATCACTGGCGACTCAGCATTATCATCATCGTGAATTTCAGCCATATGGGTGCGGACCAGCGCCATGCGTTTGAGTGACAGGCCAGCGCCATGAATCCAGCCACTGGTGCCTTCATGGTCAACCACTTTGCGCCAAATACCAAATTCCGCATCGACAAGAAGCGGTAGCCCGGCCTTGCGATATTGCCACAATACCGGATATTCGCGGCCCGGCCCGGTGCGTAAATTCGCCTCGTCAAATTTCAACGTGCCAAAACGCGGAACCGGCAATCCGCTCCCCCGGACCGTCAATTTGGTGGTGTCGGCCGCGGCGAGCGAAGCCGCTATCATCGTCAGGCCAACCGCCCCGATCAGGGAAACAAGCGAAAATGGTCGGTTTTTGGTGTGTCGACAGAAATTTTTTTTCATGCGTTTGGCGGTTCTGGTGGAGTTTTGTTGGGATTTGTTGCACATTGTACGGCGTCCAAGCCATGATGCACTGTACCTCAAGCGCGGGCTTTAGACCAAGTTTTTGTCAGTCAGCGCTGGCGTCATATCGTGAAACACCGTCATGGGATAGAGTTGCGGGAATGAGTCAAAAAAAGCCAAAAGTGATTTTGACACGCAAATTGCCGGAAACCACCGAAACGCGGATGCGTGAGCTTTTTGACACGACATTGAATCACGATGATCGTGCGATGAGCCGTGAACAGCTTGAAGCGGCGGTCAAAACGGCTGATGTTCTGGTGCCAACGGTGACCGATAAAATTGATGCTGACCTGATCGCCTGCGCGGGCGACCAATTGCGGTTGATCGCATCGTTCGGCACCGGCGTTGACCATTTGGACCTGGCAGCGGCCAAGGCGCGTGGAATCACCGTTACCAACACACCGGGCGTGCTGACCGAAGACACCGCCGATGTCACAATGGCGCTTATTTTGGCGGTGCCGCGGCGGATCGCTGAAGGCGATGCCTTGGCGCGCTCAGGTGATTGGCAGGGCTGGTCGCCGACCGGCATGCTTGGCCACCGGATCAATGGCAAGCGGCTTGGCATTGTCGGCATGGGCCGCATTGGCTGTGCGGTGGCGCGGCGGGCCCGCGGCTTTGGCTTGTCGATCCATTATCACAATCGCAAGCCGGTCCATCCGCAAACCGAAGCTGAGCTTGAAGCGACCTATTGGGATTCGCTCGAACAGATGCTGGCCCGGGTTGATATTGTGTCAGTCAATTGCCCGCATACCGCGGCCACCAAGCATTTATTGTCGCGTGACCGGTTGGCGCTGATGCAGCCGTCGGCCTATCTTGTCAATACATCGCGTGGTGATGTGATTGATGAGGCGGCCTTGGCCGATCTGTTGGCACGCCGCCATATTGCCGGGGCCGGTCTCGATGTTTATGCCGATGAACCGCATATCCCACAAGCGTTGCGCGATTTGCCGAATGTGGTGCTGTTGCCGCATATCGGGTCAGCAACGATTGAAGGCCGGTTGCAGATGGGTGACAAGGTAATCATCAATGTGCAGACCTTTTGGGATGGTCACACACCGCCGGACCGGGTGATCGAGGCGTTGCTCTAGACGCTGCCACAACAGCTGCAGTCCGGCCGGGCAGTGGTGGCGATATCCATGAAATGACTGCCTGCCGCATCGATCAATAACAGCCGGCCGGTCAAGCCGTCAGCCAGGCCAAGCGCCAGCTTGATCGCCTCTAATGCCTGCATGGTGCCAACAATCCCGGCCACCGGGCCCAAAATGCCGGCCTCCGAACAGCCGGGGGCAAGGCGCGAATCAGCCGGAGACGGAAATACGCAGCGATAGCACGGGCTGCCTTGATGCCCGTCAACGCTGCTTTGAAATACCGACACCTGACCTTCCATCCGGACCGCGCCCCCAAACACCAGCGGCCGTTGATAATGGTGCGCGGCGTCGCCAAGAAGATAGCGGGTATCGGCATTGTCGGTACAGTCGATCACAATATCATGGGCGTGAAACAGCGCCGCGGCATTGTCCGCGGTCAGCCGGTCGGAATGGTAAGAAATCTGAATGGATGGATTGAGCGCGGCAGCGGCCCGTGCGGCCTCTTCGGCCTTGGGCTGGCCAATTCGTCGGTCTTGGTAAATGATTTGCCGGTTCAGGTCGGACCGTGACACGCTATCATCATCGATGATGGTCAGATGACCAATGCCGGCAGCCGCCAAATACAGCAAAACCGGCGCCCCAAGCCCACCCGCACCAACAATCAGCATCCGCGCGGCAAGAAGGCGTTCCTGACCATCCTCACCAATGGCCGGCATGATGGCCTGGCGGGCATAGCGTTCAAGATCATCATCATTTAACATCGTTATTGATATCCTGTAGAGCCAAAGCCAGCATCGCCCCGCTCGGTATCGGCAAGGCTGTCGGTTGCGATGGGGGTGACTTGCGTCACCGGTGCCACAACCATCTGGGCGATCCGCATGCCGCGCGTGATCGTAAAATCCTGATCGCCAAGATTAACCAGCAGGATCGCGACCTCGCCGCGGTAATCGCTGTCGATGGTACCGGGCGCATTGGCAACGGTCACGCCATGTTTTAGCGCGAGGCCGGAGCGCGGCCGGATCTGGGCCTCATAGCCAGCTGGTACCGCCATCGCAAAGCCGGTTGGAATCGCCAGCCGTTCACCCGCAGCCAGAATGACCGGCTTGTCGACCGCCGCCGCCACATCCATGCCAGCGGCCCCGGAGGTGGCATAGGCGGGCAACGGCAAATCCATTCCATGCGGTAATCGCATAATCGGCAACCGTAGATTTGCTGTCATGCCTGTTCAGCCTCTATCTTGTCGGCGAGTTTTTCCGCCAGCTCGGTTTTCAACATGTCCGGCCAGCGCTCGCTTCCCGATGCGGTGATCAAAAGGGCGCTGTTTCTGGCGGTGCCAAACACCGGATTATCGGTGCCGGCAACCTGATTTGCGACAATCCAGTCACAGCCTTTACGCTGTCGTTTGGCCACCGCATTTTGTTCCACATTGTCGGTTTCGGCAGCAAAGCCGATCACTAGGCGCGGGCGATTAGCCGCGGCTGACAAGATGGCCAGAATATCCGGATTTTGGGTCAGCGTCAGCGTCAAGCCAGCATCCGGGTTGGCGGGCTTTTTCATTTTGGATTTGGCCGGTTCAGCCACCCGCCAATCGGCAACCGCGGCGGCGCAAATCGCAATATCGGCGGGCAAGGCGGCGATACAGGCATCGCGCATCTGCATGGCGGTTTGCACATGTATGGCGGTGACGCCAGAGGGTGTTGGCTCATTCACCGGGCCGCTGACCAGGGTGACGCGGGCGCCGCGCATCGCCAGCGCGGCGGCAATCGCATGGCCTTGTTTGCCCGATGAATGGTTGGCGATAAAGCGGACCGAATCAATTGGCTCAACCGTTGGGCCGGAGGTGACAATCACATGTTTTCCGGTCAGCTTACTAGGCGGGCGGGCGGTAACAAGGTCAAGGGCGGCGGTGGCAATATCAAGCGGCTCATTCATCCGCCCTTCCCCTTCCTCGCCACAGGCGGTATCGCCGCTGGCAGGGCCAATGATATGCACGCCGCGTTGCTTGAGGCGGGTCAAATTCTCTTGGGTTGCCGGATGCGCCCACATCGCCGGGTTCATCGCCGGCGCCATGGCCACGGTGGCGGTGGTTGCCAGCAACACGGTCGTGGCCAAATCATCGGCGAGGCCGGCCGCGGCCCGGGCGATAAAATTGGCCGTTGCCGGGACCACCAACACCAGATCGGCGCCCCGCGCCAGATTGATATGCCCCATTTCCGCCTCGTCAGTCAGCGAAAACAAACTGTCGTAACATTTTTCACCGGTCAGGGCGGCAAGGCTAAGCGGCGAGATGAATTCTTTGGCGCTTTGGGTCATTACACCGGTCACATGGGCGCCCCGATCGATCAGGCGCCGTGCGGTTTCGAGCGCCTTATAGGCGGCAATACCACCAGACACAATCAACAGGATCCGCGGGCCGCTGGTGGTGCGTCCGGCAGGGGTGGCCAGAATGTCCAGATTATCGGCACTCAGCTGATAGCCTTTTTCGGTGAGGGCGGCATAAATTAGCGGCTTTGCCCGCTTTGGTAAATGACCCTTGGTCAGATAATTACTGATCGCGCTTGGGCCAACTTGCAGCAACTGCTGAAGCGCGTCACGTCCACCAAGCGCTGTGATCAAAGCTGATATATTCAAAATTCACCTCGAATCGTCACCCGGCTACTTTGCCACAATATTCACAAAAAATCACAAAAAATTATAAACCTATTATTTTAATGAATTTCCATGAAAAAACTAATCATGGCGAGAAACAGCGCCAGCATCGCCACGCGCCCCGGCCAGACCGGCGCGGCTGGTGGTGGGCTGGCATCAAGCGCGTCAATAATTTTCGGCAAGCGCTGAACAAGCCGGTGAAGATCACGCGCAAACTGTGCCGCTTGACGCGGAATACTGGCCTCGGTCTGCATCCAGTCTTCGGCAAGCGGCCGCGCCAATTGCCACATATCAGCTGCCGGATTTAGCTGTCGGGCGACCCCTTCGGCCATCATCATGGTTTTTTGCAGCAGATTAAACTGCGTTTGCACCTCTATTTCAAACCGGTTGGCAATCTGCAAGATTTGGCCAAGCACAATGCCAAGCGACACGTCGCCAAGCGGCTTGTCCATCACCGGGTCGGCGACCGCCCGAATTGATTGGGCGAAATGATGCAACGATACCCCGTCATGCAGCATGCCGGCGTCAAAATGCAGTTGGGCGACCTGATCGTAGTCACGTTCGAGCATTGCGTTTAGCAGGCGCGCCAAAAATAACCGGTCGGTCCAATCCAAATGCCCCATAATGCCAAAATCAATTGGCACCAAAACGCCGTCCGCCCGCACGAAAATATTGCCGGGGTGCATGTCGGCGTGAAAATAGCCGTCGCGAAACACCTGATTGAAAAAACTGCGCGCGGCATATTCGGTGATGGTGCTGATATCATGCCCGGCAGCTTGCAAGGCCGGAAGATCATCGATGCGAATGCCATCGACCCATTCGACAATCAGCATGCGCCGGGTGCTATGTTCAAGATCGACCCACGGGATATAAATGCCGCTATCGCCGCGCATATTGTCACCAAGCCGACCTGCCGCTGCCGCTTCCAAACGCAAATCCAGCTCGACCTCGGACAGCGCCCGAAACTGGGCGACGGCATCGACTAGGTGAAGCCGCCTGAGGCCCGGCGCCACCCATTCGATGATTTGGGCAAGCGCCTGAAATAACGCGGTATCGGCGGCCATCTGCCGTTCGATATCTGGCCGCAACAGCTTGACCGCAACATCTCGCCCATCATGAAGCGTCGCCCGATGCACCTGGGCAATTGACGCGGCGGCCACCGGTTGATCATCAAATTGGGCAAAGATTGCATCCAGCGGCTGTCCGGTTTGCTCCTCAATTTGTTGTCGTGCCTTGGCGGCGGGAAATGGCGGCATCCGATCTTGAAGCCGGGCCAGCGCCTGCCCTAATGCCGGGCCGATCAAATCGGACCGGGTTGATAGGGCTTGGCCAAATTTGACAAAACCGGGCCCAAGGCGCGCCAACGCCGCACAAAGGGCGGCCCCGGTGTCAGAGGCAGCGCGCCGTGATCGGACCAGCCTGTCAAGCGACGCACAAAGCCAGCGTAGCCAGCCCGGCAAAAGCCCGATCGTGGCGATTGGTCCCAAAACGCCAGCACGGCCAAGGTGCCAGGCGATCACTGGCAGGCGCAACAAGGCCCGTCCCATGCTGACCGCGCCGATAATCATCAATCAAGCTTCCATCCGGAATGGATACAGGCGATACCGGCCGATAGCCGTCGCACCCGAATTTGCGCAAAGCCGCCCGCGGCAAACATATCGGCGAGAATTTCCTTTGACGGAAATTGCCGGATAGATTCGGCAAGATAGCGATAGCTGTCGCGGTCACCGGCAATCATCTGGCCCATGACCGGCAGCGCATCAAATGACCAGCGATCATAAAGCCGCGCCAGCGTTGCATTATCAACATGTGAAAATTCAAGACATAAAAACCGGCCGCCGGGTTTCAAAATACGATAGGCCTCGTCAATCGCCGCCTGTCGGTCGGTGACATTGCGAAGGCCAAAGGCGATGGTGACAAAATCGGCATAATGATCGGGAAAGGGCAAAGATTCGGCATTGGCCACACACCACTCAAGCTGGCTGGCACGGGCCTGTAAATCGCGCCGTTTGCGCCCCGCATTCAGCATCGCGTAATTGATATCGGTGATGCAGGCGCTACCGCCCCCCGCCCGCAAAAACCGCAAACTGATGTCACCGGTACCGCCGGCTAAATCGACAAGCCGTTGATGCGGTTGCGGGGCCATCCAGTCAATCAGCGCCGCTTTCCATAACCGATGCACACCGCCACTCATCAGATCATTCATCAGGTCATAGCGCGCGGCAACAGAATCGAACACCCCGCGCACCAAGCCGGCCTTGTCAGCCCGCGGCACATGGCGAAAGCCAAAATCGATGGTATCGTCTTCAACAGCGGCGCCGGTTGATCGGTCACTGTCGGCAAAAGTTGTTTTTCCCATCAATTCTATCCTACCTTTGATGGCATCATGGCTGGTTGCACAACAACCGCCTATCTATAGCAGTCTGGAGCGAAATACCAAATGAAGAAGCGTCTTGTCGCCCAAATCAATCTTTTTGGCTTGCTGTGTGGCTACCCGCAAAAAAGGACAGCCGATGCCTGAACTTCCCGAGGTTGAAACCGTCCGCCGCGCCTTGGTGCCGGCGATGCAGGGCCGCAAAATCACCGCGGCCTTTGTCGGGCGTGATGATTTACGCTGGCCATTGCCACCCGATTTGGCAGACCGCATTACCGGCCGGCAGGTTACCGGCCTCGACCGCCGCGCCAAATATATTCTGATCAGACTGTCAGGTGACGAGGTGCTTCTTCTGCATCTTGGTATGTCGGGTTCGGTGCGGATCCATCATACGCCGCCACAACTGGCAAAACATGACCATGTCATGGTCGAGATGGCGCCGGATGCGACCGGCCAACCGGCCTTTGTCGTTTTCCGGGACCCGCGACGCTTTGGCTGGATTGATCTTTTTTCGGCCACCGTTGAAAGCCAGCATAAGCTGTTGGCGCATTTGGGGCCTGAGCCGCTTGGCAATGAATTCTCACCAGCCTATCTTGCCGCCTGTTTGAAGACCCGGACCGGCCCGATCAAAACAGTATTGCTGAACCAACAGCTGGTCGCTGGCCTTGGTAATATATATGTCAGTGAAGCGTTGTTTCGTGCGGGTATATCGCCGCGTCGTCGGGCCTCAAGCATTCGCGGTGTACGGGCCGACCGGCTTGCCACGGCGATCATCGACACATTGCGCGCGGCGATTGCTGATGGCGGCACGTCATTGCGTGACCATGTCCAGCCAGGCGGGGATATTGGCTATTTTGTTCAACGTCTTGCGGTCTATGGACGTGCCGGAGAGCCGTGTCCAACTTGCGCCGCGCCGGTGCAAAGCCTGGTGCAGGCCGGCCGCCGCAGTTTTTACTGTTCTCACTGCCAACGCTAGGTCTATACTGACCGCCGGAAATAGTCCGCACCCCAGCAATGACAGGCGACAATATGGTTTGCACAATTTTGTCATCGGCGCCGCCCCGGCTAAAACGCCAGCTTGTGGTGTTGGTAACGGCGATCGTCTGCCTTGCCAGCGCCGGACAGCTGGCGCGCGCTGATACCCCGCAATATCGCTGGGTTGGTGATTTGCCGATCATGACCGGCTGGGCGATTGAGGCCGAGCTGGGATTTTCCTTTGATTCGCCAAATGGCCGTATCGTGATGGTATTTGCGTCAACATCGGCAACCGCTGCGGATATCATGGCGTTTTACACGCCGGCATTGGCCCAGCTTGGCTGGACAGGTGGGGCTGGCAGTTGGACGCGGGACGGTGAAAAATTGGTGATCAGCGAGGTCGAAACCGCCCGTGGTCCCTTATGGCGGCTAATGCTACAGCCAAACTCCTGAAATCATATCGGTGCCGAATCGGCAAAAGCGCTTGACCTTGTTGCCAAAAAGGGCTTATAAGCCCCGCTCAGTTTCATTTGTCTCGACGATTGAGGGGCTAAAACCCGATGGCAAATCATAAATCATCCAAAAAGCGGATTATCCGCAACGCCAACCGCGCTGTGATCAATGGCGCTCGCATGAGCCGCATCCGGACTTTTGTGAAAAAGGTTGAAATGGCCATTGCTTCGGGTGATGCCGATGCAGCGCGCGCTGCCTTGCGTGCGGCCCAGCCTGAATTGCAGCGTGGTGTGACCCGCGGCGTGCTTCACAAAAATACGGTGTCACGCAAAATCTCCCGGCTGAATGCCCGGGTAAAGGCGCTTGCTGCCTGACCCATTGCGTGCGAATCGGGATGCCGTATGGCGCCCATCGCCAAAATGCCCGCACCGGCACCGGTAGCGGGCTTTTTGTTGCCGATTCGCTGACCCTATACGCCGCAAGCCACGCTGTTTGTTGCCGCTGGCGGGCTGAACATGGTCAAAGCGCCATCATGCGCGATGTTCATTTGATGACAGGTTAGCCGCCATAGCTGATGCCGAGGATGACTTGTTTGCGATTCGCTGTTTGATTGTGTTTGGTTTTTGCTGACCAAACCGGATTTCCGGCATTTTTCCTGTCAATCAAAATAACTGTCTTTTGGCGTAGTTTATTTTACCTAAAATGGCGTGCGGTGCCTTGCAACATCCGGTCGAAAAAAATAACCTTACCGCCTATCTTGAAGACGGTTCGACCCCCGCGTTCAGTGCAATAGTGCGCCGCATCTTCAAGGGACCTGCCTTTTTGTCCAAAAGGCATAAACCCTTAACTTTCTGCCGCCTTAGGTGGCTTCAATGGGAGCGTGGCGCATGACCGGCGATTTGATGCATAATAGCGATCACGCATCAGGTGACAGCCAGCCTAGCCGTGACCCCGCCGCCCAGCCCGATGGGCCGGACAGCCGTATCGAAGCCTGTTGGGGCCGCGTTAACCAGCGCATGCGCAAAGATATTGGGGATGCCGCCTGGCGTAGCTGGATCAAGCCGTTGCGGGTCAGTCGGCTTGAGGATGGCACCCTGACGCTTGAGGCTGATTCGACGTTGGCGCGGGAGCGCGTCAGCAGTCAATATGCGGATCGTCTGCGGGTGATCTCGGCGGCTGAGTTTGGTGATGTTGTCTCGACAATTCGGCATATAGAAGTGCGGCTTGCCAGCGTTGTTGGCCGTCCAACGAACGCGCCGCGCCGCCTAAGTGGTCAGGCGGCGACCAGCCCCGCATCGGCCGCCCCATCGATGGCCACACCGCGTGACCCGAAAGACGAGGCGACGGCCGGGCTCGATCCGCGCTATACATTTGCCAATTTTGTGGTTGGCAAACCCAACGAGCTGGCATTTGCTGTGGCGCGCCGCGCCGCCGAGAGCACCCATGTCGCGTTCAATCCGCTGTTTCTTTATGGCGGTGTTGGTCTTGGCAAAACCCATTTGATGCATGCGATCGCCTGGCATATTCGCGCACAAAATCCGTCACGCAAGGTGATGTATCTGTCGGCCGAAAAATTCATGTATCGGTTTGTGCGTGCCTTGCGGTTCCGTGACACCATGTCATTCAAGGAACAGTTTCGCTCGGTCGATGTGCTGATGATTGACGATGTCCAATTCATCAGCGGCAAAGATTCAACCCAAGAAGAGTTTTTCCATACCTTTAATGCGTTGGTCGAGGATGGGCGGCAGGTGATTATTTCTGCCGACAAGTCGCCGACCGACCTTGAAGGCATGGAAGAGCGTCTTCGCTCGCGGCTTGGCTGGGGCATGGTGGCCGATATCCATCCGGCTGATTATGAATTGCGTTTGGGCATCTTGCAGTCCAAGGCGGAAAAAGCCCCGGTCGATATTCCGGATAAGGTTCTCGAATTTATGGCGCATCGCATCGTCAGCAATGTGCGTGAACTTGAAGGCGCGCTGAACCGTATTTTAGCGCATGCGATGCTTGTCGGCCGTGCGATCACGATTGACAGCACCGCCGAGTTGCTAGCCGATCTGTTGCGGGCCAGCAGCCGTCAGGTCAGTGTCGATGCGATTCAAAAGCAGGTAGCGGCGCATTATGGGGTTCGCCTGTCGGAAATGTTCTCGGCCCGCCGGTCGCGTGATATCGCCCGGCCACGGCAGATCGCGATGTATCTGGCCAAGAACCTGACCTCGTTGTCTTATCCTGATATTGGGCGGCAATTTGGGGGGCGTGATCACACAACGGTGATGCATGCGGTCAAAACGATTGAAAATCTGGCCAATAATGATGCCCGAATAAATGAAGATCTGACGCTTCTAAAATCGCTGATCGGCAGTTGATACCAGCATTTTGACCGGGCGTAAGAGGCCCCTGCCGCCAGCTGGTGCGAATCGGCAGAAATTCAATATTTTGCTGCCAGTTTTATATTCCCATGCTATATTTTGTGGATTGCCAGTGATGCGATGCTGGTGATTGGTCGATAGTGCCCCGAATTCTGGTATAACCGGTTATAAAAGAAGAGAAAGCTGATGAAACTGACAATTGATCGTATGAGCCTGTTGCGGCCCCTTGGGCATGTGCAATCCGTTGTCGAGCGCCGCAATACTATTCCCATTTTGGCAAATGTGGTGTTGCGGGCCGATGCTGGCGAATTGTCGTTAACGGCCACCGATATGGATATGGATATTGCCACCAAGGTTGGTTGTTCGGTGGTGACGCCCGGTACCGCCACCATGTCGGCGCATCTTCTCTATGACATTGCGCGCAAACTGCCTGATGGGGCTGAAGTTGAAATTGCGGTCAGTGACGGTCAGGCCATGGTTAGTGCCGGCCGGTCAAGTTTTCGCCTGCCAACCCTGCCGGTAGAGGATTTTCCGGCAATCAGCAGCAGTGAGTTGCCGGTTGGCTTTTCGCTGATGGCGGCCGACATCCGTGATTTGATCGATGCCACCCGTTTTGCAATTTCGACCGAGGAAACCAGATATTATCTGAACGGTATTTATTTGCATAAAGGCGATGCTGGCGATTTGTGCGCGGTGGCAACCGATGGGCATCGTCTGGCGCTAACACGGCAATCATTGCCGGCCGGCGCGGCGCAAATGCCGGCGGTAATTTTGCCGCGGAAGGTGGTCGGCGAACTGCGTAAGCTGCTTGATGATTTTGATGGTGATGTCGGAATTGGCCTGTCTGAAACCCGCGTTGAATTCAGTTTTGGTGCGGTGCGGTTGACCAGCAAATTGATCGATGGAACATTTCCCGATTACACCCGGGTTATTCCGGTTGGCAATGATCGTATTATGCAGGTTGATGTCGGCGCCTTTTCGGCAGCGGTTGATCGGGTATCGACGATCGCCTCGGAAAAATCCCGGTCGGTTAAGATGGGCCTGTCCGCTGGCAGTCTGACCCTGTCGGCGAGCAACACCGATGCTTCGAGCGCGACCGAGGAGCTGGAAGTCAGCTATGACGGTCCGGACATGGAGATCGGCTTTAACGCGCGCTACCTTCTCGATATTGCCGGGCAGGTCAACAGCGATCTTGTCGAATTTGCGCTGGCTGACCAAGGGGCGCCAAGCCTGGTGCGCGCCCCCGGTGACGAGGCGAATTTGTTTGTTTTGATGCCGATGCGTGTGTGAGTAGCTATTGACCGGATTGTCGCCGCAGAAACAGCCAAAAATTGCCTTGACGGTGAATAATGCCGCGGCAAAGCGTATCTGGCTGTCCAGAGTGCGGCTTGATCATTTTCGCAATTACCCGGCGGCGGATTTGCGGATTGGCGCTGGGCAAATTGTGGTTCTTGGCGACAATGGCGCTGGCAAAACAAATTTGCTGGAAGCCATATCCATGCTTGCCCCCGGCCGTGGGATGCGGCGCGCGCGGGGCGAACAGCTGCCGTTTGCGGCGACGGCCGATCTGGGGCAAGGCGCACGCCGGGCTGACTGGGCGGTGGCGGCACGGCTCGAAACGCCGGATGGGGCCATCGATATTGGGACCGGCGTGCCGTCTGACAGCACCACCGGTAACCGGGTTATGCGCCTTGAAGGCCAAACCGTGTCACAGGCCGACATGGGGAACCGGATCGCCGTATCTTGGCTGACCCCGCAAATGGACGGCATATTTCTTGATAGTCCGGCCGCGCGTCGCCGGTTTTTGGACCGCTTGGTAATTGCCTTTGATCCGGCCCATATCGGGCGTTTGTCGCGTTATGAAAAAGCCCTTCGTCAACGGGCGCATCTGTTGGCTGAGGGGGGCGGTGATTCGGCCTGGTACAGCGCGCTTGAATCGGTGTTGGCCGAAACCGCGGTGGCGGTGACGGCCGCACGGCAGTCGTTGATCCGGGCGTTGAATGACGAGGCGGCCACGGGCTGGTTCGGATTTCCCGGTGTGGCGCTACAGCTAACAGGCGAGACCGAAAGTTGGCTTGCTGACATGCCGGCCTTGGATGTTGAAGACCGCATTATGATCGCGGCCAAAACCGCGCGACTGGCCGGTGATGCGACCATGCCGGGGCCGCATAGCAGCGAGTTTCAAGCCCAGCATTTGGCCAGCGGCGCGATGGCAAGCCATTGTTCAACAGGCCAGCAAAAAGCCATGTTGATTGCGGTGATTCTGGCGCATGCGCGGTTGCAGGATAAACGGCTTGGGCGGGTGCCGGTGATGCTGTTCGATGATGTCGCGGCACATCTTGACCACCAGCGGCGCGATGCGTTGCTTGACGCGGTGCAGTGTCTTGGGGGGCAGTGCTGGTATAGCGGCACCGATGACGCACAATTTTCTTCGCTGGCGACTGACGCCCAATTTGTCAGACTAAAGCCGGCTCCGACGGCAGGACAAGCGCCGATAATCGAGGTAGTGTGATGACCGATATTGAAACCGATCTTCCGGAAAATGACTATGGCGCCGATTCAATCAAGGTGTTGCGCGGGCTTGACGCGGTGCGTAAACGCCCTGGCATGTATATCGGCGATACCGATGATGGGTCGGGGCTGCATCATATGGTCTATGAAGTTGTCGACAATGCCATCGACGAGGCGCTGGCGGGCCATTGCGATATTGTCGAGGTCAAGCTGAATGCTGACGGGTCGGTCACGGTGACCGACAATGGCCGCGGTATTCCGGTTGATATGCATGCTGAAGAAGGCGTGTCGGCGGCCGAGGTGATCATGACCCAGCTTCATGCTGGCGGCAAGTTTGACAGCAATTCCTACAAGGTGTCCGGCGGTTTGCATGGTGTTGGCGTATCGGTGGTCAATGCCCTGTCTGAATGGCTTGAACTGGTCATTTTCCGCGATGGCAAAAAGCATCAGATTGCCTTCAAAATGGGTGATTCGGTGGCCCCGCTTAAAGTGGTTGGCGATGCGGCGGGGCAGAGCGGTACGCATGTTACCTTTATGCCGTCATTGGAGATTTTTTCGCATATCGATTTTGATTTTACCACGCTTGAGCATCGGCTCCGCGAGCTGGCATTCCTGAACAGCGGGGTGCGTATCCGACTGAGCGACGAGCGCGGTAGTGATCCGGTCGTCTCGGAGTTTCACTTTGATGGTGGCCTTAGCGCCTTTGTCGATTATTTGAACCGGTCGCGTAACCCGATCCATCCAACCATTACCGCTGCCACTGAACGTGACGATATTACGGTTGAATTGGCGCTGGCTTGGACCGACTCATTCCATGAAAACACGCTGTGTTTCACCAACAATATCCCGCAACGCGATGGCGGGGCGCATCTGGCCGGATTTCGCGGGGCAATGACCCGTATTGTCAATAATTATGCCCAGGAAAGCGGTATCGCCAAAAAGGAAAAAGTGGCGTTGACCGGCGAGGATTCGCGGGAAGGTCTGACCGCAATTGTCTCGGTGAAAGTACCGGATCCAAAATTTTCATCCCAGACCAAGGACAAGCTTGTCTCGTCCGAGGTGCGGCCGGTTGTCGAAAATGCGGTGGCTGACTGTCTAAGCCAATGGTTTGAGGAACACCCAACCGAGGCCAAGCGCATTGTCTCCAAAGCCTATGAAGCTGCCGCCGCCCGTGAGGCCGCCCGCAAGGCCCGCGACCTGACCCGCCGTAAAGGGGTGATGGATATTGCCAGTCTGCCCGGCAAGCTGGCCGACTGTCAGGAGCGCGATCCAGCCAAATCGGAAATGTTTCTTGTCGAGGGTGATTCGGCCGGCGGGTCGGCAAAGCAGGGGCGTGATCGTGCCAATCAGGCGATTTTGCCATTGCGCGGCAAGATTTTGAACGTCGAGCGCGCCCGCCTTGATAAAATGCTGTCATCGGCCGAAATCGGCACGTTGATTACCGCGATTGGCGCAGGTGTCGGCAATGCCGATATGGATGTTGATAAAATAAGGTATCATAAAGTTATCATCATGACGGATGCCGATGTCGATGGCAGCCATATCCGCACATTGCTGTTGACATTCTTTTTCCGTCACATGCGGCCGTTGATTGAAAAAGGGTATCTTTATATCGCCCAGCCGCCGCTGTTTCGTGCAAAACGCGGCCAGTCCGAGGTCTATTTGAAAGACCAGCGCGATCTTGACACCTATCTGATGGAAAGTGGTCTGAAAGACGCGGTTCTGACCAGCGCCGACGGTGCCCAGATAGCTGGCCCAGAGCTGACCGAGCTGGTTGGCCGTGCGGTGGCGATCAGCCGGATTGTCGAAACCGTTGGACGCCAGCTTGGCAATCGCGAAGTGATCGAGCAGGCGGCGATTGCCGGCTTGTTGAACCGGTCGATGCTGGATAATGCCGAAGCGGCCGCCTATCTTGCCAAACGGCTTGAAGCGCGCGCCGCCCCGCTGGAAAAAGGCTGGACAGGCAGCATCGAGACCAGCGAAACCGGTCCGGCCATCGTGGTTCAGCGCCGCCTTCGCGGCATTAGCGAGCGGTATCAGATCGATGCGCGTATTGTTGGCACGGGCGAGGCGCGGCGTCTTGATGACGAAGCTGAACATCTGCAAAAAATCTATGGCCGGCCAGCAGAATTGCGCACCGGCAGCAACAATGTGCAGCTTGGCGGGCCAAGTGAATTGGCCCAGCTGGTGTTTCAGACAGGGCGTAAAGGCGCCCAGATTTCACGCTATAAAGGCCTTGGTGAGATGAATCCAAGTCAGCTATGGGAAACCACACTTGACCCTGAACAGCGTATTTTGTTGCAGGTCACCATCGATCAGGAAGATGATGCCGACAACGCCTTTTCAACGCTGATGGGTGAGGCGGTTGAAGAACGCCGGAACTTTATTCAGGAAAATGCGCTTCGGGTGGCCAATCTTGATGTCTGATTGTCGGGTGGTGGCTGGTGCCAACCGGCCCTGCCGGCTGTTATGGTCAAGCTAAAACAGGATAGTGACCGGGCATTAGCCGGCACGATCGATGCCCGGATTCTGTTCACGATCCGCTGGGTAGCGGTGGTCGGTCAAACCGCTGCTTTGCTATTCACCGAACTTGTTTTGGGACTGCCATTGCCGCTGGTTCCGGCCTTGTTTGTTGTCAGCCTGTCGGTCCTGCTTAATCTTTGGTTGATACGTCAGGCCCAACGCCATCAACCAAGTGATCAATATAATCTTATGGTGCTGGGATTTGATGTGGTCCAGCTTGCCGCGCTGCTCTATCTGACAGGCGGGCTTTTGAACCCGTTTTCGGTGATGATTCTGGCCCCGGTCGTGGTGTCAGCGGCGGTGTTGCGCCGTCAATCAACGCTGGTGTTAATCGGGTTGGTGGCCGCGTCGGTCAGTTTTTTATTGCTGTTCAATCTACCGCTTGATTGGCAGGCTGATTTTGCGGTTCCGGCAGATTATCGGGCTGGCCTGTGGCTGGCCTTGGTGCTGACCAGCTGTTTTCTTGGGGGCTATGTCTGGTGGGTGGCGTCAAGTGCGCGGCATTTGTCCGGCGCGCTTGCCGATGCCAATTTGGCACTTGTCGAGGAACAGCAAACGCGCGCCCTTGGGACCTTGGCAACGGCGGCAGCGCACAAGCTTGGCTCACCCCTCAACACGATCACCGTGATCGGGCATGAACTGGCGCGTGATATCTCGCCGGATGATCCGATTTATGACGATATCCAGCTGTTGCGTGCCGAAATTGAACGGTGCCGGGTGATCCTTGGTGAATTGGATGTCGTTCAAGGTCGCCGCGCCATCGCCGAAGAACCCCCATTGCCGATTGACCGGCTTGTCGATGAGGTGATTTTCCAACGCCTGAAACAGGACGAAACACGCTTTAGCATCACCCATATGGATAGCGCCGGTGCCCTGCCATTGGTGGTGCCGCGCCCAGAATTGCTCCATGCATTGGAAAACCTGTTGCAAAATGCAATGCAGTTTTCCCGATCGGCGGTTGATGTCCATATTGAATGGACCGGCGATCATATCCATATCTCCATAACAGATGATGGGCCGGGGTTTACCGCATCCGTTCTGGCGCGCGCCGGTCAGCCGTGGAACAGTGCGCGGGCTGGCGAGGGCGGGCATCGCGGCCTTGGTCTGTTTATTGCCAAGTCGTTGATCCATTCGATGGGCGGTGTGGTGAAGTTTGGCAACAGCCAGCAGGCCGGTGCTACGATTGTAATAACCGTGCCGCGCGCGGCACTGGGATAATATAGTTTGGCAGCGTGGTCGCCGGTAAGATAATAGGCGACAGACTTGGCCTTGCCGCTTGACCAGTGTTAGATTGAAAAAAGGTAATAAAGACTCTGCTAATCAGCCGTAACAGGACAAACCGTGACTGAAAAATCCTTGCTGATCCTTGATGATGATGCGCCGCTGCGTGGTCGCCTGCGCCGGGCGATGGAAGTGCGGGGGTTTGACGTTGTTGATGCCGGATCGGTTCAAGAAGGCACCGACTTGTTGCGGAAAGCGGCGCCGGCCTATGCGATCCTCGATATGAAACTCGAGGATGGAACCGGCCTCGCGCTGGTGCCCGAACTTCGTCGCAAGCGTCCAGACTGCCGCATTGTGATGCTGACCGGCTTTGGCAATATTGCCACCGCCGTGGCCGCGGTCAAAGCTGGCGCGGTTGATTATCTTCCAAAACCGGCCGACCCTGACCAGATCAGCGCCGCCCTGTTGCAAACCGGCAATGACATGCCGCCGCCGCCGCAAGACCCGATGAGTGCTGACCGTGTGCGGTGGGAACATATTCAACGTGTCTATGAGCAATGCGGGCGCAATGTATCGGAAACCGCGCGGCGCCTTCGGATGCACCGGCGGACCTTGCAGCGTATTTTAAGCAAACATGCGCCTCGTGATTGACCTGTTTGCCGGTTGTCGCTAAAGCTGTAACCCGAGCTTGCCATCTACTGTGGCGATCCTTTGGGGTGAGATGATGAAAAAATCCTATCGCTTTTTAAGCGGGCCAGACGATGCGGCATTTTGCCAACGCGTATCGGATGCGCTTGCCGAGGGCTATGTGCTTTATGGCAGTCCGGTAATGGTCGTCGATAATGGTGTGCGGATCGTTGGTCAGGCGATAGTTCTGCCATCATCAGATACAGCCAAGGATGACCTGTCATGACCGAAAAGGACTATAACATCGCGACCAAATTGGTGCGTGGCGCACAGCTGCGCTCGCCGCATAACGAGACGTCTGAGGCGCTCTATATGACGTCCGGTTTTGTCTATGAGTCGGCCGAGCAGGCCGCGGCGGCGTTTCGCGATGAAGATGATTGCTTTGTCTATTCGCGGTATGGCAACCCGACGGTTAAAATGTTTGAACAGCGCCTCGCCCTGCTTGAAGGCGCTGAGGCCTGCCGGGCCACCGGCACCGGTATGGCCGCTGTGTTTGGCGCGCTTGCCTGTCAATTATCGAGTGGTGACCGCATTGTTGCCAGCCGGGCCTTGTTTGGGGCCTGCCATGCTATTTTGACAAAAATCCTGCCAAAATGGGGGGTTGTCACTGAACTGATCGATGGTCGTGACCTGTCAGCGTGGGCGGCCGCCCTGAAAACGCCGGCAAAGCTGGTGTTTCTGGAAAGCCCGTCAAACCCGGTTCTTGAGCTTGTTGATATTAAAGCGGTGGCTGAACTGGCGCATGCTGCCGGTGCGATGGTGATGGTCGATAATGTATTTGCCTCGCCGATATATCAAAAACCGTTAGAGCTTGGGGCGGACATCGTTATCTATTCGACAACCAAACATATCGATGGGCAGGGCCGGCTTCTTGGCGGTGCCGTTCTTGGCAAGACCGCTTTTGTCGAGGATGTGTTTTTACCTTTTTATCGGCAAACCGGCGCGGCGATGAGTGCGTTCAACGCATGGGTTATGTTGAAATCACTGGAAACGCTGCCGCTGCGGGTCGACGCGCAAACACGCAATGCGGCGGCGGTTGCCGATTTCCTTTTCCGCCATCCGCTGGTGCAGTCCATCAATTACCCCGGCCATGAAAGCCATCCGCAACATGCGCTGGCCAAGACCCAAATGTCGGGCTTTGGCAATATGCTGGCCTTTCAAATAACCGGTGGTCAGGCTGCGGCCTTCACCTTTTTGAATGCGCTGACCTTGATCGATATATCAAACAATCTTGGCGATTCAAAATCATTGGCCTGTCATCCTTTTACCACAACCCACGCCAATCTCAGCGATGAAGACCGGGCTAGCCTGAACATCACCGCGGGCCATATCCGCATATCGGTTGGCCTTGAGGACAGTGCCGATCTGATCGCCGATATCGACAGCGCCTTGGCCGCCGTGGCGGCGATGCCGCATTAAGGCTGGGCTGAATAACCAAAGGGCGTGCCACGCCGCCGGTTGAAGTGATGCTGCCGACAGCTTATCTATAGGACCAGAGATTGCTGTTCACGTCGGTTCATGGAAAGGCGCTGTTATGGGTGTGAATTTCTTCACAGATATTCTGTCTAGCCTTCTTGATCGCGCCCCGGGATTAACCCGGCGGGCGGCCGATAACAGCCAGCCTTTGGAAAGCCTGTGTGCCGGATTGCTATCAAGCCGCGGCGAGATATCCGGCATGTCGCTGGCCCAGTCGATTCTGGATCGGTATGCCGGACTTGATGATGCCGCAAAGCGCGCTTTTTTCTCCTATCTTGGCACCGCGCTTGACGTGCCGTCAGATGCCGCGCTGGCTGCCTTGAAACTTTACCAATCTGACCCGACAGCCGCACATTATGCCGCGCTAATCAATGCGGTCGAACCGCCGCGATTACAGTTGATCCGCCGCCTGAACCAAAGCCATGATGCGACCGCGCGGCTGGTTTCAATGCGTGCCGATTTGATTGCGATGCTGAAGACGGCGCCGGAACTGGCACGGCTTGATGTTGATTTTAAGCATTTGTTTATATCGTGGTTCAATCGCGGGTTTCTTGTATTGCGGCCGATCAGCTGGTCGAGTCCGGCGCATATTCTGGAAAAGATCATCACTTATGAATCGGTCCATGCGATCCAAAGCTGGGATGATCTACGGCGCCGTTTGCAACCGGCCGATCGGCGTTGTTTTGCCTTTTTCCATCCAGCGATGCCGGATGAGCCGCTGATTTTTGTCGAGGTCGCGCTGACCCGTGGCACACCTAGCTCGGTGCAGGATATCTTGGCCGACAACCGCACCGCGATTGCCGCCAGCGATGCTGACACCGCCGCTTTCTATTCAATCTCAAATTGTCAGGCCGGGCTTGCCGGTATTTCATTTGGCAATTCCTTGATCAAGACCGTGGTACAGAATCTGTTGCGCGAGCTACCGCAGATTCGCACCTTTGTCACTCTGTCGCCGATACCCGGCCTGATGTCATGGCTGCGCGATGCCGGACATGATGACAAGCTGGCCGATCCGGATGCGGCGCCGGGGTTGGCCGCCTATTATCTGCTTCACGCCAAACATCGCACCGGCCAACCGCTGGATCCGGTGGCGCGGTTTCACCTGAACAATGGTGCCTCGGTTGCGGCGCTTCATGCGCAGGCTGATATTTCGGCAAAAGGCATGGCGCAATCTTCCGGTGTCATGGTAAATTATCTTTATGACCTGACCAAAATAGGCGACAATCATGAAGCCTTTGCCAATCAACATACGGTGATTGCCGATAAATCTGTTCGATCACTGGCCAGCACGGCCGGCATTGACAGCCCCACCGGCTAACCTGCCGCCTACCCGAATTCCACAGGAAAATTTTGATGTCCAATTTGCTCTATGATCGTTTGTTCGGCTGCCATGCCGGTGAAACCAAGCCATTCCTGATTTTTGCTGATGGAAGCGACCAATCCTATGACGGATTTTTGCGGCAGACGGCGCGCTTTGCCAATGTGATCACCGATCTTGGGCTGGTGGTTGGTGACCGGCTTGCCGCACAGGTGGAAAAATCAGCAGCGGCGCTGGCGCTATATGCGGCCTGTGTGCAGTCAGGGGTCATTTTTCTGCCACTGAATACAGCCTACACACCGGCCGAGGTGTCCTATTTTGTTGGGGATTCAGGTGCCAAGCTGGTGGTGGCCGATGCCGGGTTTGATCTGGCGGCGGTGGCGGCAGAGCATGGGGCGGTCTTAGAAACACTGAATGCCGATGGTGGCGGCAGTTTTGCCGACCGCGCCGCAACCGCCAATGAAACCTTTGCCACCGTTGAACGTGGGGCCGATGACTTGGCCGCCTTTCTGTATACGTCTGGTACAACCGGTCGGTCCAAAGGCGCGATGTTGACCCAGCGCAACCTTCTGTCAAATGCCGAAACGCTGATTGATGAATGGCGCTTTACCGCTGACGATGTTTTGCTTCACGCCCTGCCAATTTTCCATACGCATGGTCTGTTTGTCGCAACCAACATTATTCTTCTGGCCAAGGCCAGTATGATTTTCCTGCCAAAATTTGCGGTTGATCCGGTGTTGGCGTTGTTACCAAAGGCCAGCTCAATGATGGGCGTGCCAACCTTTTACACACGGCTTTTGGATGATCCGCGCCTGACCCCGGATCTGACCCGTCATATGCGGCTCTTTATTTCCGGCAGCGCGCCGCTGCTGGCCGAGACCCATATTCAATTCGAACAGCGCACCGGTCATCGTATTCTTGAACGCTATGGCATGACCGAAACCAATATGAATACCTCGAACCCGTATGATGGCGAGCGGCGGGCCGGCACGGTCGGGTTTGCCTTGCCCGGGGTCGATATCAAAGTGACCGACCCCGAAACCGGCGCAACCTTGCCCGATGGCGAGATCGGCCAGATCGAGGTGCGGGGCCCGAACGTATTTGTCGGCTATTGGAATATGCCGGAAAAAACCCGCGAAGAATTGCGTGAGGACGGATTTTTTATCACCGGTGATTTAGGGCGGATTGATGAAAAAGGCTATCTTGTGATTGTCGGCCGCAACAAGGATTTGATTATCTCCGGCGGCTACAACATCTACCCCAAAGAGATCGAGCTGTTACTGGATGAACAGCCGGGTGTTGTCGAAAGCGCTGTGATCGGGGCGCCGCACCCTGATTTTGGCGAGAGCGTTGTTGGTATTCTGGTAGCTGAAAAAGGCCAGTCGATCGATGTGGCTGCGATTGAGGCCAATCTTGGCACATCGCTGGCGCGGTTCAAACAGCCACGAAAGCTGATTGTGGTAGACACGCTGCCGCGCAATACGATGGGCAAGGTCCAAAAGAATATTTTGCGCGACAGCTATGGTGATGTGTTTCAGGCCTAGGGCCGGCGACCGGCACTAGGACGTCACGCTGGCCGATCAGCCGGTTTCGCCAACCAGTCCGGCCGCTTCAATACCAGCAAGCGCCGCCGTTTCATCATTGTCCGATGTGTCGCCGGAAATACCGACAGCGCCCAACAGGTTGCCATCGGCATCACGGATCAATACGCCGCCTGGTACCGGCACAAAATCACCGCCCGCCAAGCCGTTCATGGCCTGAATGAAATAAGCCTGTTGTTCAGCCCGGGCCATCAAGGCGCGCGACCCAAGGCCAATGGCAATGGCCGCATTGGCTTTGCCGAACGCGATCCGCCAGCGCATTTGGCTGACATCATTTTCCGATTGGCACGCCACCAGCGCAGCGCGCGGGTCAAGCACAACGACACTGATCGGCTTTAAGGCGAGGTCGCGGGCTTTAGCAAGAGCGGCCTCGGTAATGATACGGGCTTGATCCAGAGTAATGGTCATAATGGGTTCCTTTTGTTTGGCCGGTCAGGGCTGTTGACGGGCGATAGTGGCGCTGGGCCGGTGCGTCAGGCCACAGGGTAACGGCCACGGTTTGCCACCCGTTTGTAGCGGTCTTGCCGTGGCGGGGCAAGGGCGCAAACCGCTCTTGGCTTTATGCCGCCTTGGTCAGCATCGCAACCGTTGCTTGGCGTAATTTATACGCCGCTGACGTTGTGTCCAGCTTGACATCATCCAGCCGGATCGGCTGGTCTTTTTTGACGGGTCGAAGCAATTCAACATGATTGGCAAGCCCCAGCGGCAGGTAATTATTGGCGACCGACAGGGCGGCTGGCCGGACCCCCCCATAAATTGTAAAACCGCCTTCGCCATCAAGCATCGTGCCTTGGCCAAGATCAGCTTTGGCAATCGCCGGAACATCGGCGTTGAAACAAATGGCAGCGCCGGTCGCCTCGCCACGGATCCCGACCGAGGCCACGGACATGCCCAATTCAAGGCCGATAAGATGCCATTTTTTATAAAGGCTCATATAGCGGCCGCTGCTATCGGTCACGACCTTATATTCCTCAAAACAATTGCGGATATAATCGGTGTCAGCTTCGATCGCGACCCACACCCCTTTGCGGATGTCATTGGCGATTTGGGCGCCGTCGCTGGTCAGGCATGAGACCACCTCGACAAGACCGGTCTTCTCAAGAATGCCCCCCTCGCTTTTGGGGCGCATCAAATTGGGAATGTCATCAACCCCGCCGGATGGAAAGGCAAGCCCATGTTCTGGCACGCCAAGCCCGGTAGCATTGGCAATCGCCGCTGACTCGATGGCCGGCTTTGATCCGTCAAGGAATGAGTTGAACATTTTGGGGTTCAGCCGGCCCCGCGCTGCCTGCGCGGCGGTTAGGCCCCAATAGTCCCAGATCGTTTCGGGCGTCGAAAACCGATATTCAGGAAGCCATTTATGGCCGCGGCCGGCGGCAACCACGGTAAATCCACAGGTCCGAGCCCAGTCGACAAGTTCACAGGTCAGCGCCGGTTGGTCGCCATAGGCCATCGAATAGATTACCCCGGCATCGCGCGCTGCGGCGGCCAGCGCCGGGCCACAAAAGGCGTCAGCCTCGACGGTGGCGTTGATCACATGTTTGCCCTCGCCAAAAGCGGCGACCGCATGTGCTACCGCGGCGACCGGATCGCCGGTGCATTCGACAATAATATCGATTGCCGGATGCGATACCACGGCCTGCCAGTCGTCACCAATAAAGGTGGTGCCACTTGTTGCGGCATGATCCAGTGATGACGCGCTATACCGGTCCGCCGGCCAGCCGACAAGCGCCAGGTTTGAGGCGGCATTGGCCGGCCGTAAATCGGCAATCCCGACAACATGGACGCCGGGAAGGCGGGCGGCTTGGGCCAGAAACATCGTGCCGAATTTACCTGCCCCAATCATGCCAACCCGGATCGGCTTGTCTTGGTGCGCACGCTGTTGCAGTTTTGAAAAGAGATTCATGGTCGATGGCTCCGCCTCGTTGCTGGATAGGTAACAGCCTTGACGATATCGGCATGTCCAAATGGTCACAACAAGAAACCGCCTCGGATAGCGGCGGCACGCGATAAAGCCGGATATACAGGTTGGAAATTGGTGCCAGCGCTCACAATCTGTCGATCCCTGTCGTTACAGGCAAAGCAAGAAAACCGCGCATCGTGGTAAAACAGACTATGGACAAAACCCGTATGAGCATTTGTCGTGCCATTGGACTAGGTTGTTTGGGCTTATGGCTGGCGGGCTGTAGTGTTGTCGTGTTTGAAGACAGCTCGGTCTGCCCGGCCCCGGCCGCGGCTAGTTGTCCGGCCGCGCCGCTACCGCCGCCAGGCCCTGAGGTGGTTGACACCCCCCCTGCCCAAGCTGAGCCGGTGCCCGCCGCATCGTCGGCCCCAGTGGCTTCGTCAGCCTCGGTGGCGCCGGTTGCCGCGCCTGCGCCGGCGAATCCGGCGGCCGGCCATCGGTCATATTTTGCGTATGATAGCGCTGTCTTGGACAAGGCCGCCTTGGCCGGATTGGTTTTTGTCGCGGATTCTTTGAAAACTGACAAGACCAGCACCATTCTTGTCGAGGGGCATTGTGACGAACGCGGCACCCGCGATTATAATCTTGCGCTTGGCGAAAAGCGGGCCGCCGCGGTAAAGGCGGCGCTGGTCAGGCTTGGTGTTGCCAAAGCGCGTATCCGGATCATTTCCTACGGCAAGGAACGTCCGGCCGATCGCGGCAATACCGAGGCGGCATGGGCTAAAAATCGACGCACTGTGATCCGGTTCAATCCATCTTGATGGCCACTGTCTGACGCTGGCGGGCTTGCCAAACACGCTGCCGGTTGCCAAGCTGCACCGTCACATGTCATGGAAAACAGGTATGACAGATCCGGCATTGGTAACAATAGTGATGGTCAGTTTTGCCCTTGCCGGACTGGTCAAGGGCGTGGTTGGGCTGGGGCTACCGACGGTCAGCTTGGGCATTCTCAGCTTGTTTGTTGACTTGCCCACCGCGATGGTGCTGTTGATCATGCCATCGTTATGCACGAATATTTGGCAGGCGCTCGCCGGTGGTGGGTTTCGGCAGCTGGTTTGGCGGCTATGGCCGTTTTTGCTGGCGGCAATCCTTATGGTGCATGTTGGTGGTGCCTTGTTCACACAGATCGATGTGGCGTTTCTTGAACGCTGCCTTGGCGTGCTGTTACTGCTTTATGCGGTGAGTGGGCTGGTTGGCCGGGTACCGCATATTGCTCCCCATCGCGAGCGGCTGATCGGGATTGCCTGTGGGGGGATCAACGGGCTTTTGACCGGATTGACCGGAACCTTGTTTGTGCCGGGGGTGATGTTTTTACAAGCGCTCAATCTTCCCCGGGACCGGCTGGTTCAGGCGATGGGCATGCTGTTTGCCGCATCAACCGCGTCGCTTGGCATGGCCTTGTTTCGGAATGGGCTGATCCTGCCCGGCCTTGGCGCTCTGTCCGGCCTTGCGCTGCTGCCCGCCTTGGCTGGCATGTATGGCGGGCAGATTTTACGCCGGCATGTATCTGAAGATCTGTTTCGGCGGCTATTTTTGATCGTGCTTGGCGGATTGGGGCTATATATCAGTCTTGGATAATTCGCCGCGGCTGGTAAGCTGGTGATCCCTGCACTGCTAAAGGTTTGGTCCCGTGTCCCAATTTATGATGCCTGTTGATAATTTTTTCCGGTCGGCGGCCCGATGGCCGGACCGTGTAGCGGTCGAAATCCTCGATGAGGCCGGTCATTGCCAGATCAGCTATCACGATCTGGCGGTGCAGGTGAATGCGCTGGCGGCGGCGTTGCAAGCCATTGACCCCGCCCCGCAAAGCCGGGTTGGTATTTGTGCCTATAACAATGTTCAGCATTTGCTGGGGTGGCTTGCCACCTATGCGGCTGGCAAAACCTGGGTGCCATTGAACCCGCGTAACGGCCGTGATGAACTTGACCGGATCATCGATCTGACGCAGCCAAGCGTGATTATATTTGACGGGGCGTGCAGTGAAAAATTCGGCCCCACATCGGCGCATCTGATGCGTGGCAAGCCGGATGGTGACGCCAGCCGTGCCAACAGCCAAATGGCCGATCTGGTTGCCGCCCATAATGGGGCTGTACCAGTGCGGCATCCGGCCAAAGCGGATGATTTGCAGGCGATCAAATTTACCGGCGGGTCATCCGGCATGCCCAAAGGGGTGATGCAAACTTATCGGGTGTTCAATAGCTGTATCGCCTCGATGCTGGCGTCATTCGGATTTGACCAGACTGACCGGCATCTTTTGGCGGCGCCGATGACGCATGGTGCGAATACGATTATTCTGCCAATTTTTGCGGCTGGCGGCACCCAGCTTTTCATGGGCAAGACCAGTCCGGCGACGATCTTGCAAGCCATTGCCGACCTGCGGGCAACCACCATGTTCATTCCTCCGACAGTGGTCTATATGATGCTTGAAGAGGCATTGATCGATCGCGTTGATCTGTCATCGTTGCGCCATTTCATCATTGGCGGGGCCAGCATCCGCCCTGATGTGGTGGCCCGTGCGATGCCCATTTTCAACAATGCGATGGAAACCTGTTTTGGGCAGACCGAGGTGCCACAGATCGCCACCTGCATGCGGGCGACTGACTGGCTTGACCCGCAAAATCATGCCTCGACCGGGCGTGCCACCTGCCTGACCAAGGCGGCCATTATGAATGCGGATGGTGCGCTCTTGCCGCCCGGTGAAGAGGGCGAACTGGTATTGGCCGGTGATCTTGTGATGAAGGGCTATTACAAAATGCCGGACAAAACCGCCGAAACAATTATCGACGGGTGGCTTCATACTGGTGATGTCGGCTATATCGATGCGCGCGGTTTTATCTTTATCAAGGACCGCATCCGCGATGTTGTCGTCACCGGCGGGTTTAATGTGTATCCGAATGATGTCGAGGCGGTGCTTGGCCAGCATCCCGATGTGACGGAATGTGTTGTTTTTGGCCTGCCGGACGATAAATGGGGTGAAGCGGTACATGCCGCTGTCGAGCTGACGGCTGGTGCCGATGCCGATGAAGCGGCGCTGATCGCCTTTGTTAAATCGCGGCTTGACGGGGTCAAGGCACCAAAACGGATCCATATCACTGATGCGTTGCCGCGTAGCGCGGTTGGCAAGGTACTCCGCCGTGAGGCCAAGGTTCAATTCGCCGAAACCTGATGAACCCTATTTGGCAGACGCCCTATTCGGCAGGCGCATGATCAAGGCGATGTGCGTCATCCTGTTGCGGCAAGACCAGCGCTGCCAGCGCTACCAAAACCGCAATCGCGCTCATCATCGCGAACAGGCTGGTCATCGCATAACCGGCTTGTAGGATAACCCCACAGACCGGCAAAACACTGGCGCCCACCGTCAGGTTCAGCATGAATTTTACGCTCATAACGCGGCCACGCCAGACATCCGGGACATAGCGCGACAAGATCGTATCGGTGATCGGGATTTGTCCAAAGACAAAGCTCATCGCCAATAGCATCGCAAAAAACAAAGCAAGATCGCTGAATTGTGACGCCAGATAAATGAATAAAACCTGCCCCAGCGCCATCGCCAACAGCACCAGTTTCGGTGAATGGCGATCAATCAACCAGCCGACCGCCATTTGTGAAAATGACGCAACCGCATAGACCACCGAGGCCAAAAGGCCTGTCACCGCCACCGATGTCGACAGGTTGGTCATGGATATTTCAAAATAGCGTGGCACGACAAACGTCATCGCGCCGAAAATGAAGCCGCCGGC
>CAZYKI010000004.1:0-4859 GCA_964648035.1 uncultured Candidatus Puniceispirillum sp. | reverse complement strand
AGTGACAGCAAGTAGCCACCATGCATGATGACTCGCCGGACCAGCCATTGACCGAACATCTTGTTGATCAATTCGCCGCCTATTTTGTGATGACGATGCTGGCCTTTTACGGCTACCAATTCGTCAAACGCGAATATCAAAAGAAATCGCGCGATGCGGGTCAAATCCCGGATGCGGCGCCAACATCAAGGAATGGGCGGTGATCACAATCAGCGTTGGTGATGCCGGGCTTTATGCGGTGGCAATTTTATTGCTGTTTTTGACCCCCGGCCCGGTCTGGGTGGCGATTTTGGCACGCAGTCTGAAGGACGGCTTTCGCGGGGCGTGGCCGTTGGCGGTCGGGGTGGCGATTGGCGATGTCTTTTGGCCGGTTCTGGCGCTGCTGGCGCTTGGCCAGATTTTGGCGGTCCATGCCGATATTTTGGTCTGGTTGCGCTATATTGCGGTCGTGGTTTTCGTGGTGATGGGGTGCGGGCTGATGCTGGCCCGAAATGACGCGATCAGCGCCCCGCGTCAGCTGACACGTTCGGGGCGTCTGGCCGGTTTTGTCGCCGGCTTGATGGTGATCTTTGGCAATCCCAAGGCGATCTTGTTTTATATGGGCATTTTGCCCGGGTTTTTTCCGGTCGGCACCTTGACGGCAGCCGATGTCGTGGTGATTGCCGCCATTTCGGCAGTGGTTCCCTTCACCGGCAATATAATGCTGGCGATGGCGCTTGATCAGGTGTCACGGTTGTTGCAATCGGCGCGTTTGCGGCGCCAGATCAACCGGGCTACCGGGCTGGTGTTGATTCTGGTCGGGCTGGCGATTTTGTTCAGTTGATTGCCGCTAGACCGCGCAGACCATATCTTGGCCACAGCATAGTGGCGATTTAATTTTGCCAGCACAGGTGGGGCATTTGGCAATCTGCACCGTCGAGCCGTCATCCCGGGTGATCGATGCGTCGACAAGCGGCGTGTCGCATTTCGCGCAGCTGGTATTCACCGCCATACCGCATTTATTGCATTCATAGGTGGCCATCGTTTCGTTCTCCAAACCAATAGACTGGCCCTATTGGGCCGTATCAAAACTGTGCGCCAGTGGTGGCGCGCCTGTCAATCAGGCTCTGTCATTTGCGCGCTATCAATCACGCTTTTGCCGGTCAGATTTTGCACGCGGCAATATTTTGCTGATCAGAACAACGCCAAGCAGAGCCGCCCCACCATACAGCAAAAGATCGGCTAGTTCAGGCATGTGGCAGGCTCCTTTCCGGCAAGATGTCAGCGACGGGGTGATGCGGGCGGCCCCTATTTTCTGTACCGCTCTCTCTTAGCCCCGATAACAGGCTAGCGGGTTTGGCCCGCGCTTGTCACCCATGAATTCAGCGCGCCGGTTAAACCGGATAGTGAATCACATCGGATGGTGTGCTGGTTGGCTAAAGAAAAACCCCCACTTGCCGTTACTACAAGTGAGGGTTCTCATCGGAGGTCATTGCCAGACTGTCCTCGACCGCTATGTCGCATGGCGGCATGTGGTCGCGATCCTGGCCAGACCTTGAGAGAACCCTTGCAATTTTCATACCAGATTGACGGGGGGTGCGATGCGGCTGATCAGGCGGCGTTGTCATCTACCCATTGACGGGCAGTGTCGACAAATTCGGGGAAATAATCGGCGATTGTCATGATCGTAAAGCTGGTCATGATCTCAGCGGGTGATTCGCGTTCAAGCAGGAAATTGATCGCAAATTCAACCAGATTCTCTTTGTCGACACGGTTATCGGCCAATCGTGCAAGGTCATCATCACTGACCGTGACCTTGTAAATCCATTGTTTTGTGCGGTGCTGTTCTTCGAGATTGAGGACAACGCCAAAATCATCAGGGCCGCGGGTTAAGATGGTCAGTCGCATATAATACTCGGCTGTCGTCATGGGGGTGGTCGCCATGCACACCCGGTAACCATGACATGTTTTCGGGCGTTTGGCCAGATCGCGCCACCACCGCCGCTAAAACCGCTTGCATCAGGCCGCCCTTTTGGTGCAACAAGACGCGTGATTACCAGAGGAGCACCGGAATGTCTGTTATCGTCAACAGCTGGAATGAATGGGACCCGTTGAAACATGTGATCGTCGGCCGCGCTGACGATTGCCATATCCCGCCCGAGGAACCGGCGCTTGAGGCAAAAGTACCCGAAGACAGTGACATGCGCGGGCAATGGGGGCGGCGGCCGCAAGAGACAATCGACCGTGCCAATGAACTGCTCGACGGCTTTGCGGCGATGCTCGAAAAGCGGGGTATTACCGTTGACAGGCCAACGCCAATCGATTTTTCACAAGCGGTGACAACGCCTGATTTTCATACCGAAAGCCAGTTTGGCTGCATGCCGCCACGCGATGTGCTGTTGACTGTTGGCAGTGAAATTCTGGAAGCGACCATGTCCTATCGGTGCCGCTGGTTTGAATATCTGTGTTATCGGCCGTTGATGCAGCGTTATTGGGACCAAGATCCCAATTTCCGGCATGAGGCAGCACCGAAACCGCGCCTGACGGACGCCGATTATCATGATGATTATTTGTCTGAAAAAATTGGTGTGCAAAAGCGATTGGAATGGACCGCCGAAAAGTTTTTCGTAACGACCGAGGAAGAGCCCTTGTTTGACGCGGCCGATGTGTTGCGCTTTGGGCGTGATTTGGTTGTGCAACATGGTTTCACCACCAATTTGAAAGGCATTGAATGGATTCGGCGGCATTTCCCCGATCATCGTGTTCATGCGGTGAATTTTCCGGGTGATCCCTATCCGATTCACATCGACGCCACCTTTACGCCGTTACGGCCGGGGCTCATTTTGAACAACCCGCAACGCCGGTTGCCCGACGAACAGCGCAAGATGTTTAACGATAATGGCTGGGAGATTGTCGATGCGGCCCAGCCGGCGCATAACACGCCGCCGCCATTATGCTATTCGTCAGTCTGGCTTAGCATGAATGTGCTGGTGCTTGATCCGAAAACGGTTTGTGTCGAAAAATCCGAGGTCTATCAGGCAGAACAGATGGACAAGCTGGGCATGGAGGTGATCGAGGTTGATCTTCGCGATGCCTATGCGTTTGGTGGCGGGTTGCATTGTTGTACTGCCGATGTTTATCGTGAAGGCGGGTGCGAGGATTATTTCCCGAAATTGGGCGGCTGATAGGATCGGGCGCGCATTGTCCCTAACGTCAGGAGGCCCGCATGCCAAGCCGTCATATTTTCGCCCGCCACAGTCGCGCTGATTACCCGGTAGCCGTGGCGGGTGACGGCTGTTTTCTGGTTGATGCCGACGGCAAGCGCTACCTCGATGCATCGGGCGGGGCGGCGGTGTCCTGCCTTGGACATTCCGATCCGGCCATTCGGCAGGCGATCCGTGAACAGACTGACAAGCTGGCCTTTGCCCATACCGCATTTTTCAGCAATGAACCTGCCGAGGCCTTGGCGGCGCGGCTTGCCGATCTTGCGCCGGACGGGGTCAACCGTGTTTATTTTGTTTCAAGCGGGTCCGAAGCGGTGGAAGCGGCAATCAAGTTGGCGTGCCAATATTTTGTCGAACGTGGCCAGCCCGAACGGCACCGGATTATCGCCCGGCGGCAAAGCTATCATGGCAACACAATTGGGGCGCTAGGCGCCGGCGGCAACCAGTGGCGGCGTCAGCAATTTGAGCCTTTGCTGGCCGCGGCCAGTCTGATCGCCCCGTGCTATCCCTATCGTGACAAGCATGAAACCGAAAGCGATGACGCCTATGGTCAGCGCGTCGCCAATGCGTTGGAAGCCGAAATTCTGGCGCTTGGCCCCGATCAGGTGATGGCGTTTATCGCCGAACCGGTGGTTGGCGCTACGGCCGGTGCTGTGCCGGCGGTGCCCGGCTATTTTCGCCGCATCCGTGAAATATGCGACCAGTATGGCGTGCTACTCATTTTAGACGAGGTCATGTGCGGTATGGGACGGACCGGGTCTTTGTTTGCCTGTGCGGCCGATGCGGTGGTGCCCGACATTATCACCATCGCCAAGGGTCTTGGTGCCGGCTATCAGCCGATCGGGGCGATGCTATGTCAAGATTTTATCCATGATACGATTGCCGCCGGATCAGGATTTTTCCAGCATGGCCACACCTATCTTGGGCATCCGATAGCCTGTGCGGGGGCGTTGGCGGTGTTGCAGCGGCTGGTTGATGATGGGCTTGCCGCTGCGGTTTCAGCAAAAGGGACCATGCTGCGCGCCAAGCTGGACGCCGCGTTTGGCCAGCACCCGCATATTGGTGATATGCGCGGGCGGGGGCTGTTTTTGGGGCTGGAACTGGTCGCTGACCGCCATGATAAGGCCAGTTTTGATCCGGCCTTGAATATCGCCGGTGCGCTCAAGGCGGCGGCGATGGCGCATGGCTTGGTCTGCTATCCATCGCAAGGCACCATCGATGGGCGGCATGGTGATCATGTGCTGATTGCGCCCCCTTTTATCATCAGCGAAACAGAAATGGATATGCTGGTGGACCGGCTGGCCAAGGCGGTCGATGTGGCCTGTGCATCATAGGTTGTAGGGTCGTGAGCCCGATCGGTTTGGTAAGGGCCGGTTTGGTGAAGCTGGCAGGCTTTGGGCTGACCGACGCTGATCGCAAAATTATACGCAAAAACTGACCAAATTTTCCTTTACAATGGCAGAAATTTCTTTCTAGCGTAATGGGAATGCGCGGATCGCGCCAAAAATGGGAGGTCAAGATGAGTAGTAATTATTGGGAACGTCGTTCTTTTTTGAAAACAGGTGCCGCCGCCGCGGGTGGTTTGATGCTTGGCGCCGGCATGTCAAGTCAGGCATGGGCAGCCTATCCGGATCAAAATATCGACGTCATTATCCC
>CAZYKI010000003.1:0-46537 GCA_964648035.1 uncultured Candidatus Puniceispirillum sp. | reverse complement strand
TGCTTTGTGGCGTATGGTGAGGAAAAGCGGAAAGCCAAAAACAAAGACAAATGGGGCACCGGTGTGGTTGAAGGCATCGCCGCCCCGGAATCAGCCAATAACGCCGTGTCAGGTCCGTCGATGATCCCGCTTTTGACCTTGGGGATCCCCGGCTCAACCATTGCGGCGGTGTTGATTGGCATGTTCTTGGTCAATGGCTTGCAGGTCGGCCCCCAGATTTTTGCCACCGAACCGCCGCTGTTTGTCAGTGGACAGATGATGAGCCCGCGTGAATTTATCTTTGGCATTTTTGCCGCCGGCCTTGTCGGGATTGCGGCCTATGCGATCATTGGTTATTTCGCGGCGCCCTTGGTTGGCCGGGCTATCGCCTTGCTGCCAACCCAATATCTCTATCCGCTGATCTTTATGATCTCACTGGCGGCAAGCTATTCATCGCGGGCCTCAATCTGGGATGTTGGTTTCGCCATTTTGTTTGGGGTGATAGGCTATGGGATGCGGCGGACCAACTTCTCGGCCGCGGCCTTTATCATCGCCTTTGTTCTGACATCGAGCATGGAAGAAGCCTTCCGCCAGTCAATGATCATTTCACAAAGCGGGCTGATGGTGTTCATGAAGTTTGAATATATGGGCAAATTCTCCTACGCACCGATCTTCTTGATGATCGGGGCCGCTGTGGTGATCTTCCGCGCCATTTCGACGATGCGGGCGCGTAAAGCCAAAACCTCGTAAAGGCGCGCTGGGCGGCCATGCCCGCCCGTTAGTCGTGCCCGATAGGTACCCTATCTACCGCCATAGCAATCTATGTATTGCTATGGCGTTTTCTTTTGATCAGACCATTGCCGGCGGTCATGATTTTGCGCATGATAAAACCTGCCTAGCGTCGCGCATCTGCCGCGTGTGCCACTTGTTTTTTGATCACGCCTTTCTATTAAAGAGTAACCGACATGCCGTATAATGATTACCGCACTGACCTGATGGGGTCGGCCAGCTTGTCGCCAACCGGTCAGTTCCGGGTTGGCCATTATCAGACCTTCACCCTGACCTATACAGCTGGCAAATTTGGTATTGATGATCAGGGCGGCTTGCGGATCGGCTTTCGGGGTCATTTTGATGGGTCACCGATCCAGTTTGATGACCCGGCCGCCCCCGGCTATACCACGGTGACCGCATCCAATGGTGCGGTGCTTGATGTGTCGTGGGACATGCGGCGCAATATCCGCCCGTGGAATAAAAGCCTCTATATCCGCTGCTTGCGGTTCTTGCGCGCGGGCGATCAGATTGTCATTACCTTTGGCGATCAATCAGGTGGATCGCCGGGCTGGTTGTTGCAGACCTTTTGCGAGTCAGCCTTCACTTTTCAGATCACGGTTGATCCGTTTGCAACGCAGGATTTTATTGCCTTGCCACCGGCCGATAATCCCACCATCGCGATGGTGCCGGATGTGCCGGCACAGTGGAAGGCGGTGCTGCCAACGTTGCGCCGGCCAAACGAGACCTTCCGCCTGTCGATTAAAGGCGATGATAAATGGGGCAACCCGTCAAACTTGCTAGAGGGGCCGGTGCATGTACGCAGCAATGCAACCATCACCAATTTGCCTGACACCGTGTCATTTGAACCCGGTAGTTTTGGCGCGGTCATCGAAAATCTGTCGGTGGCAGAGCCGTGCGTTGTCGATCTACAGCTTTTTGATGATGCAGGCAATTGGCTTGCCACCGCTAATCCGCTGGTTATTCGCGATGCGCCGGTCGCCCATTTTTGGAGCGATATGCACGCCCAAAGTGGCGAGACGATCGGCGTTGGTACCGCCCGCGAATATTTCGACTTTGCGCGCAACAAGGCGTTTTTGGATATTGCTGGTCATCAGGGCAATGACTTCCAGATTACCGATGATTTCTGGGCGCATTTGAATGAACTGACCGCGGCCTATAACGAGGATGGCCGGTTTATGACCATCCCCGGATATGAATGGTCTGGCAATACCGGCCTTGGCGGGGATCATAATGTCTGGTACCGCACCGAAGGGCGGCCTATTTACCGGTCAAGTCGGGCCCTGGTTGCCGATCGGACCCTGCCGGAAACGGACGTCCATTCGACGCCGGAACTCATTGCCAAATTGCAGGAAGAAGACGCGATTGTCGTGGCGCATGTTGGCGGGCGCTACGCTGATATCAAATATGCCCATGATGCGCGGTTGGAACCGTCGGTCGAGGTGCATTCGTCATGGGGTACGTTTGAATGGATTCTGGCTGACGCGTTTGAGTCAAACTACCGGGTCGGGATTGTGGCATCCAGTGACGGCCATAAAGGCCGGCCGGGTGCCGAATATCCGGGCGATAGCCAATTTGGATCTTATGGCGGTTTAACCTGTCATCTGTTGCCACAACTCGACCGTGACCATTTTTTCCCGGCCTTTCGCAATCGGCGGCATTACGCAACGACTGGGGCGCGCATCTTTATGGATGTCAGTGCCACCGATGGTGACAAACGCTGGGCCATTGGCGAAATTACCACGAGCGACCAAGCCGCGGTGACACTCGATTTCGAGGTGATCGGCACGGCCCCGATTGAACGGCTTGATATTTTTGATGGGCTTGATCTTGTGCGCACCATCCGGCCATCGGGGGGGCAAAGCACCGGCGACCGGTTGCGTGTCACCTGTGCCGGACAGCATTATCGCGGCCGCGGCAGGCTGGTAAAATGGGATGTAAAAGCAGCGTTTGATCATGGCAAAATAGACCGGATCAAGCCGATCAATTTTTGGAATCCAAACCGTCAACCCCACCTTGTCGATGACCGGCATGCGGTGTGGAAAACAGTGACAACCGGCGGTGCGTCATCGGTTGATTTCTGGTTGGATGCGGCGGCGTGGGACGGGTCGGTCGACATCAATACCAATTTTGACTCGGTGACGACATCACTTGGCGCCATCGATGAAACCGGTATCACCGTTGATTGTGGCGGCATGGATATCCGGCTTCATCTTCACAGATTGCCAGCAACCTTGCATGATTATGCGCTGACAGGTCAGGAAACGGTCAGCCTGCCGGCGGCGACTGAACGGCGGCTTTATGTGCGGGTGACGCAGGAAGACGGGCATCAGGCCTGGAGCAGCCCGATCTATATTCGTAAAGCGTGAACCGGCCGCTAACGAGACCGATAAAACTATAAATGGAACATACTATTAAGAGGGTCGTTATGGATCTTGCCGCGGTAAAAATCACCAACCTAGAGGCGTTTGTTGTCGCGATGCCGCTGATCGGCGTCTTCACCAGTGGTGGCAAATCGAAAAATGTGACCAAGGGGGTTGTGGTGCGGCTGACGGCGGCCGATGGCAGCGTCGGGATCAGTAGTGTTGACCCGTCAACCCGGGCGGTTTTTCCCGACCGGGCCGAGGATTTGCTGGCGACGATCACTGACCGGTTGAAACCAGTGCTGATCGGTATGCCAGCCTCGCAGATCAATGCGATTTCTGGCCTGATGGGTCAGGTGCCTGACAGCCAGCTTGGGGCGCGCGCGGCGGTTGAAATTGCCGCCATTGATCTAACATGCCGGCATCTTGGTCTGTCGCTTGGCGATTATCTTGGTGGCGTGGTCACGCCGCAGGTTGATTTTAACGGATGGGTTGGCGAATTACCGGCTGATGAGGCCGCCGCCGAGGCGCGCGGCTGGGTAAAGGCTGGATTCAAATCGATGAAAATCAAAGTCGGCAGCGACCTTGCGGCTGATATTGACCGGGTGTTGGCGGTCCGCGATGCGGTTGGCAGTACGGTTGGCTTGCGGATTGATGCGAATGAACAATATCGGGTCGAGGATGCGTTACGGTTGTGTGATGCGGTAAAACGCGCTGATTTGCAGCTGTTTGAACAGCCGGTGCCGCGCGACGACCTTGATGGCCTCGCCACCATCCGGCGCCAGGGCGGCATTGCGATTATGGCGGATGAATCGATCAGTGACCATGCAAGCCTGTTGCGGGTGATCCAGGCGGACTGTGCCGACTATGTCAAATTCGGTGTTGCGCAGGCTGGTGGTTTGATGCCGGCGGCCCGGATGATTGCGACCGCTGACGCGGCTGGACTGAAGGTGGTTATGGGGCATGGTTTTGGGTTGGATATGAGTACGATGACCGAAATTATGGTCGGGGCGGCTTTTGCCAATATCATGCCCGGATTGGAATGTGTTGGCCCGCTAAAAGTAACCGATACGGTGGCGACGACGCGGCTGGATATTTCAACCGGCTCTTACCAGGTGCCGGCGGTTGCCGGGCTTGGGATTACGCTGGACCCTGACAAGATGGCCCGCTACACGGTAGCGTAAAGCAGGGGCATAAAGCAGGCTAGTCGAGTGATTTCCACAAGAAATTCAGCCCACCACCAAAGGTCAGAATATCGACCCAGAGACCGTGTGACTTGGTTTTTATCCGGGTCAGGATAAAGCGCCCCAGCATATTGCCCGGGATGGTCGCCACCCCGGCCAGCAAGCCGATGATCAACAGATCATAGGTGATCAGTCCAAGACTGCCATAGCTGACCACGCGGGCGATGTTGGTAAAGGTGGCAATGACTGCCAAGGTCGCGACAAAATTGACCGGGGTCAGCCCATAGCCAAGCATGAAAGGGATCAAAATCATGCCCGGCCCAACCGCTGAACCGCACAGGAATCCGAACAAGGCGCCAACACAACTCAGCACCAAAGGTGAGGTTTCTATATGCCGCGATTTAGCCCAATGCCGTAGTGGGATTGAGCAAAGAATAACAACCCCCAGAAACGCCGCAATCACATGCGGTTCAAGGCTGGCGTAAAAATAGCTGCCAAGAAACACCATCGGCGCGGCAGGGATCGCCACCCGTAAAAACGCATCTTTGTGGAAATCGGTACGGTTAATCCATGAGCGTGAAAAATTGCTGACCAGCAACATCACACTCAAGGCAGGCAACAGGGCTTTCATGCCAAAGACCGGTGCAAAGAAAATGGCTGGTAAAAATCCGCCCCCGACACCGGCAAAGCCGCTTATGGCTGCCGCTGCAAAGGCGACAGTGACAATATAAGCCAGTTCAAATTTATCCACGGGCGCGGCCTGCCTTTCCGGCATAGGTAAAAGTTGGGGTCACTCAAAGTAGAATCGGTGCCGCGAACGGCAGGGTAGGCGTCTATTTGGCAAAGGGTTTGCCGGTATCCGGGTCAAGTTTGGTTTCCGGCTTTAACCCGTCTTGGGTCAAGGTCGCTGAAATGCGGCCATTTTCAAGATAGTCGCCAGTGGCGGCGCGCCGGCCGGCCTCGTCCCATACCTGATGCCATGCCCCAAGCGAATAACCGTGCCACGGCTTTTGCACATTAAGTTTCGGCAGGCCAAGCTCGTCCCAGATGTCTTTGGCGCGTTCCATATAGTCCTTGCCCGGCAATGCCAAGGGCGGCATTGGTGATTTCATCGTCGCGTCAATCAACACGCTTGAATCTTCTTCACCGTCATGTTCGCGCTTGGGGCCATGCCCTTGGCCGCGATGTGCCAAGGTCTGGAAATCATGGATTGGGTTGGTGCGATAGGACATGGCCCAGAACAAAGCATCGGCATTATCCACATCGATATCATCATTCACCGCAATGCAGATTTTGCTGCAATCACCTTTGAAAAAGGCGGCACTGTATAATGCGCGCCAGATTTCAGTGCGTGGCATGCCGGCCTCACAGGTGATCACAGTGACCCGTAACAAGCCGGTCAATGGTTCGTGAAGTGATACTTTCTTGACGCCCTTGATGTTGTTCTCGTCGCGCAAATGCCGCAGGAACAACGGCTCATAGGCGACCCGTTTGATCACGCTTGATTCGCTTGGGGCGACCTGACTGATATAGGAGGGCACAACCGCCTTTTTGCGGCGGGTGATCGCGGTAATCCGCATTGGCATATTATATTCTTCCAACGCGATATGGCCGTGTGATTCACCAAACGGGCCTTCGGGTTCGACACGGGTGGTATCGATAAAGCCTTCGATTACAATTTCCGCCTCGGCTGGGATGGTCAAATCGACTGTCTTGGCGGCGGTTACATTGATTGGCTTGCCAGCAAGCCCGCCGGCAACGGTAAATTCGTCAACGCCGATCGGTAGTTTTTGTGGTCCCATAAAGGCGACATAGGGCGGGCAACCCAACACAATCGCCACCGGCATTTCGGTGATGCCACGTTCCTGGCATTTTTGATAATGCTGATAACCGCCGGCCCCGCCGACGCGTGTTGCCATGCGGACGACAAGCCGGTCGGGTGCTTTCAGCGCACAGCGATATGTCCCCATATTCTGCACCCCGGTTTCCGGATCCTTGGTGATCACATTGCCAGCACTCAAGGTCGGGGCGGCATCAAATCCGGGGGTCGACACCGGAATGGGTAACGCGTCAAGTCCATGGCCCGGCTGGCTTAACGTGGCGCCGTCCTCGATCACCTCATGGCACGGGGCGTTGTCAACCATCTGCGGGGCAATCGGGTTGCTGATCGCGTTGTCCCATTTGGCCTGAACCTCGTCAATGCTGCATCCCATGCCGACACTGTAAATTTCGCGATTGGCGGCAAGCCCGCCAACCAGCACCGGAATATCAAAGCTGCGGCCTTTGCCATCGGTAATATTGGTGAATAAAAAGGCCTTGCGTTCGGCTTCCTTCATCCCGCCAATGAACTGCCACCGGACCAAGGCGTGCATTTCGCTGTCCTTGTCGATGGGCCGGTCAACCTCAATCAACAGACCTTTCTGGCGTAAGGCGTCAATATGCTGGTGCAGATCGTTGTAATCGGACATGGTATGCGGGCTCCGTAACCTGATGGGGGGTCAGTTGGTTGTTGCGTTGGCAAGACAGGCCCGCACCGTGATGGTGTCAAGCTGCCATAAATCGCCAAGCAGGGCGGCGGTGGGTTTCACGCCTAAAACAGGCGCGGTCAGTTCGGTGAATTTGGCGTCCAGTTCGGCATCCGACAGCGGCATGTCGGGATCACCCTTGCGGGTTGGCTGGAACAGGCTGACATGGTCACCGTTTTTGGTTGTCAGCGTAACACGCGCGGCCCGCTGGGCCGGAAAGGCGGCGTCAATGTCGGGGTCGGTTGTAACGCTGATCAATGGCAGCATCGCGCGTACCGTGGGGTTGTTGATATGGTCGGCGGTGAATGCGTCGATCCGAACGCTACCAAAACAGGCGGCATGGGCGACCACATATTGCATCGAGAATTTGCATTCCTGCGGGGTCGTCGGGTCCACCCGGTCGGTGATGGCAACGGCCGGGCCATAGGTGGCAATGGCGATGGATGCGATGTCATCGGCAGTAACGCCGCGCGTGGCCATCAGCGCCAACAGCCCGTCAATCGCCGCAAAAGTGTGGCCGCAACAGCCATGATTTTTGAAGGTGATCGCCTCAATGTGATAGAGTCTGCCAAGATCGGCGGTGGCTTTTGACCAGTCAGCGGCCTGGCTCATTGCGGCGCCCATACCGGCCGGACCTTCCAACACATCCAGCGCGCCGGTGACACCCTTGCCGGCGGCGATGGCTGCCATAACCCCGGTTTCGGCCGCATGGCCCGCATGGAGCGGCTTGCTCATCCCGTCAGAACGAAAGGCCTGTTGAAGCCCGGCTGCCAAGGTTGCCGCGGTAGCAAGCGCATGCGCTGTTTGCTGCCGGTTTAGTCCCAACAGCAAGGCAGCGGCGGCCGCGGCGCCAAAGGTCGCGATGGTCGCGGTCGTATGCCAGAAGGCGTAATGCGTTCGTCCCATCGCCAGACTGATCCGGCAGCTCACCTCATAGCCGGCGATGACCGCGCGTAAAAATTGGTCGCCACTACAATCATCGCGTTCGGCAATAGCAAGGGCTGCCGCAATGGTGGCGCATCCGGGATGCAGCCCGCCATCGCGAAAGATATCGTCAAATTCAGATGTGTGGGCGCTTGCCCCGTTCAGCAGTGCCGCGGTTTTTGCGGTACTCCGCTGGCCGGTGGGAAAGATTGTGCAATGGGCTGGATCATCGCTGTCGACAAAGGCTGTGCGCAGCATCGGGTTGGGGTCTTGAACAGCGCCCGGATACATCGCGGCAAACCAGTCAATCACCGCCCGTTTCGCATGATGCCGGGTGGCAGGGGACAATGTGCTGGTCTGTTCCGACACAATATAGTCGGCAATTTGGTCAATCAGGATCATGGATAACAGGTATCTGGGATAACAACGAGAGGTCATTGTTCCAACAGAATGGCAACACGGCAAGACCAAAATACCCGTCTGGCGACGATAAATATCGCCATGCGTGGTGTGGTTTTGCCGTAAAGCCGGTTGCATGGCCGGTCATTTCATACCAGACTTGGCGTGGGATGTGATCGTCCCGCCGTCCGGCTTTATTTATCCACCAATTTTTTGGAAGTTCGTTATGACCGATCTCTTGTCTATGGTTAAAACTGAAACCCGCGATGCTGTTGCGATTGTTACCCTGAACCGGCCGGATAAGCGCAATGCAATCAATGACGATATGCGTCATCAGGTGATTGATGCGCTGGATCGGGTGAATGGTGACGATAGGGTTCGGGCGGTGGTATTGACCGGGGCGGGATCGGTGTTTTGTGCCGGCGGCGACATTGCGGGGATGCGGGCCCGGCTAGACGCACCGCGTGGCAAGGTCGGGTTTAATGGCTGGCGCCGGCAAAAGCAAACACACCGCCTGATCAGTACGATCTATCATATCGACAAGCCGGTGATTGCGGCGGTGAACGGGGCGGCATCGGGACTTGGATGTGATCTGGCCTTGGCCTGCGACTTTATCATGGCCGGGCCAGAGGCCAGCTTTACCATGGCCTATTTGAAACGCGGTCTGATTCCGGATGGTGGTGGCCTGTATTTTCTGCCGCGACGGGTTGGGTCGGTTCGTGCCAAAGAGCTGATTTTCAGCGCGCGTTCGGTCAAGCCGGACGAGGCGCTGGCGATAGGTTTGGCTGACCGGCTGGCTACAGGCCCGTTGCTGGATGATGCGGTGGCGTGGGCCGCGGATTTGGCTGTCGGCCCGCCGGCGGCCATTGCTCTGGCGAAATCAATTGTCAACCGGTCGATTGATATGCCGCTTGAAACGGTGTTTGCGCTGGGGTCCGAGGCGCAATCCATCTGCTATGCCAGTGATGAGCATCATGACGCGGTGAACGCCTTTTTGAATAAAACGGCGAAATAGGATGATGTCGATGACGGCGGCGTTTGACGGGTTACGGGTGGTTGAGTTTGCACAAGGTGTTGCCGCGCCCTATTGCGGGTTGTTGCTGGCGCGCCATGGTGCCGATGTTCTGAAGGTTGAACCGCCGGGCAAGGGGGATTGGTGCCGCAGTCTTGGGGTCAGCAAGGGCGATTTTTCGGCCGAGTCGATTATCCTGAATCGTGGCAAGAAAAGCCTTGCCCTGGATATGAAATCGCCCGGCGGACGCGAGGCGGCATTTCGGCTTGCCAGTCAGGCTGATGTGATCATTGAAAATTATCGTCCCAATGTGACCGCCCGGCTGGGGATTGATTACGCGGCGGTGGCCGCGGTCAACCCAACGGTTGTCTATGCATCGGTCACCGGTTTCGGGACAACAGGGCCAAACCGCATGATGCCAGCCACCGACACAGTTATGCAGGGCTATACCGGCCTGATGTCAATTAACCGCGATAAAGCGGGGCTGCCCCGCCGGATCAGCATGCTGGCGATTGATTATTCGACCGGCCTCTATCTGACCCAAGCGGTGTTTGCCGCTCTTTATCACCGCGCCACCACCGGCAACGGGACCCATATCGAAACCAGCCTTTTGGACAGCGCCATGGCGTTTCAGGAATCGCGTCTTGTCGCGCAGGTGTTTGAAGGGTCGGCGGTGCAGCCGGTCGGTGCGCCGGTCGGCACCTTTGCTACGGCGACCGGCTATCTTAGCCTGAATGCCCGGCGTGACGCCCATTTTTCTGCCCTTTGTACGATATTGGGCACCGAGGAATGGCGTGCTGACCCGCGGTTTGACAGCGAACAAAAACGCCTGGTCAATGCCGAGGCGATCAATGATCTGGTGGCCCCCTTCATCGCGGCCAAACCGACCGCCCATTGGGTCGATGTGCTGTCAAAGGCGGATATTTTGAATGCGCCGGTCCATGATTATGATGATCTTTTTGCCGACCCGCAAATCAAGGCGGGCGAGTCAATTGGCTGGGTCGAGATTGACGAATTTGGCGCCCTGCCAGCGGCGCGCCTTGCTGGCTTGCCGCCTGCCTCGGCCAGTCCGGTCGCCGCGATGACCCCGCCGCATCTTGGCGAGGGCGGGCGTGACGGCCTTGTGGCGGCGGGATTCAGCGCCGAAGATATTGCTGACTTGGCGGCGTCTGGTGCGGCGTTTTTCTATGAAGACGGAGCCTGATAGATGGTGTTTGACCTCAGCGAAGAGCAGCAGATTTTTGTCGATACGGTGCGCCGCTTTGCCGCCACTGAATTGGCGGCCGGTGCGGTGGCGCGTGCGCATAGTGACGGCTATCCGTGGGATGTGGCCGAACAATTTGCCAAGATGGGATTGCTTGGTATCACCATTCCGGCCGAAAAGGGCGGAATTGGCGGCAGCCTGACCGACGCGATTTTGGCGATACAGGCGGTGGCTGAATTCTGCCCACGCAGCGCTGACGTGGTGCAGGCCGGCAATTTCGGGGCGATCCGTACCTTTGCCGAATATGCCAGTGATGATCAATTGGCGCGCTACCTGCCGCCGCTTTTGGCGGGTAAGGGGGTGATGTCGGTTGGTATGTCCGAACCTGATGCCGGCTCGTCCGTAACCGAATTGAAAACCACCGCGACCGAAGATGGGGACGGGTTTCTGGTGAATGGCAGCAAGGTGTTTGGCACCAACAGCGCCGAGGCCGAATTGTTTCTGGTCTATTTGCGCTTTGGCCCCGGCACCGATGGGATTGGCTCGGCGATCATTGAAAAGGGCACCGCCGGTTTTGAGATTGGTCCGGCATACCGCTATATGAATGGCGAAGAATGGGCGCCCCTCTATTTTCAGGACTGCCGGATCCCAAAGGCGAATATCCTGCTTGGACCGGGCGGTTTCAAAAAACAGATCAGTGGCTTCAACATTGAACGTCTTGGCAATGCGGCCCGTGCGGTGGCGGTCGGGCGCAAAGCCTTTCTGGAGGCGCGTGATCACGCCCAAACACGCCGGCAATTTGGCCGCGATATATGTGAATTTCAGGGCTTGCAGTGGAAATTCGCCGATATGCATATGCGTCTTGAATCGGCGCAGTTGCTATTGATGCGGGCAGTTGCCAAGGCCGAAACGGGCTTGCCGTCGGCCCAAGACACGGCGCTGGCCAAACTCGCCTGCAACGAGGCCGGGTTTTTTGCGGCAAATGAGGCCTTGCAGGTGATGGGCGCGTTGGGGTTCAGCGAGGATAATATCGTGCAATATTGCATGCGCCGGACGCGGGGATGGATGATTGCCGGCGGGTCGATCGAAATTCTGAAAAACCGGATCGCCGAAGGTATCTTTGACCGGCGGTTTTCACAGCGTCCGGCCCGACCGGCGACCACACCGAAAGACCGGAGCTAGGCCCATGTTGGCAATCGCATCGGCCCATGCCGCGCCGTTGGTCGCGCCCCGTGTGGTGGCGCTGGTCGGGGTGTCGGACGGGGCCGGAAAATTATCGGGACGGCCATTTCACTTTTGCCGCCAACATGGCTTTACCGGGCAGATCTATATCGTCAATCCGCGCCGTGATACGGTGCTTGGCGAGACCGCCTATCCGTCGGTTGTTGCGATTCCGGTGCCGGTTGACCATGCCTATCTGTTGGTTGGCACCGGGCTAGTCGAGGCCGCCCTTGATGACTGCATTGCGGCCGGGGTGAAAGTGGTCACGGTGCTGGCAGATGGGTTTGCCGAAGCTGGCGCTGAGGGGCGGGCACGGCAAGCCCGCTTGGTTGCCAAGGCCAATGCGGCCGGCATTATGCTGATCGGCCCTAACTCTATGGGGGTGGTCAACAGCGGTACCGGCTTTGTCTGCACAACCAACGCCGCGTTCAAAACCAATGGCCTGTTGCCGGGGCGGTTGGCGGTGTTGTCGCATAGTGGCAGCTTGATCGGCACCTTGCTATCGCGCGGAACGGTCCGCAATATCGGCTTTTCGCATTTTGTGTCGCTGGGAAACGAGGCGCAAACTTGTGTTGGCACTGTGGGGCTGACCCTTGTCGACAACCCGGATATTGACGGGTTTGTGCTGTTTCTTGAAACGATGCGGAATAGCACGGCTTTTGCCCGTTTTGCGGCGGCTGCGCGGCGTCTTGGTAAACCTGTTGTGGCCTATGTGCTTGGGAAATCGCGTGAAGGCCAAGCCTTGTCGGTCTCGCATACCGGTGCATTGACCGGCGAGGCGGCGGCGGTCGGGGCCTTTTTACGGCACCATCATATCGCCGAAGTCAGCCAGCTTGACGCCCTGTTTGAAGCCCCGGCGTTACTGCTTCAAAAACCACGTCTTGCCGACAGGCCGCGGGTGGCAACGGTGTTGACCACGACCGGTGGCGGCGGGGCGATGCTTGTTGATCAATTGAGTTTGCGCGGCGTTGCATTGGCCGGGCTTGGCCCTGACTCAGCCGAATTTTTCCGCCAGAATGATATCCCTTTTGGCAGTGGCAAGCTGGTCGATGTCACCCTTGCCGGGGCGCAATATGATGTGATGAAAGCGGCGATCACCCAATTGATTACCGATGCGACTACCGGCTTGCTGGTGGTGGCGATCGGATCATCCGCCCAATTCAATCCGGAATTGGCGGTCAAGCCGATCATCGATGCGGTTGCGGAAAATCCGGGTGCGGCGCCGGTCGCCGCCTTTCCATTGCCGCATGCCCCAGAATCAATGGCGATGTTGCAGGCGGCGGGTATTCCGGCCTTTGGTGGGGTCGAAAGTGCGGCGGACACGATAGCCCTGTTTTTGGCAGATGATATGGGCCCTGATGATATGGGCCCTGATGATATGGGCTATGATGAACCGGAACGCATGGCACCGGATGTGGCCCAAAAAATTGCCGCTCTGATTGCGGCGCACAGCTCTGGTGCGGTTCTGGACGAGGTTGATGCCGGCGACATTTTTACCGGTCTCGGCATCGCGGCGCCGCCCGCGGTCTTGGTCGCCGACAAGGGGCTAAAGGCTGACGATCTTGATAGGGTGTTGGACGCCGCGGGTGTGGCCTATCCGGTTGTTGCCAAGCTGATATCGCCGGATTTGCCGCATAAAACCGAATATGGGGCAGTCACCCTTAATATCATGACCGGTGATGCTCTGGAAACGGCGATCGCCACCATGCGGACGCATGTGGCGCGCCTTGCCCCGCATGCCCAGATAGACGGTGTGTTGATTCAACCGATGGTCACCGGGCTTGGAGAAGCGCTTGTCGGGTTTCGGCGGGACAATCTTGTCGGGCCGGTTGTGACGGTTGGCGCCGGTGGGGTGATGGCTGAAATCTATCGTGATGTCGCCATACGGCCAGCGCCGGTCAGCGTGCAAACCGCGCGGCAGATGCTTGACGAGGTCAAGGGCTTTGCGTTGTTGCGTGGCTATCGCGGGCGACCGGTTGGTGACCTTGATGCGTTGGCGCGGTTAGTGGCGTCGGTGTCGCAGCTGGCCGCCTTTGACGCGATTGCCGAGGCCGAAATCAATCCGGTTCTGGTGCAGGCAGATGGGGTTGTCAGGCTTGATGCGCTGATCCGGCTGGGTGATGAAAACGGGGCGCTGCATGGCTAAGAGTGCCTTGCCATTATCAGGCTTTCGGGTGCTGGATTTTGGCCATACGGTCATGGGACCGACAGCTGGTCTGATCCTTGGCGATTTAGGGGCCGAGGTCATCCGTATCGAGCCGGTTTCGGGCGATCCAACACGCCGTTTGAAAGGCTTTGGCACCGGCTATTTCCCATTCTTTAACCGTAATAAGCAGAGCGTGGCGATCAATCTGAAAGACCCGCGCGGTATCGATATTGTGCGCCGCCTTCTGGCCACCAGCGATGTGCTTGTCGAAAATTTCGGGCCCGGTACGATGCAACGGCTTGGCCTTGACTATGCGCAAATCAGCGATGCGTTTCCGCATCTTGTTTATTTATCGCTGAAAGGGTTTTTGCCCGGCCCCTATGAGGCGCGCATCGCCCTTGATGAGGTTGTCCAGATGATGAGCGGCCTTGCCTATATGACCGGGCCACCAGGACAGCCGTTACGGGCTGGTGCGTCGGTGGTTGACATTATGGGTGGTGCCTTTGGTGTGATCGGGGTGCAGGCAGCGCTGCTGGAACGGGCCAGCACCGGTCGTGGTCAGCTTGTTACATCGGCGCTTTTTGAAAGTGCGATGTTTTTGATGGGGCAGCATCTGGCCTATGCCGCCCAGTCCGACCGCCCGGTGCCGCCGATGCCGGCGCGTGTATCGGCATGGGCGGTCTATGACAAATTCACCACCAGTGACAATGAGACGGTGTTTTTGGGCATTACCTCGGATCGTCACTGGCAACGGTTTTGTGACCAGTTTGACCGGCCCGACCTTGCGGCCGATGACAGCCTTGCCACCAACAACCAACGAATTGATGCCCGGCCACGGTTGATGCCGGTCATCACCCGTACGATAGCTGACCTTAGCCTTGCCGCGGTAACCGACAGGGCGCTGGCGGCTGCATTGCCTTTTGCCCATATTGCCCGGCCTGAACAATTGTTTGATGATCCGCATCTGAATGCGGGCGGTTATCTTCTTGATACGGTGATGCCTGACGGCACAACAGCCAAGCTGCCCGCCTTGCCGCTATCGCTGGGGGGACGAACGGCAGATCTGAGAAACAGCCCGCCGCAGCTTGGCGCCGATACCGAAATCTGCCTTGCCAGTCTTGGCTTTACGGCCGCTGAGATGCGTCAATTTGATGCTGACGGGGTGATTTTCATCGCCGCTGCAGCTGATTAGGTAAAGTCAGATACCGCGCCTATTGCCCACTATGGTCAGACATTGCTGGTTGGCGTGTCATCCAAAAAATATTTAAGGCTAGCCGCAATCAATTCCGGGTCTTGATTGATTTTCATTTCCTTCTGGTTCTCGCGAAGCCGTAGCCGGTGGGCATAGCCTTCCGGAAGATAGGCAAAGGGGTCGGCCAGCCCCAAGTCGCGCGCCGCATGCGACGGCCAATCGGCATTCCACAAAAGTTCGCGCGCCAGTGCCACCATATCGGCGTGACCTTGCTGCAAAATAGTTTCGGCCTGCGCCGCTTTGGTGATACCGCCGACAGCAACGGTTTGTACCCCGGCTTGGTGGCGGATGCGATGTGAAAATTCCACCTGATAGGCTGGAAGGCGTGGCACCATCGGCATATCGCTGTCACCCATAACGCCGCCTGACGACACATCGATAATATCGATCTCAACCTGTTTCAATGCCTTCGCCAGTTCGATCGATTCAGCCAAATTCCAGCTACCACCCTTACCGTCAACGGCGGATAAGCGGAAAAAAACCGGTTTGTCTTGCGGCCATGTGGCACGCACAACCGCGGCAACCTCAATCGCGAATCGCATCCGGTTTTCAAGGCTGCCACCATAGCCGTCGGTGCGCCGGTTAGAGGTAGAGGACAAAAACTGATGAATCAGATAACCATGTGCGCCGTGAATCTCGACAATATCGTATCCGGCATCAAGGCTCATCTTGGTGGCGGTGCGGAAGGCTTCGATCACATGCTTGATATCATCATGGTCCATTTCCTTGGGTTTGATCGGGCGTGGCGGGCAGTTATCGGCGGTTGGGGCCATGACCTGCCATGGCGGCATGCCATCGGCGGCATCGGCAGGGGCCAGTGGCCGCCAGTTTTCGATCGCCCCATGGCATGATCCCTTGCGGCCGGAATGGCCCAGCTGGATAGCCGGGATTGCGCCATTTGCCTTGATCACATCGGTCAGGCGTTGATAGGCCTTGATATGGCCGGGTTTATAGAGTCCGGCACAGGCATAGGTTTTCCGGCCCTCTGGTTCAACGGCGGTTTCTTCGCCAAACACAATCCCGCACCCGCCAATCGCCAATCGGCCAAGATGCATCACATGCCAGTCATTCGGCGCCCCGTCATCGGACAAATATTGGCACATCGGCGAGGCAATGATGCGGTTTGGCACCTCTAGGCCGCGCAATTTCATCGGGGTGAACAATAAAGGGTGTGATGGGGGCGTTTCGGTCATCGACAAGTCCGGTTGTTTGTTGTTTTGGATATGGTGCCAAGACAGCCTGTCGGCTAGAGGGCGGTGATCAATTGTTGCATCACATTATGATAGGTGGCGGTGATACTGTCATGTGCAAAATGCCGGCCGTCACGCACCACATGCCGGCCTGCCGACCATACATGCCGGACCATCCGGTTGTCGCCACAAAAAACAAAACTGTCGAGAATCTGATCGTCATCGCGATTGGCCAAATCGGCCAGGCTGTCATCAAGGGCCAGCATGTTGGCCGGCGCACCCGCACCAAGATGTCCGGTGCCTTGGGCAAGGGCTTGTGCGCCGCCACCGACCGCCGCCGTAAACAAACCAGCCCCGGCCGACCGTTGGTCTCCGGTCATGATCACCCGTTTATGGTCACGAAGGCGTTGCCCATATTCAAGGGTTCGTAATTCCTCGGCAAGCGCAATGCGTATATTTGAATCACTGCCAATGCCGAATGTCCCGTTGGCAGCGATGCAGCCGGGCAAATCAAAAATGCCATCGCCAAGACTTGATTCGGTGATCGGGCACAGGCCGAAAACCGCGCCGCGTTTGGCAAGGCCGGTCAGCTCTTCAGTGTCAAGCCGCGTGCCGTGAATCAGGCACCAGCGGTGATCAACCGGCATATTGTCAAGAAGCCAGTGACCGGGGCTTGTGCCATAGGCCGCGCGGATAGCGTCAACTTCGGCTTGCTGTTCGGCAAGATGTATATGAATTGGCCGGTCAGGCACCTGATCGATAATGGCGGCCAATCCGTCCGGTGTCACCGCGCGCAGGGAATGGGGCGCCACGCCGATACGGCAATCTGGCGGCAAATGGGCGATGGCCCGGCAACTGGCATCGAACAATTGTGAAAATTGATCGCTGGTACAGCCAAATCTTTTTTGTCCGTTACCAAGCGGGCTGCCATCGGGACCAGCTTGCTGGTAGAGGACCGGCAGAAGTGTCAGGCCAATCCCGGTGATGTTGGCCGCTGCCGCCACGCGGCTGGCCATTTCGGCGCAGTTGGCATAAGGGCGACCATCGGGTTGGTGGTGTAAATAATGAAACTCGCCGACATGGGCGAAGCCGGCCTCAAGCATTTCCATCTGGGCAAAGGCGGTGATCGCCTCGACATGGTCAGGCGTCAGCTGTGCCAAGAACTGGTACATCAGGCGGCGCCACGTCCAAAAGCTGTCAGTTCCATCCGGCCCGCGTTTTTCGGTCAGTCCGGCCATCGCGCGTTGAAAGGCATGGCTATGCAGATTGACAGGGGCTGGCAGCAATATACCGACATCCATGCCAGTCGGGGGGTGGTCAGCCACCAGACTGCTTATGACGCCGTCGCTGACGGTAACTTTTACATGATTTTGCCACCCGGCATCCGTCAGGGCGGTTTTGGCCCACAATTCCATATCTGGCCCCGTTTCGGTTGCTGTTCTGTTGGCAGCTTATCGCAGAATGACCACAGCCCAACAGATAATTTGATCAATTGATATCAGCGCATAAAGGCGGCATGATTTACTGTCATTTTGACAGATAACAAGGGTCTTTGCACGGAGCGCCTATCAATGCCTGACATTCTTGATCACCCCTATTGGTGGGAGGCAGCGCCGCCACAGGATTTTAGGCTTGAGAGCTGGCCAGCCCGTGTTGATGTTGTGATTATTGGTGGTGGCTTTACCGGCTTTGGGGCGGCGATCCCGTTGGCGCGGGCGGGGCTTGCGGTGCTGGTTCTCGAAGCCGCACAAATCGGCAGTGGTGCCTCAACCCGCAATGGGGGCATTACCAGCGGTAATATACGCCTGTCGTTTGATGATTTGTCACGACGGTTCGGGCCGGATCAAGCCGCCGCCTTTTATCGTGAAGCCGCGGCAGCGCGCGCCGATTTATATGCGTTTATCACCAATGAGGGGATTGAGTGCGACTTGCAGCCCTGTGGCCGGCTTGTTGGGGCCTTGCGGCCTGACTCGCTTGATACCATGCGGCGTGACGCTGACCGGCTTGGCACGCTTCTCGGTATCCGTGCCGAGGTGCATGACCGGACAAGCCTGCCGGACCATATCGACAGTGCGCGCTATTGCGGCGGCATGTGGCGCGACGATATTGGCGGCATCCATCCGGCCAAGCTGTTGGCCGGCATGTGCCGCTTGGCGGTGGCGAGCGGGGTGAAGATATCCAGCGGCACCCCGGTGAGAGCGGTCACGCGCGATGCGTATGCGCCGGCCGAGTCGAGCTTTTTAATTGAAACCGATCGTGGCCCGGTGCGCGCTGGCCATGTGATCAGCGCCACCAATGCCTATACGGATTCGGCGCAGCCGTGGTTGCGGCGGCGGCTTGTGCCGGTGATTTCCGAGATGATTGCGACCGAGGAAATTGGTGAAAACATGGTGCGGAGCTTGATGCCAAGCCTTGGCATGTATGGCGAGGCATTGCAGCTGGGCCATTACTATCGGCCGTCCCCTGATGGCAAAAGGATCCTGCTTGGCGGCCGCCGGATGAACCCTGACCCGGCCAAGGCACGCAACCGGTTGAAAGACGGGCTGGTGTCCATTTTCCCGCAACTGGCCGATGTGGCGGTCACGCATCACTGGTTTGGCTTTGTGGCGTTTCCGTTTGACCAATTGCCAAAGCTGGCCGTTCATGACGGGGTGATTTATCCATCCGGCTATTGTGGGTCTGGCACGGTCTGGGCGCGCTGGCTTGGCCAAAAGGCGGCGCATATGGTGCTTGGCGATTTGGACGGCAGCGTGTTTCAGAATCTGCCGTTCAGAACGATGCCATTTTATTCCGGCGAGCCGTGGTTCCTGCCGTTGGCGATGCGCTATTATGCGATCCGCGACCGGCTTGGCACGACATCAAAATAGATCGTTTCACGGTGCTGGCGTGAAGCGCTCTGGGGCAAAGGCGTCCAGATTAACGCGTGGTTGCCGGGCCATAGTGAGGTCGGCAAGGGCTTCACCCACCGCGGGCCCAAGCTGGAATCCATGCGCTGAAAAGCCAAACCCGTGAATGATGCCAGGCTGGCTACCACGGCCGATGATCGGCAGATGATCGGGGGTATAGCCCTCGATTCCGCCCCAGGCGCGAAGCACGGCGATGTCACCTAAATGGGGAAAGACACGCAATGCGGTCGCGGTAAATTCGGCCAGCCCTGCGGGCGGCAAGATGGTTCCATTCGTTGCCGGTTCGGCCCGACCACGCACACCACCGCCAATCACCATCGCCCCGTTGTCGAGCTGTTTGAAAGACAGGGTCGCGCCCATAATGCCAATCACCGCATCCAGAAAATGCGGTTGCCGGTCGGTGACAACAAGCATGGGGGCATGGGCCTCAAGGGGTAGATCATCACCGGCCATTGCCGCGATCCGCGCCCCCCAGGCGCCGGCACAATTCACCAGATAATCCGCCTCGATCATACCGCTGTCGGTGTCGACCTGCCAATGATCGGCGATGCGGCGCAAGCCTTGAACCGCAACCGGCATCCGAAAGTCGGCGCCAAGCGCCACGGCGCGATCATGAAAGGCACGGGTAATTTGCCAAGGAATAGCCCATCCGTCCCCCTCAACCAGAATACCGCCATGCGCGGTTTTGACGGCGGCTGGAATGCGGGCTTGCAGCTGGTCCCGATCGATCCAGACCTCATGCGTAAAGCCGGCGGCATGCATCGCGGCCAGCCGGTCGGTGGCGATCGTGACGCCCTTGTCATCAAGTGCCAGCTTGACATAACTATGGCGATGAAACCCGTTTTTGATATGCAGCAAATCGTCAATTTGGCTCCACCAATCCATCGCCGCAAGCGATAAGGGGACCTCGACGATGTCGCGACCAAGGCGCCGCACACCGCCCGCATTGACCCCCGAGGCGTGACGTGCGACATGATCCTTTTCCAGCACGATGACCGGCAGGCCGCGGCGGCTCAGAAAAAACGCCGTTGCACAGCCTTGAATGCCGGCACCGATGATCACAACCGGTCGCGCGGCGGTTGGTTTGCTTATCCCGGCCATGGTCCGTCCAGGCTGGCCAATTCAGCCAAGGTAACGGGCTTGACCGGTGGCCGAACCCGGTAATAGCCGGTGTCAGCCATCGTTTGCCGGCGGTCATTGGCAATCATTTCTTGAACGATCAGGCCACAGCTGCGCCCCTGACAGCGCCCCATACCGGCGCGGCAGAATGCCTTTAACTGGTTTGGTCCGGTCACCGCATCGCCAAGGCTGGCGGCAATATCAGCTTTGGTCACCGACTCGCACCGGCAGACAATCGTGTCATCCGACGACGGCAGGCGAAACGCCGGATCCGGTTGATAGAGCCGGTCAAGAAATGGCCGCGCCGCACCCTGTTGCCATAATAACAGCCTTTGCCCAAGCCGCGCTATTAAGGGGGCGGCGGCCGGTTTGACCCGGCGGATAATCGCCTCAGCCGCAATAGCGCCCGATAGCGCGGCCGCGGCCGCCCCAGCGATCCCGCCGCCGTCACCCGCGATATAGATAGCGGGGTTCGAGCTTTGGCCGGTCTGATCGACCACCGGCCGCCAGCAATGGTTGACCCGATCCCAGACATGATCAAGGCCGGTGGCCATCGTCAGATTGATGTTCGGGATAACACCCTGATGCAGAAAGACATGGGCGGTGTCTATCGTCTCGCTTGGTCCTCCGGCGGTATCAAAAGATATGGCTGTGGCCGCATCATCGCCGTTGATGCGAACCGCGGTAACCCCTGTGACATAGCGTGTGTGACGGCGGATTGTCGAAAGCCACGACAATCCCTTGGTCAACATCGCTGGTTGAAAAAGTGCCAGCGCCGCATGGATGGCGGCGGCGCGCCACGCTTTTGGACCGGTGGTGTCAAGCACCGCGCGTACCGGCAATCCGGCCCGGATATATTGCGCCGCGGTCAGATAAAGAAGGGGGCCATTGCCGACAAAGACCGCATCTTCTGCGCCAACCGCCGCTTGCTTTAGCAAAGTTTGCGCGCCGCCAACAGTCATCACCCCTGGCAAGGTCCAGCCGCTCACCGGCATTGCTCTTTCGATCGCCCCGGTCGCAATCACGATATGGTCGGCATCGACCAGTGCGGCGCTGCCGTTCCGGGTAATGGCTATCTGGCGGTCATTGGTAATCTGCCAGACGGTGGTTTGTGGCCAATAAACCCCATCAAACTGGGAAAAGGTGGCCAGTAACCGCGTTCCGGCAAAATAGCCGCTGCCAAGATAGGCCGGTGCCGCATCTTTGTTATGGGCAAGGTTGCGATAGACTTGTCCGCCGATCGCCGGCTGGTCGTCAATCAACAGGGTGGTCAGGCCGGCCTTGGCCGCGGTAATGGCGGCGCGCAATCCGGCCGGTCCGGCACCAATCACCGCCACTTGATAGTGGTTTATGGTCATGGTTTTGCCCTCTCGTCCGGTGTCGCGGCGACGGGCGCCGGTTGCCGCCGCACCACCATGCCGTTGCGCACAATGGTCTGGCAGGCTTGTCGGTTTGGTTTGCCGTCGATTTCGACAAGACAGTCAAAACAGGTGCCCATCATGCAGAATGGACCGCGCGGCTCTTGCGCTGTGGCATAGCGAAACTGCAAAATGCCCGCTCGCAACAAGGCGGCTGCCACCGTATCATCACGGCTGGCTTCGATCGTTTGCGACTCAAACTGTATCGTGATCGGTCGGTCAGGCTGTTTGGCTATTGGTCTGAACATGAAATCGTCCTTCTGAAAAGCCGGCAAGTTCGGCGCCAAGACGTGCATCGGCAACATAGCCGGCCAGATCAAACGCATGAGCTGCCGACAAGGTCACACCGCTGTGGCAGGATAGGGCAAATGCGCCGGGCATGGTCTCGGACTGGTCATAAATGGGATAGCCATCTTGGCTCATCACCCGCAACGCGGCCCAGCTGCGGACAACGCCGACATCGGCCAAGGCCGGCAAAGTGGCCAAGGCCCGGTCGGCAATGCCACTGATAATGTCTGCCGAGACGCCGATATCGGTGGTGTCATCTTCATGACTGTCACCAATCATCAGCCCCCCTTCAGCGGTTTGCCGCAATAAAAGGGTTGGTAACGTCAGCTGTTGATCAAGTTTTTCGGTGACAATGACCTGCCCTTTTTGTGGCCGCAAAGACTGTGACAGGCCGATCATTGGCGCCAGCTTTTTGTTGGCGAGGCCGGCTGCCAGCACCAGCCGGCTGCAGGTAAATTTGCCGGCCGCGGTGCTGACCCGCATGTCGGCGCCAGTTTTTTCAACAGCGGTCATCGGGGCATTTCCACAAAACTGGCCCCCCTGTGATTCGATACCGGTAATGAGCGCGCGCATCAAAAACAACGGATTAACATGGCCGTCATGTGGACAATAAGCGGCGCCAACAACATGCGGGCCGATCCCGGGAACCAAGTCTTTTAATGCTGTCCGATCAAGCATTTCAAAATGAAATCGACCATTTTGATGCGCGCGTAGATGTTCGAGTTTTGCCTGCCGCTGCTGCATCTCTTCGTCACTCAGGCAAATTGTCAGACCCCCTTTTTGTGCCAAGCCAAGCGCCGGCCCCCCAAGCGCCTGCAGTTCATCAGCTAGTTGCGGCCAGAGCTGTGATGACCGCATCGTCCAATCGGCATAGGGTTCATAATAGGCGCCCTTGCCCTGTACCCAGACAAGCCCAAAATTACCGCGCGCCGCCCGCAGCGCGGTATCGCCCTCATCCAACACCAGTACCGACAAGCCGCGGCGGCCAAGCCCATAGCCGACAGCCAGCCCGATCAGCCCGCCCCCGGCAATAATCGCATCCCAGTTGGTCTTGATCGGCGTGGTCATTGGAACCGGCCTATGTGATAGGGCGCCATATCCACGCGCGGACGGCGGCCGGTCACGCAATCGGCAATGATCATGCTGGTGCCGGGTGCCATGCCAAGCCCGTAATGCGAATGGCCAAATGCAGCGATGATTCCGGTCAACCCGGGAATCTCGCCAAGGCATGGCAGGCTATCGGGAAAGCTGGGGCGCGCCCCCATCCATTCTTCGGGCCGGTCACAATTGATCCGCGGAAACAGCTGGCGTGCCTGTTTGGCAAAGCGCCGCGCCCGCGCATAATTGGGCGCTGTATCAAGGCCGGAAAATTCGGCGGTGCCGGCGATGCGAATGCCGGCATCCATCGAGCTGGCAACATATTTTCCATCGGCATCCATAATTGAGTTGTTCAGATCTATTCCGGGGTCACGCAACAAAAGGTGATATCCGCGTTCGGCCTCCAACGGCAGGGTAAAGCCAAAATCGGCCAATAGCTGCCGCGACCAAATGCCGGCAGCCAAGACGATCTTGCCAACCTGATAGGTGCGGCTGTCGGTAATGATCTGGCACCCTTGACCAGTGTCAGGCCTGATCGCTGTGACCCGGCTTTGGATATGGGTCGCCCCGCGGGCGATCGCCTTTGCGGCCAGCGCCACACCAATGCCGGCAGGATCACTGGCCCGGCCCTGACGTTTTATAATAATCGCCGCCCGAAATTCATCGGCCAATTCGGGCTCGATCATGCGTAAATCATCGGCACCGATACGGTCGACAGGGACCTGCCGCTGTTGCCGCATTTGCCAGCCAAGATGGTCAAGCGATGCGGCCGCCGGGTCGCGATAGACATGGACATAGAGTGAATCACGAACAAGATGGGCCTTGCCCGTGCCGGCAAGACGCTGCTTATAGCCATCGACGCTGCCGTTGCTGAGGGCAAACATCGCATCGCCTATCGGGTCTAGCCGGTCGGCCTTACCTGCCGCCAAAAACCGTAACGCCCAGGGAAGGAAGCGCGGTAAATAGCCCGGCCGGATCGAGACCGGCCCGTCCGGCCTGATCAACCAACCGGGAAGATGCTTCCATAGCCCAGGCACCGCCTGCGGGACACAGGTCCATGGCGAAATAACGCCGGCATTGCCATAGCTTGTCTTGCTGCACACCGCCGCCGGATCAAATATCGCCACATGCAAGCCGCGCTCGGCCAGTTCCAACGCGGTACAGACCCCAATGATGCCGGCACCGATGACGGCAACATCAATGTTGGTCGCGGGCGCGGGCATCACGCCCTATCGGCAGAGTGCCGATCCCCGCGTGTTGTGGGTGCCGAAATCACCAGAAAACGGATCGTCTGCCGCCCGTCATTAGTGATCGCATGGACGGTGCCAGGCGGGACATGAAGCGCCATGCCGGTATCGAGCCGGACCGTGTCTTTGTCGATATGCATAATGGCCGCGCCGTCGATCATGTAGAAACATTGCGCTGCCCGTTGATGGTAGTGCAAAACTTCACCGGTGCCCGGTTCAAGCGTTTCTTCGATCACGCTTAATCCGGCCTCATCAACAAGGCGCCAGCCCGCCCCGCCATCACCCCAATGATAGATTTGCGCACTATGCCGCGATGTCGGTTGCATCATATGATCCGCATCAGGTCGCACGGGGGGCGCGTCCGGCCCCGAAATAGCGGGCATAAATCTGCCACGCCAAAACCGGTGACGCCATCAATAGGGCATAGAGGTCCGATGTATAGCTTGGAGCCACCATCAACAAACCAGCAATGGCCATCAATACCCGGCTTGGGCCGTTCATGTTGACAAGGAAATACCCGGCTACCGAGGCTGATAACATCAGTACCCCGGCCCCACAGCTGATGGTGGTGTGAATGAATTCAGCCCAGGTAAAGTAATCGTCCAACACAATCAGCATGGCCGGTGAATAGACAAAGACCATCGGCACCAGCAGCTTGCCGATACCAAGTGAAAAGGCTGATAGGCCGGTGCGGAACGGGTTGGCCCCGGCGATACCCGCCGCCGCATAGGCCGAGGCGCATACCGGCGGCGTAATCTCGGAAATGACGCCGTAATAGAGAACAAACAAATGCGACGCCAAAGGCGGCACGCCAAGGTTACCAAGGGCCGGTTGTGCAACGGTTGCCAGCATCACATAGAGTGCGGTTGTCGGCAGGCCTGCCCCCATCATGATACAGGTAACCGCGATCAAGATCAGCGAGATGAATAGGGTGATCTGGTTCAGGCTGAAATCGATAAAGGGGATGAACGCAAAGAGGCTTTGCACCGCTTCGCCCATGCCAAGGGCGCTGTTGGTCACCATAAAGCCAAGCCGAAAGCCAAGCCCGGTTGAATTGACCACGCCCACAACGATGCCAATCGCGGCACAGACGGCACCGACCGACAAGGTGTATTTGACGCCTTGCGCGGCACCGGCCAGTAAATCACCAATACCAATTCGGTGGTTTGGGTTGATAAACCCAACCACCAAGATCATCGTGATTCCCCAAAAGGCGGCCATGTGCGGCGAATAGCCAGAGAACAGCACATAAATCAGCACCACCAACGGCACCGCGGTCATCCAGCCTTTTTTGATCACGGTCCATAATTTCGGGATTTCTTCTTTTGGAATGCCTTGAAGCCCCAGCTTTTTGGCCTTGAAATGCACGATCGACATAACCCCGATATAATGCATTGCGGCTGGCACGGCGGCGGCAATCACCACTGTGCTGTATGAGATTTCCAGAAATTCGGCCAGCACAAACGCCGCCGCGCCCATGATTGGCGGGGTGATCTGACCACCGGCACTGGCCGCCGCTTCGACACCCCCGGCAAAATGTCCCGGATAGCCCATCCGCTTCATATTCGGGATGGTCAGGGACCCGGTTGACACCGTATTGGCAATCGACGAGCCGGAAATGGTGCCGAACAGCGCCGAGGAAACCACCGAAACCTTGGCAAGGCCGCCGGTGTAGCGGCCCGCGGCCACCGTGGCAAGATCGACAAAGAACTGACCAAGGCCAATGCGTTGTGCCAATACCCCGAACAGCACGAAATGGAACACCACCGTCGATACAATCCATAGGGTGATCCCATAGATACCGATATCGGGGAAATACATATTATTGATGAATTGTGACCAGTTGATGCCCGGATGCATCAAAATCTGGAACGGCATGCTACGGCCAAAAATAGCGTAGCAAATGAATAGTAAAATAATGATCGGTACCACAATGCCAATGGTGCGGCGGACCGCTTCGAGAAGGACCAGAACAAGGATTGACCCAAACACCACATCAATCGGTAACGGGGCGCCTTGCCGTAATACCTGTTCGGGCAAAAAGAAATCGATGCCAAACAGGGTAAATTTTATCTCATACCAGGTGATGCCGATGTATAGCGATGCGGCTATGCCGCAAACGATGAACAGCCAGTCATAAAGGGGTACGCCGGCAATGCGCCCCCATCCGGTTTTGGTGGTCGTGCCGCCGGTTTCGCGTTTTAGTGCCGGAAAGGCAATGAAGACCAATAAGATAACGCCCGACAGATGAAAGCCCATATGCCAGTAATCGACCGGCACGCCGGTTCCCGACGTGATGTAATGATAAAGGGCAAACAGAATGCTGAAGAAAAAAACAAATTTCCCAAGCCATGCGCTGATGGGACGGGTGGCCAGCGAGTCATCATATTTTGACTCAAGGGACAGGGCTCGTTCCAGGCTGAATTTTTCCATGACGGGCGTTCCTATCGGGTTGGTATCGGATAAATCTATTCACACAAAGTCTATCAAAACGAGCAGGGGCAGCATGCCGCCGCCCCTGTCGCGAATCGTCTTACATCATGCCAGCTTCTTTATAAAAGCGCTCGGCACCCGGATGAAGCGGGACCAAAATGCCTTTCAAGGCTGTTTCGGCGCGGATCGCCTTGCCTTTTGAATGGCCTTTGTCAAGCAGCTTGCGGGTGTTCTTGTTCCACAGTGCCTTGGTGACATTGTAAACCAGATCTTCCGGCTGATCGCTTGAGGTGATCAACTGGCCGTTCACCGCAACAGTGTTCACGTTATAGCCAATATTTTCATATTCACCGGCCGGAATGTTTGATTCAACATAGTAAGGGATGATCTTGTTGATCTCCTTTTGCTCGTCAGCTGAGAAGCTGTAGAGCTCAAAGCCCTTGGTTGAGCCAAGCTGGATCAGCGCAGCCAGCGGGGTGCCGGCAGCATAGAAAAAGGCATCGATCTGACCGTCAGCTAGGCGCTGCGCACTCTGCGTGACGTTCAATTCTTGCTCATCTGCCTTGATGCCATAGTGATTCAGGATCATGCGAACCGATACCTGTGTACCAGATCCGGCAGCGGCCACGCCGACCCGCTTGCCATTCAAATCCTTCAGGCTACCAAGCTTTTGCCCTTTTGGCAGGACAAGGTGCATATCCTCAGGATAAAGGTTGGCAATCGCGCGAATCTTGTCTTTGCGGTTGCCGACGAATTTGCCTTCACCTTTGTAGCTTTGCACAACGGTCTGCGCACCGGCCAAGCCGGCATCAAGCTGGCCCGCCTGAATGGCGTTGGCGTTGGCTACCGACGCGTTTGTAGATACCGCAATAGCAACCAGCCCCGGTACACCACAGCTACCACCCTTGTCGCAGGGGCGTGATCCTGGCGGGTTGGAAATCGCATTCGCGATCAAACCACCGATCGGGTAATAGGTGCCGCCGGTACCGCCGGTACCGATCCGCCAGAATTTCATATCCTGAGCCTGCGCCACCCCGCCAGCCGCCATCAACGCGACCATCGCTGTAGCAAACATTTTGCTGATATATTTCATTGGTTCCTCCTTTGTCGTTTAACCATTCGACCATGCCGGACAATCTCCGGGGCCAGACATCAGGGAAGACATGCCAGACTGTAGCGGCAACCCCGCACCAAAGGTGACAGCTCCCCTGTTGCCAACAAACGGACCCGGCAGCGCCAAGTACCAAAAAAAGCTTAGGGGTAGGTTTTCCATCAAAACAAATTATAAATTATTCTATATCCATAAATAAAATTTATATGTTAGCGTCAAATTGACCTGACAAAAAGATAGCCAAGAGCGCGTTTTGATAAGTCTGTGGCAGATGACGGTGATCCGAGAAATCATGCGTGCCGGTTCGGTATCGGGTGCCGCGCGCACGCTTGGCCGGACGCAGCCAGCGCTTAGCGCGGCGGTCAAGGAAATGGAAAAACGATTAGATTTCCAATTATTCACGCGCGAAAACGGGCGTCTTCAACCGGCGCCGGAAACCTTTTTTTTGTTGCAGCGCGCGGATGAAATTATCGGTCAGGTCGAGCATCTTGAACAGATGATGCGAACCGGCGGGGCGGCCACCGCGGCCAAAATCGCCGTCATCTCGATGCCGGTCCTGTCCGAGCATTTTTTGCCGGGTGTTATTGCGGCTTTTACCGCCGTTCAGCCGCAAGCCGGGTTCCATTTGGCGGTTGAGGGGTCGCCCGATGTGTTGGCGGCGATGGAGGCACAGCGATTCGATGTCGGCCTTGCCGAGCGCGGGCAAACCAACGCCTTGGTCAATTGCCGGCAGTTTGAAGTGCCATGCGTTTGTGCGTTGCCGGGTGATGACCCGCTTTTGGCCAAGCGGTTTATCACGCCGGCAGACCTTGCTGGGCGCGCTTGTGCCAGTTTTCTGCCAAACCATCACATTGCGCGGGCGGTGCATGTGGCGTTTGACGAGGCTGGTGTGCCGCTCAATCCAAAATTTGAAATGCAAAACGGGGCCGCCCAATATGAAATTATCGGTGTTGGTGCCGGATTTGGTGTATTTAGCCCGCTCAATGCATGGATCCACCGGCGGCTATGGCCGGAAAGTCGTCGACTGGCCTTTCGCCGGTTTGTTCCTGAGGTCTATTATCAGTTTTCGATTGTCACGCCAAAGCGCCGCCGGCTGTCGCGGGCCGCGGCGGCGTTTGCGGCAGAGTTGGAGCGCGCCGTTACCACGATGCTGGACGAAGCGGAAAAATTGATAGATGGTGAAACCCGCTAAAGTGATACGGCCGGTCGCAGGACGCCTGTCTTCCCGGTTAGGTGAATGGAAAAGAGCTGTGGCATGAAAATCGAGGTGCGTGATTCGCCTTTACATGGGCTTGGCGTATTTGCTTGCGAGGATATTCGCAAGGGCGAGGTGATCGAGCGCTGCAGCTATCTGGTGATTGATGATGATGATTTGCAGGAAATCAACCGCCTGAATGATTATTTGTTTACCAGCCCTGATGTCAAAACCGATTATCTGGTGATGCTGGGATGCGGCATGCTGTATAATCACGGCACCCCGGCCAATGCCGAATGGCAAATTGCCGATGACGACAATCGCTTTGTCGAATTCACCGCGCTAATGGACATTCGGGCGGGTGATGAAATCCTGCATGATTACGGGTCGGAATATTGGGACAGCCGTACCGACGGCTAGCTGGTATAAACACCGCCTTGCCGTCAGGCCGATGGTGCCTCGTCCAAGCGCACGATCAACCCGTCTGTTCCCGCTACAGCCGGATACCGTGCCATCACTAACGGGTCATGGCCGGGGATGATATGTTGGGGGCTTGGCGCGACTTTTTTCAGCCGGTCAAAACTGGCCATCATCTCGCCGACATGAAAGGCGATGCTGAACGGCCGGTAACTTTCCATATGTTCGTAATAATGGCTGCTGTCCGAGGCTAGCACCACCCACCCACGCTTGGTATGGACCGACACAAATTGAAGGCCGGCTGAATGCCCGCCGGTCCGATGTACGCGTACGCCCGGCCGCACCTCATCATCGCCGTCATAAAAACACACGCGCTGGCTGTAATTCATCCGCACCACACCGCAGACATCATCCAATTCAAAGGCATGTTGCAGATGCGGATATCGCATATAACGACCGGTGGCATAATGCAGTTCTTGTTCCTGAAGGTGGAATTGGGCGCGGGGAAAACGATCAAAATTCCCCGAATGGTCATAATGAAGATGGGTCAGAATCACATCATCGACCATGTCGGCGGCAATGCCAAAATCGGCCAATGACTGGACTGGGCATTTAAGAAAGTTGCGTTTGCGCTTTTTGGCCATGGCGGCGGTAAAGCCGGTATCGATCACGACGATATGATCGTCCGATCTGGCCAGCCAGACAAAATAATCCATTGGCATTGGCCCATCATGTGGGTCACCACCGATAAAATGCTCGCTCCGCACCGCATCGCGGGCGGCATAGCGAATGGCGAAAAGTTCGTAAATGGGAAGGCTTGGCAAATCACTCATGATCGGGCATCCGCTGATAATCAAAACTGGTTATTGGTAATGTAACAATCGCTCTAGTCTGCCGTGTCGGGCGGGCAACGCAACTTAAAAAAATATGTTTCGTGTGCGGACAAAAATATATCCGTGATCTTTGCTGGCATCTAAGGCCATCCTGTCATGCTTTTGTGTTTTGGATTTTTGGCCACAATCAATTATGGTTTGATCAGACATAGCCGGGATCATGGCACGCATAGGCATCAGGCATCGCCCGGCTATCTGTGGCACATCGAAGGATCAAATCATGAGTCTGACTAGCACCCATTGGGGCACCTATCACGCGCGGGTCAAAAATGGCCGCCTGATCGATATGCAGCCGTTTGCCGAAGATACGGATCCTAATGAGATTGGTCGTGGCATTGTTGACGTGATTGACAATCCGGCCCGGATCACCGCGCCGATGGTGCGTAAAAGCTGGCTTGAGACCGGCCCCGGTAGCGCGCCTGAAAAGCGCGGCCATGACCCGTTTGTTGAAATCGACTGGCCGCATGCCAACAAACTGGTTGCGGCTGAACTTGACCGGGTGATCAAGCAGTTTGGCAATGAATCGATTTTTGCCGGATCTTACGGCTGGGCGAGTGCTGGCCGGTTTCACCATGCTCCAGGTCACCTGCATCGGTTTTTGAATTGTCTTGGGGGCTATACAAAATCGGTCAACACCTACAGCTTTGCCGCCGCCGAGGTGATTGTGCCGCATGTGATCGGTCATTTTCGCAATTATATCTATAATCAAACAAGCTGGGTTTCGGTGCGAGACCATGCGGACCTATTTGTCGCCTTTGGCGGTGTGCCGCTGAAAAACGGCCAAATCGGGCAAGGCGGTCTTGGCCGTCATATCCAGAAGGACTCAATTCTGGCAGCCCATGCGAACGGGGTGCGGTTTGTATCGGTCTCACCGCTACGCGAGGATATGATCGCCGATGTTAATGCCGACTGGTTTGCGGTACGGCCCAACAGCGACACGGCCTTGATGCTGGCATTATGCCATCTGCTGCTGACCGAAGATTTGCACAATAAGGATTTCCTCGATCGCTATTGCGTTGGTTTTGACCGTTTTGCCGGCTATTTGACCGGTGCCGACGACCATCAGGCCAAAAGCCCCGAATGGGCGGCACCGCTATGCGGTATTGATGCAGCCCGCATTCGAGATTTGGCCCGGTCTATGGCCGGTAGCCGTACGATGCTGTCTTTCAGCTGGTCGTTGACCAGGCAGGCGCATGGCGAACAGCCGTTCTGGGCGGGGATCACGCTGGCGGCAATGTTGGGGCAGATCGGCTTGCCTGGCGGCGGGTTCGGGCTTGGCTATTCGGCGGTCAATACGGTGGGCAGCCATATCCGGCGGGTGCCGGTGGCGGCGATGCCGCAGGGCCAGAACAAGGTTGATAGCTTTATCCCGGTGGCACGGATTGCCGATATGTTGCTGAACCCGGGGGGACGTTTCGATTATAATGGTCAGGCTTATGAATTTCCGGATATCAAGCTGATTTACTGGGCCGGTGGAAACCCGTTCCACCACCATCAGGATTTGAATCGCTTTTTGACGGCGTGGCAAAAGCCGGACACGATTATCGCACATGAATGGTGTTGGAACGCGTTGGCCAAACATGCCGATATTGTGTTGCCGGCAACCACCACATTGGAACGTACCGATATCGCCATGTCGCCGATGGATAATTATTTTGTATCGATGCAGCAAGCGATTGATCCGGTCGGCGCGTCCCGCGACGATTTTGATATTTTCCGTGGTATCGCCCGCGCGTTGGGCGTTGAATCTGCCTATACCGAAGATCGTGATGCCGAAGCATGGCAACGCTGGCTGTATGATGTGTCCAAGCAGGCGGCGGCGGAAACCGGTGTCGAATTGCCAAGCTATGACGCGTTTCGTGAGGCTGGCTGGTTCAAGCTTGATGCGCCGGACAGCGCCCATGTGATGATGGCCGATTTTCGGGCCGACCCGGTCGCCAACCCGTTGGCAACGCCAAGCGGCAAAATAGAGATCTGGTCCGAAACCATCGCCGGCTTTGGCTATGATGATTGCGCGCCGCATCCAACTTGGTATACGCCACCCGAATGGCTTGGCAGCGCCGACCGTGGTACCCGGCTTCATCTTCTTGGGCACCAGCCAACGGCCCGGCTGCATTCCCAGCTTGATCATGGTGCCGTCAGTCGTGATGCCAAAATCAACGGCCATGAGCCGGTCAAGATCAATCCGCAAGATGCCGCCGCGCGTGATATCAAAGACGGGGATATTGTCCGCCTGTGGAATAGCCGCGGGTCATGCTTATGCGGGGCGATTGTCAGCGATGTTGTGATGCCGGGTGTGTTGATTGTCAGTACCGGGGCGTGGTTCGATCCTGACCCACAGGCCGGGATTGGCTGTAAACATGGCAATCCGAATGTGCTGGCGCCGGATCGTGGCACATCAAAACTGGCCCAAGGGCCGGCCGCGCATTCATGCCTTGTTGATATTGAACGCTGGGAAGGGCCAGCGGTCAGCGTGACGGCCCATAACCCGCCGGTGATTGAAACGATGAAAACGAGGCGCAAATGACCTGGACCGACTGGCGTGATCATGGCATGGAGGCCCAGTTCAACCCGCGTGTCGCGGCCGGGGCCGAAACCGAGCCGGCGCTTGAATTTTGGATGACGCAATCAGCGGCCCGCAAGGCTGAACTTGGCGGCAGTTTTGATATTGCCTATGGCCCGCATGATCTAATGCGGTTTGATCTTCATCCGGGCGAGGCCGGTCGGCCGGTGATCATCAATATCCATGGCGGCTATTGGCGCGCGCTTGATAAGGCGGCGATGTATCACCATATGGCCGACCTTGCCAAAGGCGGCTTTGGGCTGGTCAATATGAATTATCCCCTTTGTCCCGAGGTGACGCTAACCGACATTTTGCAGCATCTTGATGTGGGGCTTGGGCATGTTTTGGCGCGGCTTGATGATGATGGTAATACCGAGCCGGTGGTGTTGATGGGGCATTCGGCTGGCGCCCATATGGCGATGCATCTGACGCATCATGCTGGGCTTGCCGGGCGGCTTGCGGGCGTTGCCGCGCTGTCAGGCATTTACGAGCCTGAGCTGGTGCTTGATCTTGCCGTCAATGCCGATGTCCGCCTGTCGGCAGATGAGGCGGCGCGCTGGAATTGTTTGCGGCATATGCCGCGTGCCGGGACAGACTATTATATTGCTGTTGGCGGCGGTGAGCCGTCTGGCTGGATAGACCAATCATGGATGATGGCTGACGCCTTGCGCCAGCGCGGCGATCAGGTGCGGTTTCATGGCTGTGGCAGATTGCACCATTTCAATATGGTTGATTGCCTGTGTGATGCCGATCATAGCGACGGCGCGCAATTACATCACTGGCTTGCTGGGCTGGCGTCTTAACGCAGATAATCGGTTAATATCGCCGCCCCCAAATCGGCAACTTGACTGGCCTGGCCACCAACGGCGGCGGCATTGTCGGCCGAGGCGTTGCCATCAAGATGCCGTTTCAGCACGCCTTGCAGAATGGCGGCAAAGCGAAAGCATTGAAATGCCACCAGCGCGTCCCAGTTGGCGGGCGGCACGAGGCCTGTCCGCTGGCAAAAGGCCGTGACCAAGGCGGTCTCGTCAGGAATGCCAAGCGCTGCACGATCGATCCCGCCAAGGCCACCGATCGGCCAGTCAGCATGCATCCGCAGCATTGCACACCAATAGCTAAGATCGATAAAGGCGGGCCCTAAGGTGCTTAATTCCCAATCGATCAGCGCGGCAATCGTGATGCGGTCGCTGACCAGCATATTATCGATCCGGAAATCGCCATGAATCACACAAAAGCCTGGCGGTTCGGTAGCAAGACAGTCAGGCAAGCGGTCGATCAAAAACTCCATCGCGGCAATCGGCTGGGTTTCACTGGCGCGATATTGACGGGTCCATGTCGCCATTTGCCGGCCAAGATAGCCGCCTTGTTTGCCAAATCCATCCAGCCCAACCGCCAACGGATCAATTGTGGCGAGGGCGGCCAGCACATCGACCTTGGCCATAAATAACTGGCTGCGCTCGGTTGTCGAATGATCCGGCAAGGCGGGGTCAAAGAAGGTGCTTCCGGCGACCTCGCGCATGATGAAAAATTTCATGCCCAAAATGCTTGTATCTTCACAAATCGCGATCATGTCGGGAACCGGCACATCGCTTGTCGCAAGCGCCTGCATCACCCGAAATTCGCGATCGACCGCATGCGCCGATTTCAGTAATGGCCCGGGTGGTTGGGTCCGCAGAACAAACCGGCCGCGAGCCCCGTCTTGGTCGGTTGTCAACCGATAGGTCGGGTTCGATTGGCCAGTCGAAAATTTATCGACGGCAATTGGCACGCCAATAGTTGCGGCATTGTCTTCAATCCAGCGTGACAGACGAGACAAAAGATGTGAAGACCTGTCCATTGACTGTCCTTGTTATTGGTTCTTGAAATTGGCGGCACTAGATTCAATGATAGCGACACAGGTTAGTTAGCAAGTGATCGGTTCCAGATCAATCGCCGGCAACATCAATTCTTGGAGAGTGCTATGGCCCCATTGTTGGATGGGCAGACAATTCTGGTTACCGGCGCGGCACGCGGGCTTGGTGCGGCCTTTTGCCGGGCGATCGCGGCGGCGGGGGCCACTGTGCTGGCCTTGGGACGTGACGCTGGGGCGCTGGATGCGCTGCTGACCGCGCTGCCGGGGAGCGGCCACAGCAAGATTGTCGGCGATGTGTGCGATGCATCGGCGCTGGCTGCCGGTCTTGACGGCAAGATCGTGCATGCGGTCATCAACAATGCCGGGATTGCGGTGACCGCGCCGCTGGCGGGTGGCGACATGGCCGATGCACAGCGGGTTATCGATACGAATTTAATGGGCGCGCTCTATGTATTGCAGGCCAGCGTACCAGCATTAAAAGCGGCTGGCGGTGGGGTTGTTGTGAATATCGCATCGGTGCTTGGCCACCGGCCTTTGCCGCATACCGGCATTTACGCCGCCAGCAAGGCGGCGCTAATTCAGGTGACCCGATCAGCCGCGCTGGAACTGGCGCGGGACAATATTCGGGTCAATGCGCTGGCACCCGGTTATGTGATCACTGATTTGAACCGGGCATTCCTGAACAGCGGGGACGGCCAGCGGCTGCAAAAACGGACCGCGCTACGGCGCTTTGCCACGCCGGATGAGCTGATGCCGGCTTTGATGCTTTTACTTGATCCGGCAAACAGCTATATGACCGGAGAAACGATAACGATTGACGGTGGCATGAGCGCCGGTTTGTAAGGGTGCCTGCCGATGGGCAGCAATAACAAGGATTAGGTTGGATTATGGATTTTACAATTGACCCGGCATTGGCCGCCGATCATCAGCGGTTGCGTGACTTTGTCAAAGAACAGATTGTCCCCCTTGAGGCGGATCCGGCCAATTACGACGCCTATGGCAATATCGCGACGCCGGTGCTTCACGAGCTGCGCGCCAAGGTCAAAGCTGCGGGTCTGTGGGCGCCGCAAATTCCGCGTGAACAGGGTGGCCTTGGCTATGGGCCGACCGGCATGGCGGTATTATATGAGGCGATGAACCAGTCGATTTTCGGGCCGGTGGCGTTCAACTGTGCGGCGCCCGATGACGGGAATATGTATATCCTCAATCAAGTGGCCACCGCCGCCCAAAAGGACCGCTGGCTGATGCCGATCATCAATGGTGATGTGCGGTCATCCTTTGCGATGACCGAACCGGCGCCCGGCGGCGGCTCAGACCCGGGCATGATCAGGACAACCGCAAAGCGGGTGAATGGCAAATGGACTATATCTGGCCGCAAATGGTATATCACCGGTGCGGGCGAGGCGGCCCATTTCATTTTGATGGCAAAAACCGGTGATGGTGCCCGCGATGGGTTAACCGCGTTTCTGTTTCATCGCGATGATCCGGGCTGGCATATCGAACGCCGCATTGGGATTATGGGGCCGGAAGAACATGGCGGTCATTGCGAGTTGATTTTTGACAATCTTGAACTTGACGATGATCGGGTGCTGATGGGTGTTGGCAAAGGATTGAAAGTAACCCAGATCCGTCTGGGGCTGGCCCGCTTGACCCATTGCATGCGCTGGCTTGGCTTGGCGAAACGTGCGGTCGATATCGCCAGCGATTATGCGCGGCATCGTGAAGGCTTTGGCATGAAGCTGATCGACCGTGAATCGATCCAGATGAAACTGGGTCAGGCAGCGATGGATATCGAGATCGGCCGGGTGATGGTGATGCGGGCAGCGTGGCGGATCGAGCAAGGCTCAAAGGCGCGGCAAGATATTTCCATCGCGAAAATCCATGTGTCACAATTGTTGAACCGGGTGGCCAGCGATGCAATCCAGATTTGTGGGGCGCGTGGATATTCAACCGACACCGTTCTTGAATGGATTTATCGTTATGCGCGGCAAGCGCTTCTTGTCGATGGGGCTACCGAGGTGCATCAGATGGTCATTAGCCGGTTTTTACAGCAATCTGGCAATGATTTCTGGGGATGGGGCGTTGGCCAAGACTAGCGCCGGAAAAAGGAGATCATAAAAATGTCATCAGATTTGTCAGCATCACCCTATGAACGGCTTGATATGGGTGGGGCCGATTTTCAACCGCTGTCGCCGGTGCATTTTTTGCGCCGATCTGCCTATATTTTCCGCGACAAGACAGCCATTGCCTATGGCGCGCGGCGCTATAGCTATGGCGAATTTGGCGCGCGTTGTGAACGTTTGGCGGCGGCGTTGATCGGGGCGGGTATCACGCCGGGTCAGACCGTGTCAGTGATTTGCCCGAACATACCGGAAATGCTGGAGTTGCATTTTGCCGTGCCGATGACCGGGGCGGTGTTGAACACAATCAATACCCGCCTTGACGCCAAAACGATTGCCGGCATTCTCACGCATGGTGACAGCCAGCTGCTGTTTGTTGATCGCGAATATGCCGATGTGGCCGAAGCGGCGCTGGCATTAAGCGGTCGGGATATGCGTGTGATCGGCATTGATGATCCGGCGGTCGATGTGGGCCGGGTGATTGGCGCGATGGATTATAACACATTCCTCGCAGGTGCCGGTGACGTGCCGCGGTTTGAGCTTGCCGACGAGATGATGGCGATATCGCTTAGCTATACATCCGGCACCACGGGTAATCCGAAAGGTGTTGTCTATTCCCACCGCGGGGCGGCCCTTAATGCGCTTGGCAATGTGATGGCGCTGGGGCTGACAACGAAAAGCAAGTATCTGTGGACCTTGCCGCTGTTCCATTGCAATGGCTGGACGCATCCGTGGGCGGTTACCGCGATTGGCGCAACGCATGTCTGTTTACGGGCGGTTGATCCGGCAGAAATCTTCCGGCTGATTGCGGCTGAAGGTGTGACCCATATGGCGGCGGCACCGGTGGTGCTGTCAATGTTGATCCATGCCCCGGCGGCGGTAAAGCCAAAATCGACCCAGCCGGTGCCGGTGCAGGTGGCAACCGGCGGGGCGGCACCACCAAGCAAGGTAATCGATGATATGGAATCGATGGGATTCAACGTGATCCATCTTTACGGGCTGACCGAATCCTATGGCCCGTCATTGATTTGCGAAATGCAAGAAGAGTGGGAAGGTTTGCCATTGGCAAACCGTGCCCAGAAAATGGCACGGCAGGGCGTACCGCATGTGCTTGCCGGTGAATTTCAGGTGGTGGATCCTGATACCATGAAGCCGGTACCGGCAGATGGCACCACGATTGGCGAGATTATGCTGCGCGGTAATATCGTGATGAAGGGGTATCTTGACAATCCCGATGACACTGCCCGCGCATCGGCTGGCGGCTGGTTCCATAGTGGTGATCTGGCGGTGATGCATGCTGACGGCTATGCCGAGGTCAAGGATCGGTCAAAAGATATCATCATTTCGGGCGGTGAAAATATCTCTAGCCTAGAGGTGGAAGAGGCGCTCTATCAGCATCCGGATATTATGGAAGCCGCGGTCGTGGCCCGGCCCGATGAAAAATGGGGCGAGACACCTTGTGCCTTTATCACCTTGAAACCGGATGCGGCAGAACCAACGGCCGATGCATTGACCAGCTTTTGCCGGCAACATTTGGCTGGCTATAAAGTGCCAAAACATTTTGTTTTTACGGCATTGCCAAAAACCCAGACCGGCAAAATCCAGAAAACCGTTTTGCGTGAACGGGCCAAGGATGTGGGCTAGGGCGCATCGGGCATGCGACAGGTGATTAACGCGGTTTTCGCGCGCGGGGGCAGTTCCAACGCACTGATCTTTCACGAACGGGATCTGCCTGCCGACAAGACATTGTGGGACCCGCTGTTTCGGCATGTGATGGGAAGCCCCGACCCCTATGGCCGCCAGCTTGACGGAATGGGTGGCGGAATTTCGTCCTTGTCAAAGATTGTCATTGTCGCCCCGTCGCTGCGCGATGATGCCGATGTTGATTACACATTTGTGCAGGTGGGCGTGCGCGACGGGGTGATCGACTATGGCATGTTCTGCGGCAATATGGCGGCGTCGGTTGGCCCCTTTGCGGTTGATGAAGGGGTGGTGCCAGTGGCCGATGGGCTGGCGGTGATCCGCGTCTACAACACCAATACAGACAAAATCTATCATGCGCGGTTTATGGTGGCAGGCGGCCTCGCGGTCGAGGCAGGCACATTTACCATTCCCGGTGTCAGTGGCAGTGGGGCGCGGATTGATCTTGAATTTATAAATCCTGGCGGGGCGCGCACAGTTGGTCTTTTGCCAACCGGTCAGGCTTGTGATCGGTTTATGGTACCGGATGTCGGCGCTATTGATGTATCTTGTGTTGATGCAACCAATCCGGTGGTGTTTTTGCGCGCGGCTGATCTTGGGGTTGATGCAACAGCGTTGCCGCAACAGCTGGATACATATCGTGACCTTGCGGTCAAGATCGAGGCGATCCGCCGCCATGCCGCGGTGGCTATGGGCATGGCACCAAACGCTGATGCTGCGCTTCAGTCCAATCCGAAAATTGGTGTGGTGGCACCGCCAGCCGATTTGCCCGCACTGGATGGGACGGTGATACCGGCCACCGATATGGATGTGATCATCAAGATGGTGTCGATGGAAAATTTCCATCGGGCCATTCCGCTGAGTTCGTCGATGTGTGCCGCCGCCGCCGCCGCGGTGCCCGGAACAGTGGTTCATGCGATCAGCACCAACCACGCCCCGCTGCGAATTGGCACGGCGTCCGGGGTCGTTGAAGCGCGCGCGATGGTCAGCCACCGCGGGAACAGCTACCATGCTGACTCGGCCGCCACCAGCCGGACCCAGCGCCGCCTGTTTCAGGGGCAATTGCCGGTACCGGCCGAATGGCTGCCAAAGCGCTGATTATTCGGGGATATAGCGCGTTCCAATCGCTGGCTTGTTAACGCCAAGCCCTGGAATTTCCCAAACGCCAGCCCCTGGCGGGTTCAAATCGCCGCCAATATTAGCATCGATGAGATAGGGTCGGTTGGCTTTGATCGCCATGTCGATTGCCGCACCAAGATCGTCGGGTTTGTCAACGCTAACCCCGGCAACGCCGGCAGACCGCGCCATTGCGGCAAAGTCGGGGTTATAGGGTTGTCCGGTTTCCGGATGGTGGAAGTCGGTGGCCAGCTCGCGGCTGTCAAGATAGCCGCGTTGCAAGCCGCGGATGGATCCATAGGCATAATTGTTCCAAACAACCCACACCACCGGCAGGTTATATTCGACCGCGGTGCCAAGCGCGTTGGCATGCATGAAAAAGGCCCCGTCACCACATACCGATACACATGGCCGGTCGGGGGCTGCCAGCTTGGCGCCCATCACCCCGGCCACGCCAAATCCCATCGGGCCAAACCCCATCGATCCAATCAATGAATCGGGGCGGGTCGGATTGCAGAATTGCAGCAGCCAGTTGTGATGCACGCCAATATCACTGACCAGAATGGCGTCTTCGGGCAACGCCTTGTCGATCTCGATGGCGGCACGCTGCGGGTTGATTGGCGTCGAGTCATCGGTAAAGCCGGGCGCCACAAAGGCATCCCATTCGGCCCGATAGCCGTCGATGGCTGACAACCATTTCCGGCTGCTGGCGGTGGGGCCACCACTATGCCCGCGCCGGTCAAGTTCGGCCAATATCTGCCGCACAAAGGTACGCACATCAGCCATCAGCCCTAAGGCCACCGGGTAATTACGGCCGATTTCCTCAGGATCGATGTCAACATGGATCAGCTTTGTCGGCGGGATGGTGAAAGAATAGCCGGGAATCCACGAACTTGAGGTGCGGTCATCGAACCGTACGCCCAACGCCAATAGCACGTCCGCTTGCCGGCAGGCATGATTGGCTTGATAGGTGCCACCACGTTGGACCAGCCCTAGGGACAGCGGATGCTTGACAGGCAACGCCCCAAGGCCGCTTGCCGACGAGGCTACCGGAATTTGCAACCGTTCGGCGAGAAGGCGTAGCTCGTCTGCCGCGCCGCCGTAACGGACCCCCTGGCCGACGACAATCACCGGCTTTTCAGCCGCCAACAGCATATCGACAGCTTTGGTAACCCCGTCAGGGTCTGCCCCACAGCGCGACGAGATGTTGGCCGACCACAAGGCCGGGTCCGGGGTTTCACTGGCGGCGGCTTCCTTGAAAATATCGAACGGCACATCCATCACGACCGGGCCTGGCCGGCCGGTGGTCATGGTTTTCCATGCCTGTCGCATCATCAGCGGGACCTGCTCGCCGCGGGTTGGTTGATAGACCCGTTTGCAATAGGCCTGAACGGTTGACGGAAAATCAGCCTGATAATGGCGGTAGGTTTCTTGAAAGGCGCCGCGGTTAAACTGGCTTGTTGGCACATTACCGGTAATCGCCAGAAACGGCACCGAGTCAAAAAACGCATTGGCAAGGCTGATCGGCAAATTGGCCGAACCCGGACCGCATGACGTAAAGGTGGCTGTCGGCTGGCCAGATACGCGGTAATAGACATCGGCCATAAAGCCGGCAACGCTCTCATGATGGACCGAGATGGTGCCAATCTCGTCCTGACGTTCATACATCGCATCGATCAGGCCAATATTGCCGTGACCACACAGACCAAACACATAAGGCACTTTTTCCTTGATCAGATAATCAATAATGACCTGACCGCCATTTAACTCGTTACTGTTTGACATATGTCTTTCTCCCCTGCGGTCGCCCGTGTCTGTGGTCTTTAATTTATTGTGGAATATCGCTGATGATGACCGGCGTTATGCCGTGCCGGCAAAGCCCATTATAAATCGGCGTTGTCGGCCATGATTGTGTTGAAGTCTGAAACAAGATCATTAAATCGCATGCCGACTATGGTAATGTGTTTTTGCATGGTTTCAATGGCGCGTTCGGCATCGCCGTCGCGGATCGCCGCTAAAATGATATCATGTTCGGCCATTGATTCTTCCATGCGCCCGCGCACCCGCAATTGCAGGCGCCGGAACGGTCGCAAGCGGTCATGTAGCTTTTGTGCTTCATCGGCAAGAAATCCGTTGCCGGACATCTGATAAATATGGCCGTGAAGCCGGGCATTGACCTCGTAATATTTCTTCTTGTCATTGGCTTTGACGGCGGCCCGGCAGATTTCATTATCTTTTTCGAGTTTGACAATATCTGCTGGCGTGGCGCGCCGGATTGCCAGCTTGATCGCCATACATTCCAATTCCGCCATCACCTCGAACATTTCCACCAGTCGGCCAAGGCTTGGCGTACGGACAAAGGTGCCGCGCCGCGGCATATGTTCGGCCAGTCCCGACTCAGCCAAGCGCTGAAGCGCTTCGCGCACCGGCGTTCGCGATACGCCGTAATAGGCCGATAATTCGGTTTCATCGAGGCGCTTGCCATTGCCAAGCTCACCTTCGATGATGCGCTGTTCTAGCGAGTCCCTTATTTTTGCAGACGGCAGTCTGTCCATAGTCTGGTTGCGCTCCGCTGTTAGGTCCAGATCAAGTATCGTTTTGTTTCAAATAGGCGTCCAGAAGAATTGCGACATGTTGGGCATTTCGGGCGGTTGCATCGCCAATCTGGCAGCGGCAGGAGGTGCCATCGGCAATGATGATGGTGTCCTTGTCCGCCTGACGAACGGCGGGTAACAAATCAGCTTCGGCCATGCGCATTGATACATCATAGGTATCGGCACCATAGCCAAACGCCCCGGCCATGCCGCAACAGCTGCTGTTGATCGTTGATACCTCAAGCCCGTCAATCCAGCCAAGAACCTCTTCAATAGGTTTGACAACATCAAAGGCCTTTTGATGGCAATGCCCGTGAAGCAGCGCCTTGGCGGTTGATGGGGCCAATGGAAGTACCGGCTTGTCGCGGGCCAGCAATTCTTCAAATGTCAGGCTGGCAGCGGCGACAGTCTTGGCCGCATCGCTGTTCAGCAAGGCGGGTATCTCGTCACGCAACGCAAGGGTGCATGATGGTTCAAGTCCGACGATCGGAATGCCAGCAGCGGCGCATGGGGCCAAGGCCGCAACCAGCCTTTCAGCCTCGGCGCGAGCCTTGTCGACAAGGCCGGTCGATAAAAATGTTCGTCCGCAACAAAGGGGCCGCCCGTGATCTTCTGGCATCGGGGTAAAGACATCATAACCGGCGGCCGCGAGGACCCGCGCTGCGGCCCGTAGATTTTCAGGCTCAAAATAGCGGTTAAAGCTGTCGACAAACAATAGGACTGGTGGCTTGTCATTCCCGATTGTGCCGGCTTTTGCTGGCAACTCATCGGGTTTGAACCAGTCCTGCCGGAATTCTGGTAACGGCCGGTGGCGGCTGAAGCCGGTCAGCTTTTCACTGAGCCAGGCAAGCCCCGGCACGGTGTCGCGCAATCGGATCACCGGCGCCAAACGCGCCGCATAGGGCGCGTAATGCGGTAAATAGGCAACCAGCCGGTCATGCCAAGACAGGCCTTTGGCAGCCGCGCGCAAGGCGGTGACTTCAACCTTCATGCGCGCCATATCAACGCCGGTTGGACATTCGCGTTTGCACGCCTTGCACGAGACGCACAGCTTCATGGTTTCGGCCATGTCATCGCTGACCAGCGCATCGGGGCCAAGCTGGCCAGATAATGCAAGGCGCAAGCTATTGGCACGGCCACGGGTTGCGTCACGCTCGTTCAATGTCGCCCGGTAAGACGGACACATCACCCCACCCGACAATTTCCGGCAGGCCCCGTTATTGTTGCACATCTCGACCGCGCCCTGCAGGCCGCCGGCCGCACCAGGCCACGCATCCCAGTTCAATTGGGTCGGAAATTCATCGATGTGATAGCCGGGTGCATAGCGGAAAAGCGACCTGTCATCCATTTTCGGGGCGTCGGTAATCTTTCCCGGATTAAATATGTTCGCCGGGTCAAACAGCTGTTTGACCTCACGGAACAAGGCGCCCATTTTCGGCCCGAACATCACCTCGTTAAATTCTGAGCGAACGATGCCATCGCCATGTTCGCCGGAATGTGAGCCGCCATATTTGCGGACGAGGGCAAACGCCTCTTCGGCAATACCGCGCATCGCGGCCACATCATTGGCTTGTTTCATATCCAGAACCGGCCGCACATGAAGACAGCCAACCGAGGCATGTGCGTACCATGTGCCGGTGGTGTTATATTTGGTAAAAATTGCGGTCAATTCGGCAGTGTAATCAGCAAGATCGGCAAGCGGTACGGCGCAATCCTCGACAAAGGAGACCGGCTTGGCGGTGCTTTTCATCGACATCATGATGTTTAATCCGGACTTCCGCATCTCGCTGACCCGGGCCTGATCCGCATTTTCGGTCAGAATAACCGCGCCGCCGGTACGATCGGCCGCCTTGTCCCAGCCAAACCCAAGATCGGCCATCATCGCGGTCAGCGCGTCAAGCCGGCGCATATTTTCGCCCATGTCATCTTCGGCAAATTCGACCACAAGAATAGCTTCGGGCTGGCCCCGCACATAGGCCTCGACCGTGGGTTTGAACAGAGCAATCGAGCGCGCAAGGTCAAGCATCGTGCTGTCAATCAGCTCAACCGCAACCGGATCCAGCGTCACCAGATGCTGGGCCGCATCCATCGCTTTATAAAAGCTTGGGAAATGACACAAGGCCATGACCTTTTGTGCGGGCAGTGGCGACAGCTTCAAGGTGATATGGCTGGAATAGGCAAGCGTGCCTTCCGACCCCACCAAAAGATGCGCCAGATTGATCCCATCGCCAGGCGTGCCGCCGGGCCGCTTGGCCATCGCATCGGGAATCAGCGCGTCTATGTTATAGCCGCCAACCCGCCGCAATACCTGCGGAAAACACTTATTGATTTCATCGGCATGGGTCTGACCCAGTGCCAGCAAGCGCGGCAGAATCGCCCCGAACTGACCCGATGGGGGGGCAACCGCTTCATCAAGCCGGCCAAAATGGGCGACGCTACCATCGGCCATCACCGCATCGATTGCCAGCACATTGTCGCGCATCATGCCATAGCGAATTGACCGGCCACCGCAACTGTTATTCCCGGCCATTCCGCCAATGGTGGCACGGCTGGAGGTTGATACATCGACCGGAAACCACAGGCCATACGGTTTCAACTGCCGGTTCAATTCATCAAGCACGATCCCCGGCTCAACAACACAGCGCCGATTCTCTACATCCAGATCGATGATTTTATTCAGAAATTTGCTGTTATCGATAACAATCGCATGGTTAACTGTTTGCCCGCATTGCGAGGTGCCGCCACCGCGCGGTAGCAATGCCATGCCGTGCTCACGACAAAAGCTGATGGTGGCTTCGACATCGGCAAGGCTTTGCGGCACCACCACGGCATGGGGCACCATCTGATAGATCGAGGCATCGGTCGCATAGCGCCCACGCGTGAACCCGTCCTTATATATCTCGCCGGCCAGCGATTGACGTAACCGTTCAAAACCGGGGAAAGAACCTCCATCGGCCATTGGCACCCTCATGATTTCGTATACAATATTGTTGTATAGTTATACAAAAACTGTTTATGGTTCAACTTCAAGACATTTTTATCGGGGCGTGCCTGCTCTGAAGCGGAGACTTTATATCATGTCCACACCATATGCTGCTGGTCGTCACTTTCTGCAAATTCCCGGACCAACCAATGTGCCGGATCGGATTTTGCGCGCGATGGACTATCCGACGATCGATCATCGGGGGCCACAATTTGCCGAGATAGGCATGAAGTGCCTGACTGGTATGAAGTCGGTGTTCAAAACCGACGGGGCGGTGATCATCTATCCGGCATCGGGTACCGGGGCGTGGGAAGCGGCGTTGGTCAATTGCCTGAATGAAGGTGATCTGGTGCTGATGGTAGAAACCGGCCATTTTGCGTCATTGTGGCACAAGATGGCGACCAAGTTGGGCCTTGAAACCGAATTTATGGCGACCGACTGGCGGCGCGGTGTTGATCCGCAGGCGGTTGAAGAGCGGTTGCGGGCGGATAGCGAAAACCGCATCAAGGCGGTATGCGTGGTGCATAACGAAACCTCGACCGGGTCAACCTCGCGGATTGGCGAGGTCCGTCAGGCGATTGACAATGCCGGCCATGACGCGCTGTTGCTGGTCGATACGATTTCATCGCTGGCATCGATTGATTTCCGGCATGACGAATGGGGCGTTGACGTCACTGTATCAGGATCGCAAAAAGGGCTGATGTTGCCGCCGGGCCTGTCGTTCAATGCGGTATCTGAAAAGGCGTTATCGGCGGCAAAATCCGGCGGTATGCGCCGTAGTTATTGGGATTGGGAAGAACAGATTGCTGCCAACAAGAGCGGGGCTTTTCCGTTCACGCCGGCCACCAACCTTCTCTATGGCTTGGCCGAGGCGATCGACATGCTTCATGAAGAGGGGCTTGACGCGGTGTTCCGTCGCCATGACCGCCATGCCGCGGCCACCCGGCGGGCGGTGCAGGCATGGGGGCTTGACGTTTTGTGCCAAGAACCGAAAGATTATTCGAGTTCATTGACGGCGGTGTTGTTGCCAGACGGGCATGATGCCGATGCGTTCCGCGCTGGGGTGCTTCAAAAGTTCAATATGTCGCTTGGGAACGGTTTGTCAAAGCTGGCTGGTAAGGTATTCCGCATTGGCCATCTTGGTGATTTCAATGATTTGATGCTGCTTGGCACGCTAAGCGGCGTTGAAATGGGGCTGTCCTTGGCCAATATCCCGCACCAAAAAGGTGGGGTTGATGCGGCTATGGTCGCGCTGAACGAATAGGACATTCTGCCGCCTTCAATCACCCCGGGGC
>CAZYKI010000002.1:15743-53590 GCA_964648035.1 uncultured Candidatus Puniceispirillum sp. | reverse complement strand
AACTGCAATCGCTGCCATTATATGTGGTGGCCGCGATGCGGACCAATTCATTGCGGTCTTCAGAAGCCGGATTGAAATATTTCCTGCTTGGCGCGCTCTCGTCCGGGATGCTTCTTTATGGCGCGTCGCTGGTCTATGGCTTTGCCGGCACAACCGCGTTTGACGGTATTGCGGCGGCCGTTGCCGGCAAGGCCCTGCCGGTCGGGTTTGTCGTTGGGTTGGTGTTTATGATCTCTGGGCTGGCATTCAAGGTGTCTGCTGCACCATTCCATATGTGGACGCCCGATGTCTATGAAGGCTCGCCAAGTCCGGTGACCGCGCTTTTCGCCATTGCGCCAAAGGTGGCGGCGATTGCGCTGATGATGCGGTTGACCTATGGGGCGTTTGGGGCGATTGCTGATCAATGGACGCAGGTCCTTGTGGCCTTGTCGATTGCCTCGATGGTGGTTGGCGCATTGGGCGCAATTATGCAGTCCGATATCAAACGGATGATGGCCTATTCATCGATCGCCCATATGGGATATGCGCTTGCCGGCTTGGCGGCAGGGTCGGCCGACGGGGCGTTTGGTGTATTGATCTATATGACCGGCTACATCTTTATGGGGGCTGGTACTTTTGCGATTATTCTGCTGATGCGTCGCGATGGGCAAGCGGCAACCCGTATTGCCGACCTGCAAGGCCTGTCCCGCACCCATCCGGTGCTGGCGCTTGGGTTGATGGTGATGATGTTCTCGATGGCTGGCATCCCGCCTTTGGCCGGTTTTTTCGGGAAATGGTATGTATTTTTGGCGGCGGTCAATGCCGGTCTTGTGCCGCTAGCGGTGATCGGCGTGGTGATGAGTGTGATTGGCGCCTTTTATTACCTTCGCATTATCAAAATCATGTATTTTGAAGAAGCGGACGAGCCCCTTGATTCCGATCTGCCGTTGGCCAATCGGATGGTCCTAGGCGTGTCAATGGCGGTGATATTGTTGTTCTTTGTTGGCCTTGGTCATTTGCTTGAGCAGGCATCCGGGGCAGCAGCGGCCTTGATGGCGCAATTATAGGACATATGACGCGGCGGCAGGACTGGTCGCTTGAGGTTGTGCCAAGCGCCACCTCGACATCTGATCTCGCCCGTCAGGCGGCAGCGGCGGGTGCGCCGGCCTATAGCGCCTTTCTAGCCTTGGAACAGACCGCCGGGCGCGGCCGCCGGGGACGCCCGTGGGTGTCCCACCGCGGCGGTATGTATCTGTCGGTTTTATTGCGGCCTGACATCGACAGGACACAGTGGTTCGGGTTTTCCTTTATCGCCGCGCTCGCGGTGTTTGAGGCGATCCAGAGTTGGTTTGCGGCCCATTTATCGGGGGCTAACCAGCCCGCGATGGGCCTGAAATGGCCGAATGACGTCATTGTTGGCGGCGGGAAAATCGCTGGCATCTTGCTCGAAGCGGGAGACGACTATCTGATCATTGGCAGTGGCGTCAATATTGCGCCGGTCGCGGCCGACCCGAAAACCGGCATTCCGCCGGTATCGCTGGCACAATTCCTTGCCGATGCACAAGCGCCAGTGCCACCCCCCGATATGTTGGCTGCCGCCTATCTCGACCGGCTGTCGATCTGGTATGATGCGTTGGCTGCATCCGGTTTTGGGCCGGTCCGTGCCACATGGTTGGCGCACCGTGCCTTTGCTGATAAGGACCTTCAGGTTCAAACCGGTGAAACGGCCATCCGTGGCCGGTTTGTTGATCTTGGCATGGATGGGGCGCTGGTTTTACTTGATGATTCGGGCAAAACCCATCATATCACTACCGGCGATGTTCAACTTTTTGGTGATTAGCCAATGCTTTTAACGATTGATTGCGGCAATACGAATATTGTGTTCGCCCTCTATGATGGTGATACGCAATGCGCGAATTGGCGTATCAGCACCGATAACAAGCGCAGCGGCGATGAATATATTGTCTGGCTCACCCAACTGATGCGGCTAAAATCAATCCCGGCTGACGCGGTTGACGGTATTATTATTGCCAGCGTTGTTCCCGATGTTGTGCCCAAGCTGGTCAATCTGGCGATGCGCGGCTTTGCGATAACGCCCATGATCGTTGGCAAGCCGAATGTGGATTTGGGCATTGACATTCATATTGATCGGCCGGATCAGGCCGGTGCTGACCGGTTGGTCAATGCGGTGGCGGCGCGCGATCATTATGATTTGCCCGCCATTGTGCTGGATTTCGGAACGGCGACGACGCTTGATCTGATTGGCAAAGCCGGCACTTATGAAGGCGGTATCATCGCGCCGGGGGTAAATTTGTCGGTCGAGGCGCTCTATCGTGCTGCAGCCAGATTACCACGCCTCGCGGTCGAACCGTGGGACAACGATATGCCGGTTTTGGGCAAGGATACCCACAGCGCCATGCAATCGGGCATTTTTTGGGGGTATGTTGGCTTGGTTCAAGGGTTGATTGGCCGGTTGCGGGCCGAAGTGGGCGCAGATCTGCCAGCCATTGCAACCGGTGGGTTGGCCCCGCTATTTGCCCCGCATGTGCCGGAAATTTCAATTGTTGACCCGGATTTGACCTTAAAAGGGCTGGTTGGCATTTACCGGCAAAACAAACGATAACAAGGCGAATGATGACATATTCTGACAACGATCTTTTGTTTGTGCCACTTGGTGGGTCTGGTGAAATTGGCATGAATGTCAATCTTTACCATTATCGTGGCCGCTGGATCATGGTTGATCTTGGTATTTCCTTTCCGGATGAAAACACCCCCGGCATTGACGTGGTATTGCCGGACCTGTCCTTTATTGCCGATCGACGTGACGCGCTTGACGGGTTGGTCTTGACGCATGGGCATGAAGACCATCTTGGGGCTATTCCGTATCTGTGGAGTCAGATTGGCTGCCCGGTTTATGGAACCGCCTTTACGCTGGCACTATTACGGCGCAAGCTGGCTGAAACCCGCGGTGATTTTGACATCCCGCTGATTGAAATTGGGATGAACGCACCGGTTACATTAGGCCCGTTCGAAATTGAGGCGGTCGCATTGAACCATTCGATCCCGGACCCGGCGGCGCTGGCAATTCGATGCGATGCCGGAACGGTGCTTCATACCGGTGATTGGAAATTTGATGCAACACCTGTTCTTGGTCAGGACACCGATGCGGCTAGGCTCGAAACAATAGGTGATGCTGGTGTGCTGGCGATGGTCGGAGATTCGACCAACGCGATGGTGCCGGGTCGTACCGGGTCCGAAACACAAGCCAGAAAAGGCCTGACCGAGGCAATTGCCGCGGCAACCGGCCGGGTGGCGGTGACTTGTTTTGCCAGCAATGTCGCGCGGATCGAGTCAATTTGTGCGGCGGCGCGGGCGAATGACCGTGCGGTTGCGGTTGTGGGACGGGCGTTGAATAGAGCGATCTCGGCGGCGCGTGAGGTTGGCTATCTGGCTGATTTGCCCGATCTTGTTCCGGAAGGCGATATCGACCTTTTGCCACCTCAGTCAATCGTCATCGTCTGTACCGGCACGCAAGGCGAGCCACGATCGGCAATGGCCCGCATTGCGGCGGGAACGCATGAAACCGTCAGTCTTGACCCCGGCGACACGGTAATTTTCTCGTCGCGCCAAATCCCCGGGAATGAAACCGCCATTTCGCGGGTGCAGGACATGCTGGTGCGCCGTCAAATCCATCTGGTGACCGACGAGGACGCGCCGGTGCATGTGTCCGGCCACCCATCGCGTGACGAGATGATCGACATGTACCGGCTTGTACGGCCAAAAATCGCAGTGCCGGTGCATGGTACCGCGCGGCATCTGTTGGCGCATGCCGCATTGGCCGAATCCTGTCAGGTGTCACAGACCATTATGCCTGACAATGGTGTGGTGATTCGGTTGAATGGCGACAGACCCGGCGTGATCGATAATGTGCATACCGGGGCCATGACCGCGGAAAAAGGCAATATTATCGAATTGCAGTCGGATAGGTTGCGGGCAAGACGGCGGATGCTGTGGAATGGTGTTGTCACCGTATCACTTGTCATGAACCGGGCCGGGGGGCTTTGTGCGGTACCGAGCGTGGTGCAGAGCGGTATTGGCGATGGTGAGGCCGGTAGTGACTATGTCGCCGCGGCGTCTTTGGCCGCCGAGGATGCGGTCAACGCGCTTGGCAAATCGGCACGCCGGAATGATGCGTCGGTCGAGGATGTGGTCTCGCAAGCGGTGCGCCGGGTGGCGCGGTCGATGTTTGGCTTGCGGCCTATCGCCCAGATTCACATTATCAGACTGGCAGAAGAGGACTTGCGCGCATGATTGGCCGAATAAACCATATTGCTATTGTGGTGCCTGACCTTGACAAGGCCGCGTTGCATTGGCGCGACAGTTTAGGTGCCTCAATCAGTGCGCCGCAAATTTTGCCGGAGCATGGGGTGCGATTGGTGTTTGTAAAATCGCCAAATGGCGCTGTCGAATTGCTCGAACCCTATGGCGACAAATCGCCGATTGCCGGTTTTCTGACCCGCAACCCCGATGGCGGGATGCACCATATTTGCTATGAGGTCGACGATATTGAGAGCGCCCGTCAGACCCTGGAAGCGACCGGGGCGCGGGTGCTTGGCGATGGCACGGCAAAAATCGGCGCACATGGAAACCCGGTGCTGTTCCTGCATCCCAAGGATTTCCAGGGCACGTTGATCGAATTGGAACAGGTCTCACAGGAAAGGGGACAATAATGGATTTGGTGTCCGGGGTTGTCGTATTCATTTTGCTATGGTGGTGGGTGTTTTTGATGGCCCTGCCATTTGGCGTGAAGGCCCCTGACGAGATAGAGCCCGGCCATGCCTCATCAGCACCGGAACGGCCACGGATCAGGCTAAAAATGCTGATCGCAACAGTGATTGCCAGCGGCCTGTTTATAATTGTTTATTGGATCATTGAGTCTGGATTTATTTCGTTATCCAGCTTGTAGCCGTGCCCGGCAGCGGCTTTATCTGGCCGAAAGGCCAAGGCACCGAATAAAAAGCCCCGGATAAAGATATCAGCACAAAAAAAGCAAGGCTCACGCCTTGCTTTTGTTATCGGGCCGATCTTACTGCCGGCCTCAACTCCCTAAACCCGGTTTTGGCAACCTGAGCGAAAACGTTAGGTAATTTAGATAGGTTTGTCGACAGGAAATTCGAAAAAAATATCAAAATGCGGTAAAAAACTTTTGCTTTATTCCGCATACGCAGAAATTTTGGTGCTGTGCCTGCCGCCAACAGGCAGGGCAACGGGTGTGGATAACGGTGTTATTTCGCTATGTGTCATGGTATTTATGGTTTGATTTTTATCCGGTTACCGATTGGTGATCGTCGGACGAGAGGAAGCAACCATGCAAGCGTCAGCGCCAGTTTTTGCTATTCATTTGGCGTCTGATCATGCCGGGTGCCAGTTGCGGGCACAGGTTCGGGCCCATCTTGCGGCCGCGGGGCATATGGTCCATGACCACGGACCCGACGAGGGTGAGTCGGTTGATTATCCGGATTATGGTGTTGCGCTGGCCACCGCTTTGGCCACCGATCCAGAGGCGCGCGGCATTGCCATTTGTGGCAGCGGTATTGGCATATCCATTGCGGTGAACCGGTTTTCATGGATCCGGGCGGCGCTCGTCACCTCGGTTGAGGCGGCGCGGTTGGCACGCCAGCATAATGACGCCAATATTTTGGCGCTTGGTGAACGGTTGATTGATCCGGACCTGGCGCTGGCTTGTGTCGACGCGTTTCTGGCGACCGATTTTGAAGGTGGCAGGCACCAGCGGCGCGTTGACAAGCTGACCGCGATTGGCATCACGCGCTAAGCCGTTGCATTGGGCGGGCAGTTGCGTTTATACCAAGGCAGACTTAGACAATCATATCTCAAAGGCATGGCCCCGTTAGCGGCGTGGTCCGGTGCCATGATGCGAGGAGACCGACGATGGATGAGGCACAAAATTTCAAGCAAGCGATGAAGATGGACGGGTTTTTCACCAAATCTCTGGCTGAGAGCGATCCGGAAATTGCCGCAGCTATCAAAGATGAGTTAGGCCGCCAGCAAGACCAAATTGAAATGATCGCGTCTGAAAATATCGTCAGCGCCGCAGTGATGGAGGCACAAGGGTCGGTCCTCACCAATAAATATGCGGAAGGCTATGCGGGGCGGCGCTATTATGGCGGCTGTGAGCATGTCGATGTTGTCGAGAGATTGGCGATCGAACGGGCCAAACAACTGTTTGGATGTCAATTCGTTAATGTGCAGCCCCATTCCGGGGCGCAAGCCAATCAAGCGGTGTTTCTAAGTCTGTTAAAACCGGGTGACACCATCTTAGGCATGTCGTTGGCCGCCGGTGGCCATTTGACCCATGGGGCCGCACCGAATCTGTCCGGTAAATGGTTCAACGCGGTGCAATATGGTGTTGATCCAGAGACCGCCCAGATCAATTTTGACGAATTGGCCGCGCTGGCACGCCAGCACAAACCCAAATTGATTCTGGCCGGTGGTTCAGCCTATCCACGGACGCTGGATTTTGCGGCTTTCCGGAAAATCGCCGACGAGGTCGGGGCTTATTTTATGGTCGATATGGCGCATATTTCAGGGCTGGTGGCCGCCGGGGTGCATCCAAGCCCAATGCCGCATGCGCATATTGTGACCTCGACCACCCATAAAACCCTGCGCGCATCGCGTGGCGGTTTGATCATGAGTAACGATGAGGCGCTTGGCAAAAAGATCAATTCGGCGGTATTTCCGGGCTTGCAGGGCGGCCCGTTGATGCATGCGATTGCTGGCAAGGCGGTGGCGTTTGGCGAAGCGCTACGGCCCGAATTCAAGGCCTATACCCATCTGGTTGTCAGTAATGCGCGGATTCTGGCCGATACGCTTATATCGCGCGGCGTGGCTATCGTGTCGGGCGGCACTGATACGCATGTCGTTTTGGTCGATTTGCGCCCCAAAGGCCTGACCGGCAATGTAGCTGAATTGTCGCTGGAACATGCTGGCATCACCTGCAATAAAAACGGCATTCCGTTTGATCCGCAACCGCCGACGGTTACCTCAGGTGTGCGGCTTGGCACGCCGGCCGGAACAACGCGTGGCTTTGGCAATGAAGAATTTGTCGCGGTCGGGCATTTGATTGGTGACGTGCTGGATGGGCTGGCTAAAAATCCTGACGACAATAAGGCGGTTGAGGCCGCCGTACGGAAAAAGGTCAGCGCGCTTTGTCAGGCTTTCCCAATCTATCAATAGTGTGTACACTCGCCAGCGCCACCATATATGGTTGAACCGGTGGTCAAATGGCGCCTGATTGGATGAGAGTGACGCGATGATTTGCCCATTTTGTGGAAATGAAGATACGCAGGTAAAAGATTCGCGTCCCGCGGAAGATGGGGCGGCGATCCGCCGCCGCCGTCTTTGTGGCAAATGCGATGCCCGGTTCACCACTTTTGAACGGGTGCAGATTCGTGAAATCATGATCGTCAAGCGCGATGGTCGGCGGTCGCTGTTTGATCGCGAAAAACTAGAACGATCATTTGATATTGCATTGCGTAAGCGGGATGTTGACGCTGAAAACGTGGCTATGGTGATCAATGGGATCGTGCGGCAGTTGGAAAGCCATGCCGATGGTGACGTCCCCAGCGAACGTGTTGGTGAATTGGTGATGACAGCACTCTACCAGCTGGATCAGGTCGCCTATGTCCGCTATGCGTCGGTCTATCGTAACTTCCGCGAAGCCAAGGATTTTGAAGCTTTTGTCGAAAAAGAACTTGGTGACTGACCCGACAGCAGCGCAGGCACCGCGTTCTGGCGCGGTGTTATCCGATGACAGCCGATGGATGCGTGTGGCGCTGGCTGCCGGGCGGCGGGCCGAGGGGCGGACCGGCAGCAATCCGCCGGTCGGCTGTGCGCTGGTCAGCGCTGATGGTGTGCTGTTATCCGAAGGGCATACCGGCCGTGGCGGGGTGCCCCACGCCGAGGCTGCCGCGCTTGACAATTTGCGCCAACGCGATGGCGGCCTTCAGCGCCTTGCTGGCGGCACCGCCTTTGTCACGTTGGAGCCATGCGCCCATCACGGCAAGACGCCGCCTTGCATTACCGCCCTTATAGACGCGGGCATTGCGCGGCTTGTGGTCGCGTTACAGGATCCTGATCACCGTGTTGATGGTGCCGGATTGGCCGCGGCAACCGCGGCTGGGATGGCCGTCACAACCGGTGTGGGCGCGGCTGAGGCAAATGATCAGCTATTGCCATTTATCTATAGAGTTCAGAACAATAAACCCTTTTGTTCGCTTAAAGTGGCAAGTTCTTTGGACGGACGAATTGCGCTGGCTGACAGAAAGAAGCGGTGGCTAACCGGGCCGGCGATGCGGCGTTATGTCCATTTGTTACGGAGCCGGGCTGATGCGCTTGCCACCGGCATTGGTACGGTACTTAGTGATGATCCGCAGCTGACATGCCGGGATGCCGGGCTGGATGATGACAGCCCGCCGGTGTTTTTGTTTGACAGTGATTTGCGCCTGCCTCACCGGGCACAGCTCTTGCAGCACCCGCGGCCGCTGACGGTGTTTCATCGCGCTGGCGTGCCAGCAGAACGGTGCAAACCTCTTGCTGCTGCCGGGGCAACGCTTGTGACGATGCCAAGTGATGCTGACGGGCGGCCTGCCATTGCGGCCGCGCTGGCCTTTTTGGCGGAATCCGGGGTCAACCATCTGATGGTCGAGGCCGGCACCGGTCTTGCCACTGGGTTTTTGCAAGCGGGCGCCATCAACCGCATTTACTGGACGCAATCGACACATATCCTTGGCGGTGACGCATTGCCGGCGGTGGGGCCGCGCGCGCTATCGCCTGTCAACGATATGGCTTTCTCGCCGGAAACCAAGTATACCCTGTCACGGCAGCAGATGATCGGCGATGATCATCTGTTGATTCTTGAAAAACCGGCGCTTTAGCCCAAGGTGAAGTCAAAACATCATGTTTACCGGTATTATCACAGCGATTGGCCAGATTGAGCGGATCACCGACCGCGGGGACCGGCTGTTGCGGATCGGCTGTGCGTGGGACTGTGCCGCGATCGATATCGGGGCGTCAATTGCCTGTTCTGGCATTTGCCTGACGGTTGTCGAACGCGGTGACAGCTGGTTTGATGTCGCCGCCTCGGCAGAAACCATGGCGGTTACGACATTGGCCGACTGGCAGGTGGGGCACCGCATCAATCTGGAGCGGGCCCTTCGCGTTGGTGACGAGCTTGGCGGCCATATCGTGTCTGGCCATGTCGATGGGGTGGCTGAACTTGTAAGCCTGACACCGGATGGTGATAGCCATCAATTATGGATCAAGGCGCCTCTGTCTCTGGCGCGTTTTGTGGCCCCCAAAGGATCGGTGGCGTTGGACGGTGTGTCGTTGACGGTCAATGCTGTTGAGGGGGCGCGGTTCTCGGTCAATATCATCGAGCATACATGGCAGGTGACCTGTCTTGGGGCGCTTCAGCCCGGCAACAAGATCAATATGGAAATTGATATGCTGGCGCGCTATGTTGCCCGCCTCACTGAAACCGACAAAGGATAGCGCGGATGACGGCAACCGATCAGAATGGTCTGTCAAAAATTGATGATGTGATTGCCGATGCACGCGCTGGCAAGTTATTTATCCTTGTCGATGATGAAGACCGCGAAAATGAGGGTGATCTTTGTATTGTTGCCGAATATGCAACGCCCGATGCAATCAATTTCATGGCAAAATACGGGCGTGGCCTGATTTGCCTCGCTTTGACCCGCCAGCGGACCGAAACGCTGGGGCTGGCGATGATGGAACGGCGTAACGAATCCCGGCATGAAACGGCATTTACCGTGTCCATCGAGGCGCGGGAAGGGGTCACAACGGGAATTTCGGCGGCGGATCGGGCGCATACCATCCAAACCGCGATTAACCCGCAATGCGGCGAACGCGATATCACCACACCTGGCCATATTTTCCCGTTGGTTGCCCGTGATGGCGGGACCTTGGTGCGGGCAGGTCATACCGAGGCGGTGGTTGATATCGCCCGTGCCTGTGGTGTTGCCGATCCGGCCGGGGTGATTTGTGAAATCATGAAAGATGATGGTGAAATGGCCCGCTTGCCAGATTTGCGGGGTTTTGCGCGTGAACATGGTTTGAAAATTGCGTCGATCGCCGATCTGATTGCATGGCGGCGGCGCAATGAATCGCTGGTGCAGCGCACGGTTGAGACATCGATATCGACACGAGTTGGCGGCAGCTGGCGCGTGATGATTTATGTGAACACGATATCAAAAACCGAACATATCGTGCTGATCAAAGGCGATATCAGCGATGATGCGCCGGTTTTGGTGCGGATGCACGCGCTTGATCTGATGGCCGACCTGTTGGGTGAAGTATCGGAAAAACGTGCCGGTGACGAATTGGCCACCGCGATGGCTGCGATTGCAACGGCAGGGCGCGGTGTGGTTGTGGTATTGCGCGAATCGAGCGCGTCGAGCCTGTCAGCAACGATCAGCCAAAAGCTGGCCCTCGCCGATGACGCGGCGCGTGGTCGCGAATTGCGTGATTATGGGGTCGGCGCACAGATCCTGACCGATCTGGGTATCCAGAAGATGATCCTCCTGTCAGACAAGCGGCCCACTGTGGTCAGCCTTGAAGGCTATGATCTTGAGATCGTCGACTGGCAGCCTATTCATAAAGGAAAAGCATGATGGCAGGACATTTTCTGATTGTTGAAGCGCGGTTTTATGGCGATCTTGCCGATGCACAGGCAATGGGGGCAATGGCTGCCTTGGATGCAGCCGGTGCCACCTTCGAGCGCATCGCCGTTCCGGGAGCGCTGGAAATACCGGCGGCAATTGCGATGGCGGCGGCGGGAACGCGGCATTTCGACGGCTATATCGCGTTGGGCTGTGTGATCAGGGGCGAGACCACCCATTATGAGACCGTGTGTAATGAATCAGCGCGCGGCTTGATGGATCTGGCGCTGGCTGACGGTCTGGCAATAGGTAACGGTATTCTAACAGTCGAAAATGCCGAACAAGCATGGGCGCGTGCCGACGCTGAACAAAAAGACAAAGGCGGTGATGCGGCAAGGGCCGCGCTGGCGATGGCGGCACTGAAACGCCATTTTGGTGGGCACGGCGATGCATGATCAGGGATCAGGATTGAAGCCTGTTCCGGTACGGCGCCGGTCGGCCGCCCGGCTTGCTGCGATCCAAATCGTTTATCAGTCACTGATCACAAGCCGGTCGTCTTTCGATTTTGCGCCTGAATTTCTGGCCCATTACGCCCCGGATATTCTGGCGTCATTCAAGGTGAAAACGCTGGATGAAGCGCATTTAAGTGCGTTGTACAGCGCTGTCGAGTCGGGGGCGGCCGCACTGGACGAGGTGATCGGCGCGGCGCTTGTCGATGGCTGGTCATTAGACCGGCTGTCGAGAATTGAACTGGCGATTTTACGGTGTGGGGCGGTGGAATTGCGTGAGATGCCCCATATCCCGGCGCGCGCTGTGGTTAGCGAATATGCGGCCTTGACCGATTCTTGCGGCGGGGAGGTCGGGTTTGTTAACGCGGTGCTTGACCGGCTGGCGCGGCAGGCCCGCACCGTTGAGATGCGCTAAGGGCCAGTTTGCTGCTATTGCTCGTTCCGGGTGCGTCTAAGGTTTGAAAAAATCTGTTCAATCACCCCGTAAGTGTCACCCGGTGTTGGTGTTTTCTCATCGATATGCGCGATGTTCAAGCCGCTTTTTTCATCCATTAAATCAATTGATTGCAGCTTGTTTTCACTGTTGATTGTAAACATATAAATGACACGGTTTTTGGTGGTTTTATTGCCACCGGCCGGTTCGACCATATGTTGGCTGATATAATAGAGTTTGTTGGGATCAAAGGCGCCTTCAAAGCTGGGTTGTCCCAATCGTTGCACGATATCGGCACGGGTGCTGCTGCCAATGGTGATCGTGGCGAGGTCGCTTTCATTGATGAACTGGCCATGGTCGCTGACGCGTTCGCCGCAACCGGCAAGACCCACCAGCCAAACCCCGCCGATCAAAATCGACCGAAGAGAGTGAAACAGGTGTCGAAAGCGGCGGTGACGAGGCATTGAAAGGCTGGTCATGGGTGCGTTCCTGCGATATAGATGGCGCTGTGACTATGGCTTTGAATAACATTTATGGTCAACAACGCGGGATGTTGCAACAATGTACCGAAAAGCACAAGCGTGGCTTGGCAATTTGCTGACATGGGGTCAGCGGCGCCAAACCGAAACCGCCGAAAAACTCTATGCTGAAGCAATCCGCCTTGCGCGGCAACCGGCCTATTTTGACCGTTTTGCGGTGGCTGATGATGTGGACGGCCGGTTTGACATGCTTAGCCTTGTGGTCGCGCTGATTATGCGCCGCTTGAAAAAGACCGGTGAGCAAGGACGGGTTTTGAGCCAGCAGTTGTTTGATACGATGTTTGCCGATATGGATCTGTCGTTGCGCGAGATGGGGGCCGGCGATATCGGGGTGTCCAAACGCGTCCGTGTGATGGCCGAGGCGTTCATGGGACGGCTTGATGCCTATGTATTGGCGATTGATGCGGCTGATCGAACTGCGTTGTCGGCGGCGCTGACGCGGAACCTGTTCCGCGGTAACAGCACTGTTGACCCGCTGGACAATGGGCTCGTCGATGCGATATTTGAGCTTGTCGGTCAGCTGGATAATAGCGACGATGCGGTCTTGCTGGACGGCCGGATTACCACAGTTTGAGCCTTTAGCTAAACCGCGGCAACTGAGCAGGTAAAACGATGCCCCGCCTTTCATTGACATCACAAATAAAGGTTGATCGCCTCCATGCCGACCGTCAAACGCGCTATCAGTTTGTGGCAAGTGACGCGGAATGTGACGAATTGGCCCAAAGGTTCGGTTTTGTGGCAGTATCCGGGCTGGCGGCTGACCTTTATATTGTCAAATCGGCGCGCGATTGCTGGGATGTGCGGGGACGCTTGTCAGCATCGGTGGTGCAGGCTTGTGGCGTGACCGGTGACCCGGTGCCCGAAACGGTAGATTTTCTGATCGAAGAGCGTTATGTTCGCTCGGCCGGCGATCCTGCCGAGGTTGAGGTGCGGCTTGATGATGCCGAGCCTTTGCAAGACGGGGCCATTGATATCGGCGAAATGTTGGCCCAGTCGTTAAGCCTTGCTGTAACGTCTTGGCCGCGGGCGCCGCACGCGCCTGATATAGTGAATGCTGACGAGTCCCTGTCAGACCATCCATTTGCCGGACTTGCTGCTTTGAAGTCCCGGCGTTCAGAATAAGACCAGAGCAGGTGGGAGGAGAAACCCTGTCCAAAATGGTTAGAATTGCGCTTGATGCGATGGGTGGCGACAATGCCCCACAATCGGTTATTGAAGGGGCTGATCTTGCCAAGGCACGATCACCCCATCTGGATATTGTGTTTGTTGGCGATGAAGCGCTGATCCGGCCATTGCTGGACAGCAGCCGCTATCTACGGCAGGCCGAAATCCTGCATACAGATAAGGCCGTGTCCCCCACAGAGACAGCATCGCAAGCGGTCCGACGGGGGCGCGAAAGCTCTATGTGGCTGGCAATTGCCGAAGTTGCGGGCAAGCGCGCCGATGCGGTGGTGTCGGCTGGCAATACCGGGGCGCTGATGGCGATGGCCAAATTGCAGCTTCGCACGATGCCCGGCATTACCCGCCCGGCGATTGCGGGATTCTTCCCGACCGAAAAAAATGCGATGTGTATGCTCGATTTGGGTGCGAATCTCGAATGCGATGAAGAAAATCTGGTGCAGTTTGCGCTGATGGGCCGTGCCTTTTATGTATCGCTGATGGACAAGGCAAACCCGTCAGTCGGCTTGCTGAATGTGGGCGAGGAAGAACAAAAGGGCCATGAATATTTGCGGTTAGCCGCACAGCAGCTATCGCATCCCGAACTAGACGTCAATTATGCCGGTTTTGTTGAGGGGTCTGATCTTGTGCGGGGCGAGGTTGATATCATCGTCACCGATGGGTTTTCGGGCAATATTGCGCTGAAAACTGCCGAGGGTGTGGCTGGTCTTTTTGCCAAAATGTTGCGGCGTTCGTTCAAGGGCTCGGTAATGGCAGGGCTTGGCTATCTTTTGGCGCGGCCCGCCTTGAAAAAATTCCGCACCAAAATGGATCCGCGCCGCTATAATGGCGCGGTATTTTTGGGGCTGAACGGTATCGCGGTGAAGTCTCATGGCGGCACCGATGCCTTGGGCTTTTCAAATGCGATTGATGTGGCCAGCAATCTTGTCGAGCATGGATTTATACCGGATGTCAGCGCTGCAATCGAAAAAGCCGGTGCCATTCGCGAACAGAAAAAGATAGTCAATGAATAACCGGACCGTTTTGATGACTGCCGTTGGATCCTATCTGCCGGCCAATGTAGTGTCCAACGAGGCGTTGTCGCGCCGGGTGGATACAGATGATGCGTGGATTCGCCGGCGGACCGGTATTGGTCAGCGCCATATCGTTGCCGATGGCGAAACCACCGCCGACCTGGCAACCGCCGCTGCCACCGCGGCATTGGCCAATGGCGGGCTTGACGCAACTGACATTGACCTGATCATTGTGGCCACCACAACGCCGGACAATACCTTTCCGTCGACCGCGACGAAGGTCCAGCATATGATTGGTGCCAAGGGCGCTATTGCCTTTGACGTACAGGCGGTTTGTGCCGGATTTGTTTATGCGTTGGATATTGCCGAGGCAATGTTGCAGGGCGGCCGCGGACGTCGGGCCTTGGTGATTGGCGCAGAAAGCTTTTCCAAATTGCTGGATTGGCAAGACCGTACGACTTGCGTGCTGTTTGGCGATGGGGCTGGCGCGGCGGTTCTTGAATTGGTGGATGATGCGCCCGACTGGGGTATCAGATCGTCGGTTTTGCATGCTGACGGGGCGTATCGCGATATCCTCTATGTCGATGGCGGGCCCTCTGCAACCGGCGATGTTGGACATGTGCGGATGGAAGGCAAAGAAGTGTTCCGCCATGCGGTTGAAAAGCTCGCTGCAGTGATGGATGAGGCGCTTGATGCCGCCGGATTGTGCGCGGCTGATATAGATTGGCTGGTGCCCCATCAGGCCAATGTCCGGATTATTGATGCGATGCAGAAAAAGATGGATTTGCCCAATGACCGTGTGGTCCGGACCGTAGAGCAGCATGCCAACACCTCGGCGGCGTCAATTCCGCTTGCGCTGGCATCGGCGGTTGGTGACGGCCGAATCGGCAATGGTGATATGGTGGCGATGGAAGCGATTGGTGGCGGCCTCGTATGGGGGGCAGCCCTTGTTAAATTCGGCCGGCCAGACGCCTGAGGGCGGCAGATGGGCTGGCAAAAGGCTGGATCATTCAAAAATTTTTGAAAAACTGCTGGTTTACAGCATTTTATCATGCAAGGTGAATTGACCTCCTAGGGAAAACTGGATAGCGTTTTGTTGTTATGAAGACTTTGACCCGTGCAGATCTTGCCGAAGCTGTTTACCGCAATATCGGCCTGTCCCGAAACGAATCCTCAGATTTGGTGGAATCGGTTCTCGAGGAAATATGCGACTGTCTGGAAAATGGTGAAGAGGTGAAACTGTCATCATTTGGCACATTTTCGGTGCAATCCAAGCGTGAGCGCGTTGGCCGCAACCCGAAAACCGGCGTTGAAGCGGTGATTACCCCGCGTCGGGTGCTGTCATTCCGTCCGTCGCATATCCTCAAGGATCGTGTTGACGGGGCACAATGACCGAAAAGGCAAAAGACGCATTCAAAACAATCTCCGAAGTGTCGGCATTGCTTGATGTGCCACCGCATGTGTTGCGTTTTTGGGAAACCAAATTCAGCACTCTTCGTCCGCTAAAGCGTAGCGGTGGGCGGCGCTATTACCGTCCCGACGATGTCGCGATGCTGCAACGTATTCGGGCGCTTCTTTATGATGACGGCTTTACCATCAAGGGCGCGCAGAAGCATTTGCGAAGCAAGGGGGCTGGTGATGAAGGTGGCGTGCCGATCGGGGGGGCTGTTCAGGCTGCATCATCCGCTGCTCGACCGCTTGCTGAGGCCGGCTCCATATTGACCGAGGTGCAATCACGGCTCGCCGCGCTCCGCACCCGGATTTTGTCGGTTTAGGCGCGCGAACCGATCTCACTGACAAAACTATACAGCGTAAAAAGCCGATTGCGTATGACATGGTGCGCCGGTATAACGGTGCCACGGCCGGAGCGTAGCGCAGCCTGGTAGCGCACTATACTGGGGGTGTAGGGGTCGTGGGTTCGAATCCCGCCGCTCCGACCATTTTTCTCCACAAAAAATTAAGCACCATCCCGGCACCGGCTAGCGTCGATATTTCAGTTGCCAGCGCCGGTGCAGCCTGCCAGCATGGGTTAGTGTCTGGTGCCCTATGGCGCCACCCGCACGCCCGTTCAATCGGTTCACTTTTATCTTGGTCAGCCTAATCTTGATCGATTTTGCCCCATTCCAGATCACATGGCAGGTGTTTCAATGAATGACCGATTGATTTTACGCAATGTGTGGGTGTCGTCGTCGGTGTTGGCCCTGTCTTTGTTTGGTGATGCGCTGCTGTATGTCGTGTTACCGGTCCATGCTGCGGCTTTTGGGGTCAGTATGGTGATGGTTGGGTTTTTGTTGGCGGTAAACCGGATCATTCGCATTTTTGCCTATGGGATCATTGTGCAGATTGCCGAACGTATCGGGGTGCGAACGCTGTGTATCATCGGCGCGATGACGGCAACCTTATCAACCGCTGGTTATGCGTTGTTTGATGGCGCGGTGATGCTGATCGCGGCGCGGATGTTATGGGGGCTGTCATTTGCGGCGCTGCTGTTGGTTACATTGACCTATGCGGCGGTCAACCCGGCGCGAACCGGTACCAGAATCGGTCTTAGCCGGTCGGTAGAACAGGTCGGGCCATTATTGGCGATGACCGTTGGCGCCTGGGCGGCCGCGCAAGTCGGCCCGCGGGATATATTTTTATATCTTGGCGTGGCAACGGCGCTGTCTATCCCTCTAGCACTAATGCTGGATGTGACAGCACAACCGCCGCGGGTGAAAAAGCCGGCCCCGCGCGACGGCATACTGCCCCGACCTGACAGTCTTGATATGCTGATTTTCTGGATGGGGGCCGGCATTGATGGCGTGTTCACGGTGTCTATCTCGCTCATGTGGGCCAAAACTATGTCGCTTGATATGGCGATTTTATTTGGTGGCAGCATATTGGCGGCGCGGCGGCTCAGCGAGATGCTGGTTGCGCCCTGTGCCGGCATGATCGCCGACCGTGTCGGCATCAGAATGCCGCTGTTGCTGTGTATAATCACCACGATCGTCGGTTTTGCGCTGATTGGCGGCGATATGCTGATGGCTGGCTGTGCGTTATTGGTGCTGGCGCGTGGGGCGCTTGGGACATTTTTTCCGGCCGCGGTTGCCCGCATTTATCCGGACGCTAAATTAAAGGCGCTGGCACGAAATCAGACGTGGCGCGATGTTGGCGCGGCGGTTGGACCGCTGGCAACCGGTGCCGGGTTAGCGGTGGTGTCACCCGAGGTCATGCATCTGGTGGTTGCTGGGGCCTTTACGGTTGGTCTTGTCGGGTTTTTGATGTCACCGGGGTGGAAGGCGGTGGCGCAACCTGCCAGTTGAACCTTTTGGGTTGATGCTGCTGCGGCAAGCCGGGCTTGTAGCAGTCTGTGTTTGCGTTTGATAATAGGCCCCGGCTATGACACCGCCATAGCCTTGTGCTGGTCGATATGTGAAAGAGCGAGATTTTATCATGGCCCGTTTACCAATCCTGTCGCCTGAAACCATGACCCCACGCCAGCGCGAGGTGCATGACGCAATTGCGTCTGGGCCGCGTGGCCGGGTTGGGGGACCGTTGGCCATCTGGCTATACCGGCCTGATCTGGCTGACCAGGCCCAGCAGTTGGGCCGCTATTGCCGTTATGATTCATCGCTGCCACCACGGCTATCGGAATTGGCCATTTTAACAACGGCGCGTATTTGGAATGCTGCCTATGAATGGCAGGCGCATGTGCCACACGCCCTGGCGGGTGGTGTCGATCAGGCGATTATCGATGCGCTGGCCAATGATCAGGTGCCGGCGTTTGTGGCTGAGGATGAAGCGCTGGTCTATGAATTTACCCGTGAATTGAACCTGACACGGGCGGTGTCACCGGCCTTGTTTGAACGGGCTGTGGCCATTTTAGGACATGAAACGACGGTCGATTTGGTTGGGGTGCTTGGCTATTACAGCCTGATCTCGATGACGATCAAGGCGTTTGACGTCGATCCAATCGATCCAGACTGATCGTTGGGGTTGGCTGGTTTGCAGCGATGCGCTCGTTAGGGTGATGCCGTCATTATGATGCGGGTGCTGACGTCAGGCGATTAACCCATTGCTGATGCAAAGGCTGGTCAATCTCGGCTGGCAATTCTTCTTCCCATGCCAGATAGTCGCGCGCATCCTGCAAGACCCCGTGATGCCGGCCGGCAAATAAGCTGCTTTCATCACAAGGGTTGTCTGGTCCTCCGGTTTCCAGCATCGCCGGATCAAAGTCGCTGTCTTGCCAGACGTAGAATCCATCAATTTGCCAGCCTTGTCGGGTTAATAAATCGGCAATTTCGATGCCGGTAGCAAGGTCGCTACAAATAACCAAAATAGCCGATCTATCCGGCGCCATATCAGCCATTTTGCTGATATTTTTCCAGTGGCTGCCGGCAATATGGCCGCCGCGAAACGCCGCTGATGGTCTAAAATCATATAATAGCAGATGTTGATCCGCTTTCAGCTCTATCGCCTGACGTTGTGCCGGGGACGAGGGTGCCGCGCGCGGCTTGGCTGGTGCCACCGCCAGCGGGGCGTCAAGATAGACAACGCTGACATCAAAACCCATCGCGCCAAGCCAATAGGCGGCAAAGGCCGCACGACTTCCTGACCCATGATCAAATAGGATAACAGGCACATGATAGCGGGCGATTGACCGGTCGGTCTGTTGGATCAGATTTGTCCCGGAAATTTTGATGATACCCTGTTCCATCTCCTGACCGGTGGCGGCATCGTCCGAGACATCAAACCGCAAAGCCGTGCTGTTGGCCGCAACAAAATCTGCCAAATGGGCTGGGGTTAGGCGACTGAACGATATATGCCAGCGTTGCATAAAGCGCTCGGCGGTGGCGCTGTCTTCATGGTCGGACGCAAACAGCCGGGCGGCGTTATGTTCACGCGTATGACCATCAAGCTGCCACGCCTGGGTGCCGCCCCGGAACACGGCATAGGGGCCATCATAGCCAGCGGCTTTCAAGGTGCAGGCGCCAATAATAGATCTGGTGCGGCCAGCGCAATGTAGCAACGCCATCTTGCCGCTGTTGCGTAACGCATCGGCATTCGCCAAAAGCAGGCTGTTTGGCAGGCTTTGCGAATTGGGCAAGGTGAATAATTGATATTCGGCTGTTGGTCTGACATCGAACAACAGCGCGTCTTGCCATGATTCGATATACTCTGCCGGGGTAACCTCGGGAAGGTCGGCGGTATGCGCGACCACTTCACCAAACGCCTTGGACCAGACATATTCGCCTTTGACAAAGCCAGCGCCAAACCGTACCGGCGCGGCGGTAGGATGGATCGTCATATTATGATAGCCAAGGCTGTTTAGCCGTTCAATCGCGACCGCGCTGGCTTTGTTCTGCCAATCCAGAAAATGGATCGGAAATGACCGGTCGGGAATCAAGCGGGTGATGGTGGCGGTTAGGCGTGACAGGGGCATATTGGTGCTGCCAAACCAATGGCCGTTTACATAGTCCCGCCATTCCCGACTGTCGATCAGCGCAAAAGGGGCGTTGGTGTCATAGAGGGTGGCAAACAGGCCGTGTGTCATTGTTTTGTGCCCTGTTATGTGCGGTGTGTCTTTATATGCGGTGGGTCAGTGCCTTTTTTTAGGGCGGCGACAGGCCGTTCAGGCCAGCTCAAACCGCAGGCGTTTGACCTTGCTCATATCGGTGCCTTCAACCCGGATCAGGCTTGTCGGGCCAGACCGTGTGGGCGAATGCAGATCACCCTCGTTATAGACATGGGCATCACCAGGCACCAATTTATAGGTGCGGGCGACCGTCACTTTTCCCGGTGTCGTCTCGGTGGCCGCTTGCACAAGCGCATAGTCGCGCATTTCGGTTTCGCCACGCGCCTGAGCATAGATTGCCCAAGATGGCCCGTGGTCGTGCGGCGGCGAGGTTTTGGCCCCCTCATAATTATGTGCCAAAATGCAAAATCCAAGATCCGGGTCTTGATATAGCAAGTCGCGCTCGCCAGTGCCAGGCGGGATTAAACTGTCAATAGTCCCGGCGTCGGCTAGGGCGGATGATAAACGCGCCGCGACCTTTTCGCGGCCGGCAGGACCGGGGTCGGCGAGCAACAGTTCACGGCAGTCTTGCGCCAATTCTGTCAGCACTGCATTCATAACAAAATTTCTCCTTTAACAAAGACAGTCGGGGCAAACCGGCTGTCGCTGTCACGTTAATGTTTATCTGATAGCTAGCCTAGCGGCCAAACGGCCGTGGTAAAACCCTTTTTGCGATGATTTCGTGCATTAACGTCTGGATTTTTGGCGCTGTTCTCGCCACGCGGTCAACATGCCGGCACCGGCAATCAACAGCATCCCGGTCACCATTTGCTGGTCAGGCCAGTGATCGAACAATATCTGCCCCCAGAAGGCAGCGAAGAGTAGATAAAGAAAATCCAGCGGTGCAAGCCAGCTGCTGTCAGCGGTCTGATAGGCGCGGGACAGGCAAATATTGCCTGACAGGTTCAATAGTGAACAAAATACCGCCATCAGCAAAATTGACCCGGTCAATTCAGGCCAGCCAATCGCTACAAAGGGTATGGTTTGAACGATGTCGCCGGAGAGCGGGAACAGGGTCAAAAGCAGGCTGCCACTGCTGCCGGTCACGATGAATAAGGCGGCAACCGCTGCGGTCAGTGCCAGCGGGTTTTCGTGCCGGCAATGGCGCCGCAATATCAGAATATTACAGGCATAAAAAAAGCCGGCAATGATCGGCAGAATTTGCGCCGCTGTAAATGTCTCGCTTAACGGGTCAAGCATCAAAAAACCGCCGCCAGCGCCAATTACCAAGGCGCTAAGCCGCCACGGCCCGACCGTTTCGCCCAAAACTGGCCCGGCCAATAACGATACAAATAAGGGGTAGGTGTAAAGACCGGCGGCCATTTGCGCCACCGATAGTACCGGCGCCCCGGAAAAAAAGAAAAACATGCAGATAGCCAGCATGACAGCACGCAAATAAACCGGCCGCCAATTGTTCGGAACGATCAGCCTTAATCCCCCCGCAGCTAGGGCTAAAGCGATGATAAAGCTTAGATTACCAACGGAACGCAACGCCTGAAATTGCCAAAAAGATGTGTGTGGCGCGATCAGCTTGACCAGCGAATCCTGTAGCGCCAGCACGATGATACCGCATAACAATAGGCCCAAGGCTGCCAATGGCCTGTCGCCAGTCGGCGCCTGAAAAAGCGTAAAGCGTGATATGGGCTGCATCGGATGGTTAGGCCCGCATGCGGGTGCCGGCCGGGTCAAACAGCGGCCGTTCCAGCCGCTTTGCCGGTAGCATCTGCCCTAGTAGTTCGATAGTCCAGCCATCTATTTGGTTGGCATGATCCTTGTCGACCATAGCCAGTGCCACCGACATGTCTGACGCATGCGCGTAACCGCCTGATGTCACCCAGCCAGCAACCGCCCCCTTGAAAAACACCGGCTCGTCGCCAATCACATCGGCATCTGCCGCACTGACCGCAAGGCTAATCAAGCGTTTGCTGCCACCAGACAAGCGATCTGCCACGGCGGCGTCCTTACCGATGAAATCGATGCTCTTGTCATAAGCAACAAACCGATCAAGGCCGGTGTCCAGCGGTCCATAAAGCGGGCGATATTCGCGGGCCCATGACCCGTAATTCTTTTCAAGCCGCAAGGCATTTAACGCGCGTGACCCAAAAGGCCGAATGCCAAACGCGGCACCCGCATCCATCAGATCGTCAAACAGCCGGGTCAGATGCGCCGCCTTCACCCAGAGTTCATAGCCAAGATCGCCGGTATAGCTGACCCGCCCGCAGATGGCCGGCACCATGCCGATATCGATGTGACGCACGGCCATAAATGGCAGGGCGGCAGTGGACAGATCCGCCGTGGTGCAGGCCTGCAATACATCGCGTGCCCGTGGCCCGGCAACGGTAAGGCCAACCATATCCAGCCCCAAAGCGCGGATATGTACATCTTGATCAAGTGGCAAATGCTGGTGAAACCACCGCATATGATAGGTTTCGGCACTGCCGGATCCGATAATCAAAAACCGGTCGTTGCTCAGGCGTGCCAGTGTGAAATCACCAATGATTTTGCCATCATGTTTTAGCATCGGGGCCAATGTCATGCGGCCTATTGGCGGTATGTTGCAGGCCAGTAACCGATCAAGCCATCCGGCGGCATCGGTGCCGGAAATCTCATATTTTGCAAAGCCCGATATATCGCCAAGCCCAACCCCATTGCGGACCGCCCGGGCTTCATCGCCTACTGTGCTAAAATCGGTTGAACGGCGCCATGAAAATTGCTCACGCACCCCGTCCGCGGCGTACCATAGCGGTACTTCAAGCCCATAGATCGCACCAAATTGGGCGCCTAATTGCTTTTGCCGGTCGTAAATACTGGTGGTCAAAAGCGGGCGGGCTGCCTGTAGTTCTTCATTTGGATAGCGGATTGAAAAGCGCCGTGAATAATTTTCGCGAACCCGCGCATTGGTGTAGGCAGGTGTTGCATAATCGCCAAATCGCGCAATATCCATCGCCCAAACGTCAAAGCCAGGGTCGCCATGAACAATCCAGTTGGCAAGTGCCAGGCCAACCCCGCCACCCTGACTGAATCCGGCCATAACCGCGCAGGCGGCCCAAAAATTGGTCAGTCCTTTGACCGGCCCGACAAGCGGATTGCCATCTGGCGCAAAGGTGAAGGGGCCATTGATAATCTGTTTGATCCCGGCGGTCTGAAAGGCGGGAAAATGGCGAAACCCAACCTCTAGCGACGGCGCAATCCGGTCAATATCCGGTTCCAGCAACTGATGCCCAAAATCCCACGGTGTCGTGGTTTCCGACCAAGGCTTGCAGGCTGTCTCATAGGTGCCCATCAACATGCCGCCGCGTTCCTGCCGCAGGTAAATTTCGCCGTCAAAATCCACCGCATGCAGGACCTCGGTGCCGGTGGTGGCGTTGACCTCGGCTACCGCGGGCATGTCCTCGGTCAAAAGATACATATGTTCCATTGCCAAAACCGGCAATTCCAGCCCAACCATGCGGCCAACCTCGCGGGCCCATAGTCCGGCCGCATTGACCACATGTTCGGCGCGGATTTGGCCTTTATCGGTGGTGATGATCCAGGTGCCGTCTGCGGCTTGGGACAGCGCATCAACCTTGGTATGGGTGTGATAACTGGCACCATTAGCGCGCGCGGCCTTGGCATAGGCGTGGGTTACGCCATAGGGGTCACAATGGCCCTCGATCGGATCAAACATCGCGCCGACAAATTGGGCGGGGTCAAGCAACGGCATCAATTCATGCGCCCGTTCCGGGGTAATGATCTCAAGATCGTCCATGCCCAGATATTTGCCCTTGGCATAGACCGATTTTAGCCAGTCGAAGCGGTCTTCAGTCGCGGCCAGCATAATGCCGCCGGTCATATGCAGCCCAACATCCTGTCCTGACAGCGCTTCAATCTCGCGATAAAGCTGGATCGTATATTGCTGTAATTTGGCGACATTCGGATCGCCATTGATTGTATGCATGCCGCCAGCTGCGTGCCAGGTCGATCCACTTGTTAATTCCGACCGTTCAAGAAGCATCACATCGGTGCAGCCAAGCGTGGTCAAGTGATACAATATTGACGCGCCGACAACGCCGCCGCCAATAACAACTACCTGTGCCTGATCCTGCATAATGCGCCTCAACATGGCTGCTTGGACATCTAAAGCAAACGCCGGTTATCACCAAGGTGATGTTCAAAATGCGGCCAAAAAACAACTAATAGCGAAATATCTCAGCGAATATAGCAATAAAAATTGTGACGGCGCTGCTTGAAATCGCGCTTGTTAGGTCGTTATCCTGTCAAGGCTATACCGGAGAGGTGAGATGTCACAATATGAACAAGAGAGCCAACTTTTGGAAAAGCTGACAAAGCTCGTCGCTGAATTTTCCGACTATGACCCGCCGCGATTGCGTAAAGATGGTGATATTGTCATTCCGTTGGACGCGGTTTTGAAGAAAAACCGGCAAGCATCGCAAAGTTTTGCTGATGCTTTTAGTGAAATGATGCGCGACGACCTTGGTCCAAAGCGAAGTTCAACCTGGGTCAAATAATACCGCTTAAAGGGTGCTAGCGCCGCGTGTAAAGCGCATCAAGCCGCTCTTGATAGACCGCCCGAACAATATGCCGGCGTACTTTCAAAGTGGCCGTCAATTGACTGTTTTCAGTTGAAAATGCTTCATCGGCGATGACGAATCGGCGGACCCGTTCAATCTGTGAAAGGCGGCTGTTGGCCCGGTCGATGGCAGCGGCAATCAATTCGGTTATCTCGTCTGTCGAATGCGCGGCATCAATGGCGCTCGCCGCGGGGACAATCACCGCGGATAGCCACGGGCGGCGGTCACCATCGACCATCGCTTGTTCGATTTCAGGCTCAATCGTCAGCAGCGCTTCAACCCGGCTTGGGACGATATTTTCACCGCCTGAATTGACAATAATTTCCTTTTTACGGCCGGTGATGGTGATAAACCCGTCATCGTCAATGGCGCCAATATCACCAGTGCATAGCCAGCCGTCACGAATGGCGGCGCGGGTGCTATTCGTGTCGCGCCAATAGCCCTTCATCAACAGATCACCGCGAACCAGAATTTCACCATCTTCGGCGATGCGAACCTCAACTCCGGCAACCGGCGGGCCGACGGTTTCGATTTTGATATGGCCGGGGCGGTTGGCCGAAATTACTGGTGACGCCTCGGTCTGGCCATAGCCTTGCAACAGCTTCACGCCAAGTGCCATGAAAAAACTGCCAATCTCCGGATTGAGCGCGGCGCCACCCGAAATGAAATACTGAAGCCGGCCGCCAAGTCGGGCACGGATCTTCTGCCGGACCAGGCGGTCCAGAATGCGGTCCAGAATAAATTCATGCGGTAACAGATGCCGCCCCTCAAGGCGCTTGCGCCCAAGGCGGACTGTTTGCGTGAACAAGGTTTCGGTCAGGCCGCCTTTGGTGCGGATGCTACGCATGATGCGATCATGCAAGACGTCATAAAGGCGGGGGACTGCGGTCATCAGGGTAGGCGAGACTTCAAGCAGGTTGGCGCCTATCTGTTCTGCCGACTCGCAATACCATACCTCGGACCGGGTCTGGATCGGTAGATGCAATCCGGCGGTATGTTCATAGGCATGCGACAGCGGCAGCAACGACAGGAAACGCTGATTGTCGGCGACATTGCCTTCCTGCAATATTTCGATCGAGGCGGTAATACAGGCCTGAATCGAGCGATGGGTCAGCATCACGCCTTTGGGCCGGCCACCGGTTCCGGATGTGTAAACAAGACAGCAGGTATCATCGCTATCAATCGCATCAATATGCGCGTCCAGATCGGCAAGGGGCGGGGTGTTTGCCATAATATCGGACCAGTGATGAACGGCTATGGTGGCTGGCACCGACACCTCACTATCGGGGTCCATCACGATCATCATACCAATCTGCGGCGCCCGCGTGGCAGCCAATGCCAAGCGGCTGGCCAGCAAGCCACCTGATGTGATGATCGCAACCGCCCCGGAATGTTCCATGATATAATGGTGATCATCCTCGGTGTTGGTGGTATAGGCGGGTACAACAATGGCGCCAATCGCCATGATTGCGAGGTCAGCAATGGCCCATTCGGGCCTGTTTTCGGCACTGACAATGACCCGATCGTGGGGTGTTATGCCGGCGGCGATCAAAGCCCCGGCCAGCCGCCTTACCGACAAGGCGACCAGATCCCATCCTATGCCGTGCCACGCACCGTCCCGTTTGGCAAAAAACAGCGGTTTTTCGCCGGTCTCGGCAGCATTGTCGAAAAAGGCGCGAGGCAAATTTGCCGTGTCAATGTAGCGCGGGTGATCGGCCATGGTCGCGACAAGTCCTGCTTTATCTGTTGGGCTGGAATGCTGATCAAAGCCTATCGGAAATTGGACAGGTTGAAAACCTGCTCTTTTCCCGCATTTTTGAATTGGTCTTATTATGGTTTTGGGGTGGTGGCTATACCGCCACGATCGGTATCAAGCTTGCCAGTAGTAAAAGCGCCATCAGGCTGTTAAACCAGCGCAACCGCCCCGGACGCCGCAAAAAATCGCGAATAAAGACACCAAAAACGGTCCATGTGCATGTCGCGGCAATGGTAACAGCTGAAAAGACAACCAGCATGATGACCACATCATTGGCCAGCGCCGCCGCGGTGCTGGTATAGGCGGTGACAGCACTGATAATAACCGAAATACCTTTCGGATTGACCATTTGAAACAGGGCCGCCTGCCACAGCCGTAACGGGGTCGTACGGCCGCCCTGTTCAGGGGCGGCAGCGGTCGCAATTTTCCATGCCAGATACAGCAAGAACAAAAAGCTGACAAATTTTAGTATCGTGTAGAGTTCGGGGATCAGCGCAAACAGATTGGCAAGGCCAAACCCTGCCATCAGCACCAGCAGGCAAAACCCAATACAAATGCCGATAATATGTGGCAACGTGGCCCGAAACCCGAAATTGGCACCTGACGCGGCCAGCATGATGTTATTGGGGCCGGGGGTGAAAGCGGCGACAAACGCGAAGCTGCTAAAGGACAGGATTGTTGGCCAATCCATGGCGTCCTCCGCTAGCGGGCAAAGCGCAAGGCTTCACCAGCGGCGCGGATCAATGCGCGGGCCTTGTTGCGTGTTTCTTCATATTCTGACAGCGGGTCACTGTCATAAACAACACCAGCGCCGGCCTGTACATACATTGTCTTGTCCTTGACCACCGCGGTCCGCAAGGCAATACATGTATCAAGGTCGCCAGCGACTGATATATAGCCAACCGCCCCGGCATAGGCCCCGCGGCGGTCAGGTTCCAGATCGTCAATCAGCTCCATAGCCCGGATTTTTGGCGCCCCTGACACGGTACCGGCAGGAAAGCCGGCAATCAGCGCGTCGACCGCATCAAGATCATCGCGGATGGTGCCTTCAACCTGCGATGAGATATGAATGACGTGGCTGTAATATTCAATTTCGTAGTTCGATTTGACGCGCACCGATCCGGGCTTTGCGACCCGGCCAACATCGTTGCGTCCAAGGTCAAGAAGCATCAAATGTTCGGCGCGTTCTTTGATATCACCAATTAAATCGGCCGCATTGGCCGCGTCTTCTTCTGGTGTGGCGCCGCGTTTACGGGTGCCGGCAACCGGCCTGATGGTGACCTCGTTGTCGCGCAATCGCACCAGAATTTCCGGGCTGGATCCGACCAGTGCCAGCGTGCCAAAATCAAAGTGAAACAAAAACGGTGACGGGTTCAACCGGCGTAAAGACCGGTAGAGGTTGATTGCCGGCAGGCCAAACGGAATGCTGAACCGCTGCGACAGCACAATCTGAAACACATCACCAGCCCGGATATAGTCCTTGCCCTTTTTGACCATCTCCAGAAACGCCGCCTTGGTCATATTGGTGGTGGGTTCGCTAAGCGGCGCGTCTTCCTTGCCAAATTCGGTCGGTGGTAACGGGCGGTCAAGATCGGCGATCGCGGACGCCAGACTAGATTCGGCCTGTTGCCACGCGGTCGCCGCATCAGGCCAGTCGGCGGGGCGGATCTGGGTGATCAGCGTGATGCTGTCTTTTAGCCGGTCAAAGATTGCGATCAATGACGGGCGCAGCAAAAGCGAGTCATCCATATCGATCGCCGCCTTGTTGCTGTCGGGTATGGTCTCGATCTGGCGGATCATGTCATAGCCGAAATAGCCGAACAGGCCGGCGGCCATAGGGGGAAGGTCACCGGTGTCGGTCATGGCTGATTCTGCCATTAACGCCCGTAATGATAATAGCGGCGGTTTATCATCGGCGACAAACTTGTCGGTATCTTGCGGCGCGTGATTGATTTCGGCAACGCCATCGCGGCAGCGCCATATTAAATCAGGCGCGATGCCGATCACCGAAAAGCGGCCGCGAACCGCGCCCCCTTCAACCGATTCCAGCAAAAAGCAATGGGACTTGTCCCCAGCTAGTTTGAGATAGGCCGAGACCGGCGTTTGGGTGTCGGCAACCAATTCGCGATGCACAAGCTGTGGTTGCCCCTTGGCAAAGCCGGCGGCAAAATTGTCAAATTGCGATTGACTGGCGGCCATGAATTACTGTGATCCAATCAAAATTTGCCGCACAGCACCGGTATTGATCTGCAAATCATGTTTTTCCGACAGCGCGATCAACACCATGTTCAACATGTCATCGCGCATCGCGGTATTCAGCATGTCTGTCACCAGTGTCGCGGTGGTGCTGATATCATCATCCGTGGCCGGAATGATTTCAGCGGTTTTGACAAGAATCGCCTCGGTCCCGGTCTCGATCACGGTGCCGGTTCCAAGGTCCTGGCCAAAGGCGGTGCGCGCAATCAGGCCAGCTGCCTGGTGGTCAAGGCCATTGCCGTTGCGGCGAAAGGCCGGGCTAAGCGGGGCGCTGTCGTCATTTTTTGCAGCGGCGGCATCGGCCTGTTGGCGTGCCGCTTTGACCGCTTCAACAGTTTTCCAGTCGGCAACAACTCTGGTTTTCACCTCGTCAAGCGGCCGCTCACGCGCCGCCGTTTCACCGGTGACCTCGATCACAAAGAAAGAATCATCGGTGCCTTCTTGGATCACGCTGGTTTCGTTAACGCGGGTCTCCCAAATCAATTCCAACACGGCGCTATCTTGCACCAGCTCACCAATTTCGCCGCCAAGCGGCACGCCGTCGATGTTCAGGCCGTTCCGGTCAATATTGGCAACGGTTTCAATTGTGCCACCGACTTTTTCGGCCGCCTCGCTCAAGGTGGCGCCGGTGCCAAGCGCGTCTTCCATTGCATTGGCGCGCTCATAAAGCAGGTTCATCGCCTGTTCGGCCCGCAATTTATCACTGATTTCGTCGCGGATATCGCCAAGGGCAGGGGTGCCGCCGGCAGTGATGGCCTCGACAACCAAGACATGATGACCAAACGGGCTTTCGATCGGACCGACCGGGGTGCCAATGGCGGCGGTAAAGGCTGCCTCGGCAAGGGCCGTGTCCAAGGTGTCACGGCTGGCCCCGTCAATCGCGGTGTCATTCGGTGCCCAATTCAGCATATCCTTGGCGATCGCGATAAAGGCTTCGCCCTTGGTCAAACGGTCGATTGCGGTTTTGGCCTTGGCCGCATCGTCAAACACCATCTGCCGAATGTCCCGCGTTTCAGGCGTCGCAAATTCGTCAAGTCGCTGATCATATGCCGCCTTGATATCAGCATCGGCAATGGTCAGATCCTTGGCAATCATCTCGGCCGAGACAATGGCAATGCGGGCGCTCCGCATGTCAGGGGCGCGATAGGCGGTTTTGTTTTCAGCGAAAAACGCGTCGATCGTTGCGTCATCCGGTGTGGCAATTTTTTCAGGCGTGACCGCAAAGCTGGTCAATCGTACCTTGCGCCGTTCCAAATCAAAGGCGGCAACAGCACGCGCTGTGGCGGAATCGAATCTGGCGCCAGCGGCGACAGCACCGATCAATTGATCACGGAATAATGCGCCGTCGACGCGCTGCAGATAATCTGCCTCGTTCAACCCGGCGCTGGCCAGCACCTGCATGAAACGGCCTTCTGAAAACTGCCCAAGCTCGTCCTTAAAGCTGTTTTCATTGCGGATCGCCTCGCGTTGCATGGCGCGGGTCACCGTCAGCCCAAGTTCATTTGATTCGGCCCGCAACAGAACGTCACGCGACAAGGCGCCGGTGACCTCGTTCAAAAGCCCGCCTTGCAGCGCTTCTTCAGTGCTGTTGTTTGGCAGAAAATTGCGGCGCGCACGGTCAAATTCGATGGCCACACGCCGCGGTGATATCGCCACATCACCCGCCGAAACCGCCTTGTCGCTGCCGCCAATCAGGCCGGTTGTGCCATCGCCAATGCCCCACAGCGCAAAGCCGCCCGCCAAGAACAGCAAGAAAAATTTCATCACCGGTGACTTTGCACCACTTCTCAGGGCCTGTAGCATATTATCTCGTCTAAAAGTCTATTGTCCGGGCCTGCTTGCCGGTTGTGTGAAAAACTACTGTCGTTAATAAAGATTGGCGCGTTGCGGGGCAACTTCAATATGGACAAAACTGTACTTTCGCCGTGAAAAAATCTAATTTGGTGGGGAAATCGTGCCGGAAGGCAAACGGTGGTGAATAATCGGATATCTGAAATCACGGGTTAGGTGAAGTGCAGGTTTGGCTATGATCGTTGCGGCTAATTGGAAAATGAACCCGTCACTGGAGGGGGCCGGTGCGTTGGCACAGGCGCTTATTTCGCGGCGGTTTGAGGCGGTGCAGCGCTATCTGTTTGCGCCGCATCCGTATCTTGTGCCGATGTCCATTCGGTTGCAGGGCAGTGATGTGGTTCTTGGCGGGCAAGATTGCCATGCTGATACCGCCGGGGCGCACACTGGCGATGTGTCGGCCGCGATGTTACGCGACTGTGGGGCTGCGATTGCGCTTGTTGGGCATTCCGAACGGCGCGCCGATCATGGTGAAACCAGTGCATTGGTCAGGGCAAAGGCCGAACAGGCGCTCGCCCATGATCTGGCGGTGATGATTTGTGTCGGTGAAACCCTGGCGGAACGCGAGGCAGGGCAGGCTGAACAGGTGGTGATCGATCAATTGCGGGCCTCTATGCCGCATGATGTACCGTCAGGCCGTGTGTTGATTGCCTATGAACCTGTATGGGCTATTGGCACAGGCAAGGTGGCCTCACTGGAGGATATTGGCGCGATGCATGCGGCGATCGCCGGTGAATTGCCGGCGCGCCAAAATGGAACTGGCGCCCCGCCAATACCGGTGCTTTATGGTGGATCGGTCAATGCGGATAATGCCGCGGCGATTTTTGCCGTGCCGCATGTGGCCGGCGGTCTGGTTGGCGGGGCGAGCCTTGATGCGGTCGCGTTTGATGCGATTTGCAGTGCCGCCGCCGCCGTGGCAGTGGGATAGCGGCCGCGTCAACGCCAATTTGGACCGTGCCAACGCAATTTATCGGCATTTTTGTTGAAAAAGCAGTCAATTGTTCATATAAGCGGTCGCAAGACGCGACAATGAGGACAAAACGACCATGGAAACGCTGGTCCTGACCATTCATATTCTGATTGCACTGGCGCTTGTAGTGGTGGTGCTATTGCAGCGCAGCGAAGGCGGTGGCCTTGGCATTGGCGGCAGTTCTAGTGGTGGATTCATGACAGCGCGCGGGACGGCCAATTTCATGACCCGTTTGACCACAATTTTGGCGATTGGGTTCTTCACGACCACAATTATTCTGGCGATTCTCGCCGGCGTGGGTAACGAGCCGGTCTCCATCGTCGATGAGGTGCTAAAAGAGACCCCAGCCGCGCCAGCCGGGCCGGTGGTACCAACCGACCAATAGGCATCGCTACAGGCTAATGGCCTGCCGTACCTCGGTTTTTTGAGACGCCGTTCGCCTTTTCTAAAAAATTCACCGAAGAGTCGCATTTTGTGGCTTATCAAGGCGGCATGGATGCGTTATTTAACTTGTCCATGCCTCGTTATATTTTCATCACTGGTGGCGTGGTTTCCTCGCTTGGTAAAGGTCTTGGGTCGGCAGCGCTGGCGGCGTTGCTGCAGGCGCGCGGTTATTCGGTGCGGTTACGCAAGCTCGACCCCTATCTTAATGTCGATCCGGGCACGATGTCCCCGACCCAGCATGGTGAGGTGTTTGTCACTGATGACGGGGCTGAAACTGACCTTGATCTTGGCCATTATGAGCGTTTCACCGGGGTGCATGCGAAACGCACCGACAATGTGACAACCGGACGGATTTATTCCGAAGTGTTGGCCAAGGAACGGCGTGGTGATTATCTTGGTGCCACCATTCAGGTGATTCCGCATGTTACTGACGCGATTAAGAATTTCGTGCTGTCAAACCATGACGATGAAGATTTTATCCTGTGTGAGATCGGTGGCACGGTTGGCGATATTGAGTCATTGCCGTTTCTCGAGGCCATTCGTCAGATCGGTAATGATTTGGGACGCGCGGCGACCTGTTTTCTGCATGTAACGCTGATCCCTTTCATTGCCGCCGCCCAAGAATTGAAAACCAAGCCAACCCAGCATTCGGTCAAGGAATTGCAATCGGTTGGCATTCAACCCGATATTTTGCTGTGCCGCTGTGAACACCCGCTTCCCGATGAACAGCGCCGCAAGATCGGGCTGTTCTGCAATATTCGCGAGTCGGGCGTGGTGCTGGCGCTTGATGTAAACAATATTTACGAGGTGCCGCTGGCCTATCACGCCCAGGGGCTTGATCGCGAGGTCATGCGGCATTTTGGCCTTCCCGACAACAAGCCTGACCTGACACGCTGGCAGCAGATCGCCTATAAGGCGGCCAATCCAGAGGGCGAGGTAACAATTGCGATTGTCGGCAAATATACCAGCCTTCAAGATTCCTATAAATCGCTTGGCGAGGCGTTGGTGCATGGGGGGCTGGCCACCGGTGTGAAGGTCAATATTGACTGGATTGATTCGGAACTTTTCGAGCAGGAAGATGCGGCCATTTTGAACCTGCAGCATGTAAGCGGTATTCTGGTACCGGGCGGGTTTGGTGAGCGGGGATCGGAAGGCAAAATTCGTGCAGTGCGGTTTGCCCGTGAACAAAATATTCCGTATTTTGGCATTTGTTTCGGGATGCAAATGGCTGTTTTAGAGACCGCACGCAATCTTGGCGGCCTGCCGGATGCGGGATCAAGCGAATTTGGCGAGACCAAAGTCCCGCTTGTTGGTTTGATGACCGAATGGACCGCAGGCAACCAGACCGAACAACGCAGCGCCGATGATGACCTTGGCGGTACGATGCGGCTTGGGGCCTATGAATGCCATATTACCGCTGGATCACTGGCGGCCCGTCTTTATGGCAGTTCGGTAATCCATGAACGTCACCGTCACCGTTATGAGGTGAATATTGGTTATCGGGATGCGCTGCAAGCGGCAGGCATGACCATTTCCGGCCTGTCGCCAGACGGTCATCTGCCCGAAATTGTCGAGCGTGAAGACCATCCGTTTTTTATTGCCGTGCAATTTCACCCGGAATTAAAGTCAAAGCCGTTTGACCCGCATCCGCTGTTTACCGGATTCGTCGCCGCGTCGATTGAAAAAGCCCGACTGGTATAATCAGCCTCCTGCCGTGCCGGTGGGGGCCGATCAGGGGGATTGGCAGCGTCGGTAGGGATGAGGAGCTATCAAGGAAGACCGGTCATGAAAGATGTCAAAATCGGAAATCTTGTCTGTGGTGCGAACGCGCCGTTGCTGCTGATTGCCGGACCATGCCAGATCGAGGGGCTTGACCATGCGCGCCGCTGTGCTGATGCGCTGGCGACGATGGCGGCCACGGCCGGCATGGGATTTGTTTACAAATCATCGTTTGACAAGGCTAACCGGACATCGGCCGATGCGGCCCGCGGGGTTGGCATGGAAGACGGGCTGGCAATCCTGGCGCGAATCAAAGCTGAATTCGATGTGCCGGTGCTAAGCGATGTGCATAGCGCTGATCAATGTGCGCCGGCGGCCGAGGTGCTGGATGTGTTGCAGATTCCGGCATTCTTGTGCCGGCAAACCGATTTATTGCTGGCAGCCGCGGCAACCGGCCGTGTGGTCAATATCAAGAAAGGCCAGTTTTTGGCGCCGTGGGATATGACGCATGTGGCGGCCAAGGTCAGCGGCGCCGGCAATCAAGCGATTTTGTTAACCGAGCGCGGCACCTCATTTGGCTATAACACGCTGGTATCAGACATGCGGGGCCTGCCAGTAATGGCAGATTTGGGATATCCGGTGATTTTTGATGCGACCCATTCGGTTCAGCAGCCGGGCGGCCTTGGCGGGCGCTCTGGGGGGCAACGCGAATTTGTGCCGGTTCTGGCCCGCGCCGCGGTGGCTGTCGGTGTTCAGGGTCTGTTTATGGAAGCGCATCACGACCCCGACAATGCCCCGTCAGACGGGCCGAATATGCTGGCCCTTGATGATATGCCTGCTGTTCTGGACAGCCTTGTCAGAATTGATGCGGCGCGGCGCGGGTAAACATCACGCGCGCGGTGCTGATGGTTGCGCCGCCAGCCTTTTTTGGGTAGAAACGCGCATCGATCTTGTCACCACCGAAAAGAGCTAGCCCATGTCCGCCATTCTTGATGTTCAGGCGCGTGAAATCCTTGATTCGCGCGGCAATCCAACCGTTGAAGTTGATGTTGTTCTGGAAGATGGGGCGGTGGGGCGTGCCGCGGTGCCCTCTGGCGCATCGACCGGGGCCTATGAAGCGGTCGAATTACGCGATGGTGATGCCGATCGTTATGGCGGCAAGGGCGTTCTTCAGGCCGTTGATGCGGTGAATTTTGAGATTTTTGACGCGCTGGCTGGTGCCGATGCTTTTGATCAGGCCGGTATTGATCAGGATCTGATCGAGCTGGATGGTACGCCGAACAAAGCCCGTCTTGGGGCCAATGCTATTTTGGGGGTGTCGATGGCGGTGGCCCGTGCGGCGGCTAATTCGGCTGAAATGCCGCTATGGCGCTATCTTGGCGGGGTGCATGCGCATCTGCTTCCGGTGCCGATGATGAATATTATCAATGGCGGGGCGCATGCTGACAATGCGCTTGATGTACAAGAATTTATGGTGATGCCGGTCGGTGCGGGGCATTTTGGCGATGCATTGCGGATGGGCGCCGAGATTTTTCACACGCTCAAAAAGCTGCTTGCCGACGCGTCATTATCGACTGCCGTTGGTGATGAGGGTGGCTTTGCCCCGGCGATCAATTCGACCGACGAGGCGCTTGGCTATATCGCCCGCGCGATCGAGGGAGCCGGCTATAAGCCCGGTGATGATGTGATGATCGCGCTTGATGCGGCCGCCAGCGAATTTTGCAGCGATGGCGTTTATAACCTTGCCGGAGAAGGGCGCACACTTGGCACTGACGAGATGAATGCGATGTGGCAGGAGCTTGCCAACCGGTACCCGATTGTGTCGATTGAGGACCCGCTGCATGAGGATGACTGGTCAGGGTTCCAAAGCCTGACAGCAGCGGCGGGTGACCGATTGCAAATTGTTGGTGATGACTTGTTTGTGACCAACCCTGAACGTTTGGCGCGCGGTATTACCGAGGCGGCCGGCAATGCCATCCTGATCAAGGTCAATCAAATCGGCACGCTGTCTGAGACTTTGCAAGCCATTGAAATGGCGCAGAAAGCTGGTTTTGGTGTGATTATTTCGCACCGTTCTGGCGAGACTGAGGACAGCTTTATTGCTGATTTGGCGGTGGCGACAAATGCCGGTCAAATCAAGACCGGGTCGTTGTCGCGTTCGGACCGGTTGGCAAAATATAACCAGCTTTTGCGGATCGAGGACGAGCTGGATCGGACCGGGCTTTATGCAGGTCGGACCATTTTGCGCGCCTAGCCACCGATAATTGCAAAAACCCAATAAAACAGCCGATTCGCTTTTTGCTTGACGCGGCGAATCGGTTTTGATTCACTTGACTTGTGGCAGGGTCCGCGTGCGTAGCGGGCGGCGCTGCCTTACTGTCAGGGGCGGGGAATGCGTGTTGTCAAAAAAACATTGACCTTTGCGGGGAGTTTTTTCCTCTTGGGCACGTTGATCGCCTTTTTCGGCTTTCATACCATCGCCGGAGACCGCGGCATTCTGGCGCGCCCACAGCTGGAGCGGACTATCGGCCTGGCTGAAGAGGAGCTTGCGTTGCTTGCCAGGCACAAGGCGTTTCTTGAGCAGCGTATTGCCTTATTGAATCAGGGCGAAGTTGATGCCGATATGCTGAGCGAAACCGCACGTGGGGAATTGGGGCTTTATGCGCCGAATGATGTGATTATTTCAATCGACTTGCCGGAATTGAAATTTTAGATCAAAGCGACCAGGCATCATTGTTAACTGATATTCAGTTTATTTGTAAATTTTATAATAAAAACATATAAATAAACTTCTTGCAAAAATTTCAAAATAGCGAAAATCTATGAGGGTGATCAACGGCGTTGCGGGGCAGCGTTGTTGCGTTATTGGTTGTTTCATGGGTGCTGTTCGGGGGTGATGCGGTGTTGTGCCGTACCCGTTGTCGGCCGCTGCAAACAGCAAAGTGACGGATTGGCATGCCAAGAGGGTGTTATGGCCCGGACATGTCACAACAAAAGAAGGTGACGCATGAGCGTGAAAGCAGATAGCAAGCGAAAGCGGGGGCCGGGGCGGCCACCCAAAACCGTGTCGGCAGGCATCAATGACATGCCGCCAACCGACGATCTGGTCAGCATGTATCGGGATATGCTGTTGATCCGCCGGTTTGAAGAAAAAGCCGGCCAGCTCTATGGCATGGGCCAGATTGGCGGGTTCTGTCACCTTTATATCGGGCAAGAAGCGGTTGTCGTTGGCCTGCAATCGGCGTCCAAACCGGGTGATACGGTGGTGACATCCTATCGTGACCATGGGCATATGCTGGCCTGCGGTATGGATGCAGATGGGGTGATGGCCGAATTGACCGGCCGCGCCGGCGGTTATTCGCGTGGCAAAGGCGGATCGATGCATATGTTCAGCCGGGAAAAGAAATTTTTTGGCGGGCATGGCATTGTTGGCGCCCAGGTGCCAATCGGTGTCGGTCTTGCGTTTTCGCATAAATATAAGGACGAACCCAATGTGTGCATGACCTATCTTGGTGATGGGGCGGTCAATCAGGGACAGGTCTATGAGAGTTTCAATATGGCTGCCTTATGGCGGTTGCCGGTCGTGTTTGTAATTGAAAACAACCAATATGGTATGGGCACCAAGGTCACCCGGGCGGCAGCAGGACGGGCGCTTGCTGATCGCGGGATGGCTTATGGCATTCCGGGCCGGCAGGTTGACGGGATGAATGTGTTGGCGGTGCGTACCGCCGCGCTAGAGGCGTTGGCGCATTGCCGCGATGGGAATGGGCCGTTCATTCTGGAAATGAAAACCTATCGCTATCGTGGGCATTCGATGTCCGATCCAGCAAAATATCGCACCCGTGAAGAGGTGGATGCGATGCGTAAACAGCATGATCCTATCGATCAGCTTCGCGAATTGCTGAAAGATCAGGATATCGATGATGCGCGGTTGAAAGAGATTGACGCAGATGTCAAAGCCGTGGTGACCAAGGCAACCGAATTTGCCCAGACCAGCCCCGAACCTGATCCGGCCGAACTCTATACAGATGTTTTGGTGCCGCTGACTGACGAAACATTGATGGCAAAGGTATAAGCGATGGCGATCGAGATAAAAATGCCGGCCCTGTCGCCGACAATGGAAGAGGGCACCTTGGCGAAATGGCTGGTTGTCCAGGGTGATGTGGTGCGCGCCGGTGACGTGATTGCCGAAATTGAAACCGATAAGGCAACAATGGAAGTCGAAGCGATTGATGACGGGACGCTTGGCCAAATTCTGGTTGAGGCAGGCAGCGAACATGTCAAGGTCAATACGGTGATTGCGGTGTTGCTGGAAGATGGCGAGACAGCTGCCGATCTGGCGGCTTTGCCAGCGGTGGCGTCTGAGGCGCCAGCCCC
>CAZYKI010000002.1:0-15643 GCA_964648035.1 uncultured Candidatus Puniceispirillum sp. | reverse complement strand
CCGATAGTCGCCGCCGAACCCACATGGACGGGTACCGCAACTAGCCTCACCGTGCGTGAAGCGCTGCGCGATGCGATGGCCGAGGAAATGCGCCGCGATGCGGCGGTGTTTGTGATGGGCGAAGAGGTCGCCGAATATCAAGGTGCGTATAAAGTCACCCAAGGGCTTCTTGATGAGTTTGGGGCCAAGCGGGTGATCGACACGCCGATCACCGAACAGGGCTTTGCCGGGCTTGGCGTGGGGGCCGCTTTTGGCGAATTGCGTCCGGTGATTGAATTTATGACATTCAATTTTGCGATGCAGGCGATTGACCAGATTATCAATTCGGCGGCCAAAACGCTCTATATGTCGGGTGGCCAGATGGGATGTCCGATCGTGTTTCGTGGCCCAAATGGCGCCGCCAGCCGGGTCGCGGCGCAACATTCGCAATGCTATGCCAGCTGGTATGCGCATTGCCCGGGCCTCAAGGTGGTGGCACCCTATTCAGCGGCTGATGCCAAAGGGCTGTTAAAAGCCGCCATTCGTGACCCTAATCCGGTTATTTTTCTCGAAAATGAGGTGATGTACGGGCAGAGTTTTGAGGTCCCTGACCAAGATGACTGGATCGTCCCTATCGGCAAGGCCAAAATCGTGCGCGAAGGCACTGATGTGACGATTACCGCCTTTTCAATCATGGTTGGGCGGGCGTTGGCGGCGGCTGACGCGCTGGCGGCACAGGGAATTAGTGCTGAAGTGATCGATTTGCGAACCATTCGGCCGCTTGATACCGCGACAATTGTTGCCTCGGTCAAAAAGACCTCGCGGCTTGTAACCTGTGAAGAGGGATTTCCGTTTGCCGGTATTGGCGCCGAAATCGGCATGCAGGTGTTCGAGCAGGCATTTGACTGGCTTGATGCCCCGGTTGCCCGCGTGACCGGCAAGGATGTGCCGATGCCATATGCGGCCAATTTGGAAAAACTCGCCTTGCCGCAAGTCGAGGATATCGTCACCACAGCCTTGGCCACATGCCACGGATTCAGGGGGTAATGCAGGATGGCTATCGATATTAAAATGCCGGCGCTGTCACCAACTATGACATCCGGCACTTTGGCGAAATGGTTGGTCGCCGAAGGCGACAAGGTGGCCTCTGGCGATGTGATTGCCGAGATTGAAACCGATAAGGCGACGATGGAGGTCGAGGCGGTTGATGATGGCATTTTGGCCAAACTTGTCGTCGCGGCCGGCAGCGAGAATGTTGATGTTGGAACGGTGATTGCGGTGCTGGCAGAAGAGGGCGAAGATCTGGCCGATGTTAGCGCGGCCCCGGTCAGAGCGGCCCCGGCAAAAGACGCCCCGGTGAATAATCCGCCAGCTGTAACACCGCAAGCTGTAACGCCGCCAGTGGCAACGCCGCCACCCGCCGCAGTCGAGGCGACAGCACCGGTAGCAACGCCAAAATCGCGGGTTTTTGCCAGCCCGCTTGCAAGGCGGATCGCCGCCGACCGGGGGGTTGCGATTGAACGGTTGACCGGGTCCGGGCCGCATGGCCGAATTTTACGGCGTGATGTCGAACAAGCTGCCACCAGCCAGCCGCCGCTTGCGGCAGGTCAGTCTGCTGCGGTTGCCGTTAGCGATGGGCGCGGCGACAGCGACCTTGTGGCAAACAGCCAGATGCGTAAGGTGATTGCGGCGCGCTTGACCGAATCCAAGCAACAAGCCCCGCATTTCTACCTGACCGTCGATTGCATGATTGACCGGCTTCTTGATGCGCGCCGGGCGCTGAATGCCAAGGCCCCGGACGGTGTCAAAATATCGGTCAATGATATGATCATCCGTGCCGCCGCACTGGCGTTGATTGCGGTGCCTGACGCCAACGCCTCATGGGAAGGGGATCACACCCGCCGCTTTCGTCATGCCGATATTTCGATGGCGGTCGCGGTCGATGGTGGTCTGGTAACGCCGGTTATTTGGGCGGCCGAACAGCGCGGGCTGGCGGCGCTCGCGCAAACCACTGCCGCCTTGGCCGCACGAGCCCGTGATGGTGCCTTGCAGCCGGAAGACTATACCGGCGGTAGTTTTACCATCTCGAATCTTGGCATGTTCGGCATTAAAGAATTTGCCGCGGTCATCAACCCGCCGCAGGGCGGTATTCTGGCGGTCGGGGCCGGAGAACAGCGCCCGGTCGTGATCGATGGCAAGCTTGATATCGCGACCGTGATGACGGTGACCTTGTCAGCCGACCATCGGGCGGTAGATGGCGCGGTTGGGGCAAAATGGTTGCAGGCTTTCAAAGGGTTTGTTGAAGATCCTGTCACCATGCTTCTGTAACGCCAGCATCAGTCGCTGGCCGATAACATGACAGCCAGTAGCATTAAAGATTATGCGCCTGACAAAAACCAAAGGAGACGCAAATGAATGCCCCGCAATTTGACATCGCCGTGATTGGTGGTGGCCCTGGTGGTTATGTGGCGGCCATCCGTGCGGCCCAGCTTGGTATGAAGGCGGTGGTGATCGAGCGCGAGCATCTTGGCGGTATTTGCCTGAATTGGGGCTGTATTCCGACCAAGGCGCTGCTCCGGGCTGCCGAATTACGCCATTCGATTGACGAGATGAAGGATTTTGGCATCACCGTTGGTGAGGTGAAAATTGATCTTGGTGCCGTTGTCGCACGGTCGCGCAAAGTGGCGGGCCGGCTGTCGATGGGGGTAAAGCATCTGTTGAAGAAAAATAAGGTCACCGTGATCGAGGCGCGCGCCAAGCTTGGTGCCAAGAGCGGTGATATGCGGCATATTGAGCTTGATAATGGCAGCCAGATTGCTGCCAAGCATGTGATTGTGGCGACCGGCGCAAGAGCCCGTGCCTTGCCGGGTATTGCTGCCGATGGCACGCATATTTTGACCTACCGCGAGGCGATGGTGCCGGGTGATTTGCCCGAATCGCTGATCATCATAGGATCAGGGGCGATCGGCGCCGAATTTGCGTCATTCTACCATGATATGGGTGTCAAGGTAACGCTGGTAGAGGCCATGGACCGCATTCTGCCGGTCGAGGATGCCGAGGTATCGGCCTTTGTGCAAAAGACCTTTGAAAAGCGCGGCATCACCGTCATGACCGGCGTCAAACTAAGTAAAGTGACCACCGGCAAGGACGGTGTCAGTGCCAGTTTTGACGGGGTTGACGCGCCGCTTCAGGCAAGCCGGATGATTTTGGCCGTTGGTATTACTGGCAATGTCGAGGATTTGGGACTCGACGGCAGCGCGGTCAAGCTGGATCGGGGGCATATTGTAACTGACGGCTTTGGCCGGACCGGTGAGGCCGGCATTTACGCAATTGGTGATGTCACCGGCCCGCCTTGGCTGGCGCATAAGGCCAGCCATGAGGGAATCATCTGTGTCGAGGCGATTGCTGGTCTTGCCGATGTTCATGCCATTGCGCCGGGCGCTGTGCCGGGTTGTACCTATTGCCGGCCGCAGGTGGCGTCGGTCGGGTTGACCGAGGCTGCCGCCCTAGCGGCAGGTCATGATGTCCGGGTGGGACGGTTTCCGTTTGCGGGCAATGGCAAGGCGATTGCCCTTGGTGATGATGGCGGGTTTGTCAAAACCATCTTTGACCGCAAAACCGGCGAATTGCTGGGCGCTCATATGGTTGGCCCGGAAGTGACCGAACTGATCCAAGGCTATGCGGTGGCGCGGACTTTGGAAGCCACCGAAGCCGAATTGATGGCAACGATCTTCCCGCATCCGACCTTGTCTGAGGCCATGCATGAGTCGGTCCTTGATGCTTATGGTCGGGCGATCCATTTTTGATGGTAAATGCCGCCATATACGAGCCTGCCAATAGTGGTTGTTCAGCCAGCCGATAGTCTGATAAGAAAGCAACATGCCCGAGGTCAATACGAGAAAAGGTGCCGAACGGCACCCGGAAAAACGCAAAAACCCGGATCGGCCACAGCCACACCGGCCACCTTGGTTACGGGTCAAGGCACCGGTGTCGGCTGCCTATGGCGAGACGCGGGCGCTGATGCGCGACTTGAATTTGGTGACCGTCTGTGAAGAGGCGGCATGTCCCAATATTGGCGAATGCTGGGCGCAAAAACACGCAACGATGATGATTTTGGGCTCGGTATGTACGCGGGCCTGCGCCTTTTGCAATGTGGCGACCGGCCGCCCCGATTTGCTGGACCCGCATGAACCCGAACATGTGGGCACCGCGGTGGCGCGTCTTGGCTTGCGGCATGTGGTGATTACCTCGGTGGATCGTGACGATCTTGCCGATGGCGGCGCACAGCATTTTGCTGATACCATTGCCGCGGTAAGGCAGTTGTCGCCAGGGACCACGATCGAAGTGCTGACCCCTGACTTTTTACGCAAAGAAGGCGCGGTTGAGATTGTGGTGGCGGCCCGTCCGGATGTGTTCAACCATAATATGGAAACCGTGCCGCGTCTTTACCCGTCAATCCGGCCGGGGGCGCGCTATGCAAATTCGCTGTCGGTGTTGCAACAGGTCAAGGCGCTTGACCCTAGCATCTTTACCAAATCCGGTATTATGGTCGGGCTTGGTGAAAACGACGACGAGGTCGGGATGTTGATGGATGATCTGCGCGCCGCGGATGTTGATTTCATGACCATCGGTCAATATCTGCAACCAACGCCAAAACATGCGCCGGTTGACCGGTTTGTCACCCCCGAAACATTTGCCGATTTTGCGCGGATGGGGGCCGATAAAGGCTTTTTGTTGATGTCCTCTACCCCGTTGACCCGGTCTAGCTATCATGCGGACGCTGATTTTGCGGCATTGCAGGCCGCGCGTCAGGCGCGGTTGGCAGCGCCGTGTTGATGTGACCTGCTGATGACCGTTCATAGTGAAAAACGTGTCATTCGGCATCGGCCGCAAGATCTTTTCGATCTGGTCGCCGATGTTCGTAAATATCCTGAATTCCTGCCATGGTGTCTGGCGGCGCGCATGCGTAGTGAGACCGACACCGCACTGACGGCCGAACTGATTATTGGTTTTAATATGTTCCGCGAGCGCTTTACCTCTTATGTAGAGCTTGACCGCGACAATCTTGTGATCACCGTCAGCTATGCCGAAGGCCCGTTCAAGCATCTCACCAATCACTGGCGGTTTCTCGACCATCCTGATGGCTGTGAAATCGACTTTTACGTTGATTTTGAGTTTAATTCGCGGCTGTTGCAATCGGTGATAGAAACCTTGTTTACCGAGGCGGTTAAGCGAATGGTGCGGGCCTTTGAAACGCGTGCTGACGCGCTCTATAAAAACCATATAAAGAAAAAATAAACAAATTATTACAGTGTTTTGGAAATCAAATCTAAAGCTGTCTCTACAGAATTTTGGCGAATGTCATCGCGGCTTCCAGAAAAAATATGCTGCGCTGTTTTGGTGGCGATGCCCCGTTTGGCAATGCCAAAATAGACTAGCCCAACAGGTTTTTCGCGGCTGCCGCCACCAGGGCCGGCAATGCCGGTGATCGCGATCGCGATATGCGCTGCCGGCGTGGCCGCCAAGGCCCCATCGGCCATCGCTGCGGCGGTTTCAGCTGACACCGCCCCGAACCTGTCAAGCGTTGTTGGCGGTACGCCAAGCAGGTCCATCTTGGCCTGATTGCTATAGGTCACAAGGCCGCGGTCAAGCACCGCCGATGATCCGGCGACATCGGTCAGGCACGCCGCGACCATGCCGCCAGTACAAGATTCGGCGGTGACAATGATCCGGCCTTGGGCTGTGGCGCGCTGGATAATCGACCGCGCGGTGTGATGGATTTTGTGCCTGTTGTCCATCGCTAAACCTTTGTCATCAGGCCGCTGGCAAGGCCAAGGCCGGCCAGCCACAAACACAGGGCTGATAGCAAGCCGGCGATGATATCATCCGCCATGACGCCAAGGCCGCCAGGCCATTTTTCGGCCCAGCGCACCGGGCCGGGCTTTAGGATATCAAAAAATCGGAACAGGATAAATCCGGCGACAAACCACACCATATCATGGGGGACGGCGCATAGCGCCAGCCACTGACCGGCAACTTCGTCAATAATGACCTCGCCCGGGTCCTTGCGGCCGGTCGCTTGACCATAGTGATCGGCCGCGATGATGCCTAAAACGCTGACCAGCGCCGCGGCAAGCAACAGCCATCCGCTGCCGAACCCGGCAATCACATAGCCGCTGATCAACGCCACCAATGACCCGATGGTGCCGGGGGCGGGGCGCAAATGTCCGATCGGTCCAAGGGTTGCCAATTTGGCCAGAAAGGGCAGTCTGTCGGGGCGGGTCATGATCAGTCTGCCGGCAGGGTGATGCTGGCGCTGGCCTGTGCGGCGATGCCTTCACCGCGGCCGGTAAAGCCAAGCTGTTCTGATGTTGTGGCCTTGACGCTGACGCGGTCAACGGGCAGGCCGCAAATGGCGGCAATACGCTGGCGCATTGCGTCACGATGCGGGCCAATTTTAGGTGCCTCGCAAATGATGGTCACATCAAGATTAACAATGCGCCCACCGCGCGCGGCGACCCGGTTTGCTGCAAAGGCCAGAAATTGGGCGCTGTCGGCATCTTTCCATTGCGGGTCAGATGGGGGGAAATGCGCGCCGATATCACCATCAGCCAACGCACCGAAAATAGCATCACATAATGCATGTAGGGCCACATCGCCATCCGAATGAGCGGTAATGCTGCGGTCATGGTCAATCTGGCATCCCGCCACCCAGATCGGTCCTGCCCCATCGGCAAAAGCATGCACATCAAATCCGGTACCGGTGCGGGTTTCGGTCATCTTCATCGGCGGGTCCGTTCGTGGTGGGCTGGTGTCCATAGCGCATAGCGCCGATAAAATGGCAAAATCATCCCGATCGGTCAATTTCAGCAGCGATTTATCGCCAGTGACGGCAATGACGGTTTGGCCGGCGGCCTCGGCAAGGGCGCAATCATCGGTAAAGCTGTCTTGTGCAGCAAACTGGCGGTGTAGATCAGTGATGATCTGCCGTCTGAACAATTGCGGTGTTTGCGCGGCAACGGTGCGCGCACGGTCCGGCCCGGTAGCGGTAATGGCATGCGTGGCCCCAAGGTCGCGATCAAGGGTTTTCAGGCTGTCAGGCACCTGGAGAACCGGCACCGCCCCCACCGCCGTGCTGTGATCAATGGCGGCTAGCAACCGGTCAAGTAGCGCCGGTGTCAATAGCGGGCGCGCGGCATCATGGATCAACACATAAGGGCAGGCATTCGCATCAAGATGAACATCAAGCGCGGTAAGGCCATTATGCACCGATTGTTGGCGGGTGCTGCCGCCGTCAGTAACGATGACGCTTTTGTCAGCGCGGCACAGGCGCTGTGCGATTGCGGTAAAAGCCGGCGCTGTGACCACGGCGATATGGCTGACGCGGGGATGCGCGGCAAAAACATCAAATGAATGGCTGATCACCGGTTTGCCGGCAAGCGGCCAATATTGTTTGGGGAGCGCCCTGTCGGCCGTATATGGCGCGTTACCGCCGGTGGCGGCACGGCTGCCCGATCCGCCGGCGACAATGATAACGGCGCAGTCAGCGCGGGGCTGGGGTGGCAATGTGGTGTCTTGATCACGCATACCGCCCGTTATCCCCAATGACAGGGGCTTTGTCTATCGGATAATCGGCATGCCGCCTGTCAGGATCGGTTTGCGGCATACCGCCAACCTATCCTGCAAAATGATGGATTATTGTGCAATTCATGCCTATTATATGGGCGGTCAGTGTCAGGGCAGGCGATGTGCCGCCCGCTATTCGCAAGCCGAAAGGTCGTCCATGTCGTTGTCTATTGGCGGGATTCCCGTGCCACATGCCGCCATTTTAGCGCCGATGTCGGGTGTTACGGATTGGCCGTTTCGCCGGGCGGTGCGCCGTTCGGGGGGCGGTTTGGTGGTTACCGAGATGGTGGCCAGTGCCGCGGTTTTGGCAAATGTGCGCAGCGAAATGCGTAAATTGCGGATTGAAGCGCTGGCTGAAGCGCCCTTATCAATCCAATTAGCCGGGTGGGAGCCACCGGTGATGGCCGAGGCGGCGCGTATATGCGCGGATCTTGGCGCGACCTTCATCGATATCAATATGGGGTGTCCGGCCCGCAAGGTAACGGGGAAATTGTCAGGCTCGGCACTGATGCGGGACCCGCATCTGGCGGCCGCTATTATGGCGGCGGTGGTTGGGGCGGTGTCGGTACCGGTGACGTTAAAAATGCGCCTTGGCTGGGATGATAACATGCGCAATGCCCCTGATTTGGCCAAGGTGGCAGCCGATATCGGGATCAAGATGATCGCCGTTCATGGGCGAACGCGATGCCAGATGTATAATGGCGCTGCCGACTGGCACCAGGTTGGCGCGGTTGTCGATGCGGTTGATGTGCCGGTGGTGGTGAATGGTGATATCAATTCGCTTGACGCGGTCAGCGCCGCCATTGAGGCCAGCCATGCGGCGGGTGTCATGATTGGCCGCGGGGCCCAAGGGCGCCCCTGGCTGCTTGGTCAGGCTGGCGATCTGTTGGCCGGCCGGACGCCGAAACCGGCGCCCGACATAGCGATGCGGCACCAGCTTATGCGCCTGCATCTTGATGATATGCTGACCCATTATGGCAGCGCCGCGATGCGTTTGGCGCGTAAACATATCGCGTGGTACGCGCATGGGTTACCGGGTGCCGCGGATTTGCGTGATATTGCCAATAACAGCACCGACGCGACCGCAGTGTTTGCCGCGGTTGACCGGTTTTTTAAGACGATGGACCCGGCATTGGTGGCAGCGTGACGGGTGGGGGCGATCAAATGGCGGTTGAGCAGGGTAAAATCAGGGTGGAAAAATCGACCCAAATCGCCACTGCTGCTGGCGGCGAGGGGTTGGCTGAACAAATCCTGTCCAGCCTGCCAACGCCGCTGTTTGTATTGGATAGCGATAACCGGTTTGTCTATCTCAATCAGGCTGGCGAGATGTTTTTCCAGTCAAGTGCGCCGCTGTTGATCGGCGTTCCGCTTGATAGTTTTATCCCCGTAGATTCGATGCTGTTTTCGATGTTGCGGCGGGCCCGCGAGCAGCATTTGTCGGTTGCCGATCAGGGGTTGGAATTGGCCAATCCAAAAATCGGGCCGAAAGTGGTAAATGTGCAAATCACCCCGTTTGGCGATACGCCACCGCGATTACTGGTATCGATTCAAGAGCGCGCCCTGGCCGAACGGCTGCGTGGCCAATCGCTGTTCAGGGGGGCCGCCCGATCAATTTCATCGATGGCAGCGATGCTGGCGCATGAGGTCAAAAACCCGCTTGCCGGAATCAAAGGCGCGGCTCAGTTGCTGGAGTCCGGCCTTGGTACCGAGGATCGCGAGCTAACCCGCATGATTGTCGAGGAAAGCGACCGGGTGGCGGCGTTGCTTGATCGCATGGAAGGGTTTTCCGGCGGCCCCGGTCTGGTATTCGGGGCGGTGAACATCCATGAGGTGCTGGATCATTGTCTACGCATGGCCAGCGCATCATTCGGGGCGCATGTCAGCATCCGGCGGCAATATGATCCATCCCTGCCACCGGTTCATGGACATCGTGACCTGTTGGTCCAAGCTTTTATAAATATAATTAAAAATGCTTGTGAAGCTACTGATAAAAATTCAGAAATTACCGTTATAACATCCTACTCTCATGGGCGCAGAATGGCGTTTTCGGCGCATGAGGGCGGTCCCCATGCACCGGTTCAGGTCGAGGTCATTGATAATGGTCGCGGGATCCCCGACGAGTTGCGGGACAATGTGTTTGACCCGTTTGTGTCGGGGCGGTCCGGGGGAAGCGGCCTTGGGCTGACGATGGTGGCCAGTGTGATTGCCGATCATGGCGGCATGATGGAATTTGACTCGTCCCCAGGCCGCACCGCGTTTCGGTTTAATTTCCCGGTCGGGTCTGGACCAACGAAAAAAAATACGGGCGGCGACAGTTTGGGCAGACAGGGTATCGCAAATGACGGAGATCACCATGAATGATAAATCTGCCGTTGTTCTTGTCGCCGAGGATGACAAGTCGGTACGGTTGGTTGTCCAGCAGGCGCTGGCGCGTCAAGGCTATGTGGTGCAATCAAGCGGTACCGCGGCCGGACTATGGAAACTTGTCGAATCTGGCAAGGGGGATGTGCTGATCACCGATGTCGCCTTGCCGGATGGTGATGCGCTGGATTTATTGCCGCGCATTCAACAGCGGCGGCCAGATTTGCCGGTGATCGTGATGAGTGCAAGATCGACCTTGCTGACCGCGGTCAAGGCCCAGCAAATCGGTGTGTTTGAATATTTACCAAAACCATTTGAATTGCGAAGCCTGATCGAGGTGACGCAACGGGCCGTTGCCAATATTGGGTCATCGCCGCCAGCATCGGCGGCCGGGCCACCGCCGTTGGGTACCACAACATTGGACGGCGCGGCGTTGGTTGGACGTTCTCCGGCCATGCAGGAAATTTTCAAAGTGATGGCGCGGATTGTCAGTAACGATTTGACGGTGTTGATTTCGGGGGAAAGCGGCACAGGTAAGGAGCTTGTTGCCCGCGCGCTGCATGATCTTGGGCACCGCAAAGCGGGGCCGTTTGTGGCGGTCAATTTGGCCGCTGTCCCGCGCGATATGGTCGAAACCGAATTATTCGGACAGATCGGTCCCAGTGGCGAGATTGTGCATCAGGGGTGTTTTGCCAAAGCCAACGGCGGCACGCTGTTTCTTGACGAGGTGGGCGACATGCCGGCCGCGGTTCAAACACGGCTGTTGCGCGTCCTGCAGGATAACAGCTACCTACCGGTGGGGGCACACCGGCCGGTCGAAGCGCATGTGCGGATTATGGCGTCAACCAATCAGAATTTGCATCATCTGATGCATCAGGGCCTGTTCCGCGAGGATTTGTTCTATCGGTTGAATGTGGTGCCGTTGCGTTTGCCGCCCTTGCGCGAGCGCACCGAGGATATCGGCCCGTTGATCAGCCATTTTGTCGCCCGTGCCGATGCCGATGGACTGCCAGCCAAACGATTTACGCCGGACGCGCTGCAACGGCTGAAGGCGTGGCATTGGCCGGGCAATGTACGCGAGTTGGAAAATCTGGTACGCCGTTTGCTGGTGTTGCATGCTGATGATTTCGTTGATGCGGCGGCGGTAGACCGCGAATTGGCTGACCAGACCCCGGTTGAGCCTGCCGACAGTGAAAGCCTGTCAGAATCGGTCGATACACACATCCGCCGCTATTTTCAGGCACTAAAAGGCGGGGTGCCGGCGCCGGGGCTTTATGGGCGGATTTTGCGCGAAGTTGAACATCCGTTGATCGTCGCTACCTTGGAGATGACCCGGGGTAATCAGGTGCGCGCCGCTGATATTCTGGGGCTTAACCGCAATACATTGCGGAAAAAGATCAAGGAATTGAACATAAGGGCAGGGCGATAGATGAATATGTCATTCGCTAAGACATGGGCTGGCGTTACCAATGGCGGCTGGTTGCGCGAGGATCGGCTGGCCTATTTGTCAATCATTTTTACGCTGATCATGGGCGCGGTCACGGCCTATGCGCTGACCCGTGTCGATTATCTGTCAGGTGACACGGACCTTCTGGTCTGGTTGGTCGCGATTGACGCGCTGGCATTGGTGGGGCTTGGGGCGCTGGTTGGGCGTCAGGTGTGGCGCTTATGGCGCGAGCGTCGGCAGCGACTTGCTGGCCATCAATTGCATTGGCGGCTGGCAATTTTGTTTGGCGGTGTAACAACATTGCCGGCAGTGATCGTCACGCTCTTTGCGTTGTTTGTTGTGGATTTTTCGTTGCGCGGGTGGTTTGCCGAGCGGATTTCGACGGCTATCAATGAATCGGTGCGGGTTGCTGAATCTTATTTTGATGAACATGCGCGGTCGATCTCCGGCGAAGTGCTGACCATGGCCAATGACATCAACCGCGAGGCCTACCGGCTTGCCGGCGAAGGTAATTTGATGGGACGTTACCTGAGTGATCAGGCGGCGCTACGGAACCTCTCCGATGCGATTATTTTTGATGGCAGCGGGCAGGTTCTGGCGAAATCGCGCTTTGCGTTTGCTGTTACCTTTGCCAATCTTGAAACAAGCTGGGTCGAAAAGGCGCGTAATGGCGAAGTGGTGATTTTGCGTGCCGATGAAACCAACAAATTGCGGGCTGTGGTGAAATTGACAAGCTATGTCGACGCCTATCTTCTTGTCGGCAGGTTTATCGATGCCAAGGTTCTTGAGGCGATGGACCGATCGCGTTTGGCGGCGTCCGATTACCAGCAGCTCGGATTTCAGCAGCTTGATATTCAGGTCAGTTTCGCGGTGTTGTTCGGAATCATCCTGTTGCTGATCTTGATCGCGGCCTTGTGGGTCGGGCTTAATCTGGCAACGGCGATTGTCGGGCCGCTTGGGTCGGTGATCCAGGTTGCCGAACAGGTGCGCGCCGGTAATCTGTCGGAACGCGTGCCGGCAGATATCGAGCTTGAGGAAATCGGCAGGCTTGGCGCGTCACTCAACCGCATGCTTGATGAATTGGTGCGCAGTCGTGAACAGCTGGTCCAAGCCAACGCACAGCTCGACCAACGCCGTGAATTTACCGAAGCTGTTCTTGGCGGCGTGTCATCCGGCGTGATCGGGCTTGATAAGACCGGGACGGTGACCTTGCCGAACGCGGCGGCACGAACCCTTCTTGGCAAACGTGACACTGAACTAATCGGGCGTAAATTAGCGGATATTGTACCGGAATTTTCGCGTCTGCTGTCGATTGTAAACCAAAAACGCCGCCGCTTTGCCGAAGAGCAGATTATGTTGGTGGCTGCCGACAAGCCAATGACATTGCGGGCGCGGATTGTTGCCGAGATGATTGAAGGGCGGGTCATTGGTTATGTTGTGACCTTTGACGATGTAACCAGTCTGTTGAACGCCCAGCGCAAGGCGGCATGGTCGGATATCGCCCGCCGCATTGCCCATGAGATCAAAAATCCTCTGACGCCGATCCAACTGGCATCGGAACGGTTGCGCAAGAAATACCGTCCAACCAAAGAGGAAGATGCGGCAAAATTTGAGGAATATGTCGAAATTATCGGGCGTCAGGTTGGGGATATTGGCCGGATGGTTGATGAATTCTCGGCCTTTGCCCGCATGCCGCAACCGAAAATGGAGCACGCATCACTGATTGAGATTGCGAGTGGGCAGACAGCCCTATTTGCCGACAATAAAGCCGTAATCACGCTGTCGGTCGATAATGCTGATGAGCCATATATGACGCTTTGTGATCCGGGGCTGGTGCGTCAGGCGCTGACCAATTTGTTACAAAATGCGATTGATAGCCTTGACGATCATCATGTCGACACGCCCCAGATTGACCTTGGCTTAGCCACGGATCAGGCCGGAATCCGTCTAACGGTAACCGACAATGGCCCTGGTTTTCCTGAGATGGATCTGGCCAAGCTATTGGAGCCTTATGTCACCACGCGGCAGACCGGCACCGGCCTTGGGCTGGCGATTGTCAGTAAAATCATGGAAGATCATGGTGGCGAATTGCAGCTTGGGCGGGCCGCATCAGGTGGGGCGGTTGTAACATTGCTGTTCCCCGATCGATCCTACCCCGATGAGAAAGGCCACAAAAATGGCTGACGATATTCTGATTGTTGATGATGAAAAGGATATTCGCGCGCTTCTCGGTATGATGCTTGAAGACGAAGGGTATGATGTCACGACCGCATCAAATGCAAATGAAGCGCGGACAGCATTGCTCGCCAACCCGCCCAAGCTGGCCATTCTTGATATTTGGATGCGTGAGTCCGACATGGACGGCATCGAATTGCTGGAATGGGTGAAGTCGGTATATCCGCAACTGCCGGTGCTGATGATATCTGGCCACGGGACGATCGAGACCGCGGTGCAGGCGATCCGGCTAGGTGCCTATGATTTTATCGAAAAACCTTTTAAGGAAGCGCGTCTTTTGATGACCGTTGAACGGGCGCTTGATAATGCGCGCCTATCTATTGAAAACAACGCGTTGCGCGCCAGAATGCGCGATGATCTTAGCGCTGAAATCATTGGTCATTCATCAGCTATGCGGGCGGTCCGGCAAGCAATCGCCAAAGTGGCACCAACCGCCAGCCGGGTGTTGATCGGTGGTCCGAATGGCAGTGGCAAGGAGTTGGCCGCACGGGCCATTCATGCCGCATCGGAGCGCGGGCACGAACAATTCATTGTTGCAAATTGTGCGCGGCTGGCCACCGAACGGGTCGATGTCGAACTTTTTGGGGCTGAAAATCTGCAAACGCATCGCCGTGTTGTTGGCTTATTTGAACAGGCACATCGTGGCACGCTGTATTTTGACGAGATTTGCGATCTGCCGGTTGAAACGCAGGGCAAGATCGTGCGTGCGGTCAATGAACAGCGGTTTCGTCGGGTAGGCGGCAACAGCGAGGTAACGGTTGATGTGCGGGTGATATCCGCCTCAAGCAAGGATTTGCCGACCGAAATCCGCGAAGGGCGGTTGCGCGAGGACCTGTATTACCGGTTGGGGGTAGTGCCCTTGACGATTCCACCGCTCGCCAATCGCCGTGAAGATATTCCGCTGTTGGCCAAATATTTTGCCAAAAGGCTGGCACAAAATCTGGGTGTTCGGCCCATTCAGTTCAGTGACGAGGTGTTTGCCGCGCTGCAAAGCTATGACTGGCCGGGTAATGTAAGGCAAATCCAGAATGTTATCGAAACCATGTTGATCATGGCACCGGCCGAACGTGATCTGCCGGTCGGCCTTGATCTTTTGCCGGCTGAAATTCAAAATTTGTCCCGTAAGGCAACCGGAGCCGGGCTTGATTCGTTTATGGCGCTTCCCTTGCGGGGGGCGCGCGAATTGTTTGAAAAACAATATCTTGAAACGCAGTTGAGTAGATTTGATGGTAATATCTCGCGGATGGCGGTATTTATCGGCATGGAACGGTCGGCCTTGCATCGTAAAATGAAGGCGTTAGACATTTCCGCGAATTTGCAGGACGAGGAATCAAAGGCATGAAAATTGTCATTTGTGGGGCCGGGCTTGTCGGCTCGGCCATCGCGCGGCATTTGAGTGAAGAACAGAATGACGTCACAGTCATCGATGCGTCTGTGGAAAATATTCAGCGTATTACCGACCAGTTTGATGTGCATGGTGTGGTTGGCGTTGCCTCGCATCCGCATCGACTTGCCGAGGCTGGGGTGCAGGACGCCGAGCTGTTGATTGCCGTGACCGAGTCGGACGAAGTGAATATGGTCGCCTGCCAGGTCAGCCACACGATTTTCAACACACCGGTAAAGATTGCCCGAATCCGCAGTAACGCCTATCTCGACCCCTCCTATGGCGGCTTATATGGGGCCGAAAACCTGCCGATTGACCATATCATATCGCCCGAGGCGGAAGTGTCGGCATCGATCAGCAATCAATTGCGGGTGCCCGGCGCGTTTGACGTCAAAAACCTATGCAACGGTAACATGAACCTTGTTGGCGTGCGGTGTACCGATACCTGTCCAACATTGGGCACATCATTACGGCATCTGACCGGATTATTTCCCGATTTGAAGATGACCATTCTGGCTATTATTCGCGACGGGGCGGTGATTTTGCCGCGATCTGGCGAAGAATCGATGCAGGTCGGTGACCGGGTGTATTTTGTGTGTGACAGTGCGCAT
>CAZYKI010000001.1:36614-63442 GCA_964648035.1 uncultured Candidatus Puniceispirillum sp. | reverse complement strand
GCGGTCGATGCGGAAGAGCAATACCGGTTTGCCCTTGGCCGGGCGTTGCAAAATGACCTTATCGTTGCGGAAAAGGCGTTTGCTGAATTTCGGCAGTTCAATGCCGGCCATGCGCGTGAGGCTGATGCCACATTCTGGCTTGGCCGTGTGCAATTCATGCGGGGCGAATATGAAAAGGCAGCGCTGACCTTTACCGAGTTCAATTCCGCCTATCCCGGTGATGCCCGGCTTGTTGATACGACGATGTGGATTGCCGAATCGGTGTCGCATTTTGCGCCGCCTGAGCAGGCTTGTATGATTTATGCCGATCTGCCGCAATTGCTGGAAACACCCCCCGCGCCATTCCTTGAAAAGCTGGCAGAATTGCGTGATGCCGCCAAATGTAAGAGCTGACCAACGCGCCCCTGATGATGATGCTTTTGCCGCTGCCTTGGCGGGCGCTGGGGTAGGGAACAGTCCGGCCTTTGTGACGGCGTTATCCGGCGGGCCGGACAGTACGGCGCTGGCATTGTTGGCCCAGCGGTTTGCCGCCCGCCACAATCGTCGCCATCTGGCGCTGATTGTCGATCATGGGCTTCGTGACGGATCCGGTGACGAGGCACGCCGGGTGCAGGCGCGGCTGTCTGCTTTCGGGGTGACCAGCCGTATCCAATCGATTATTGCCCCGCCGCCGACTGCGTCTATTCAGGAATGGGCCCGGCGCCATCGTCAGGATCTGCTGGCCGCCACTGCGCGCGCCGAGGGGGCGGTGGTGTTGTTTGGCCATCATGCTGACGACCAAGCCGAAACCGTGGCGATGCGGTTACGCAATCAATCTGGACTTGCCGGGATTGGCGGCATGCCGCTGCGCCGCTGGCATCATGATGTGTTGTTTGCCCGGCCTTTGCTGGGGTGGCGCCGGTCAGATTTGATCGCGGTTTGTGCGGCGCATGGCTGTGCCTATGAAACCGATCCCAGCAATCGAAACCAGCGATTTGAACGGGTCCGCATCCGGCAGATGCTGGCCAAGATTGATCAGGGCGGCGCATCTGGCCGGCCGGATGTGTCACCGGCGGGGCTTGTCCGGCTGGCCAGCGCTGCGGGCCGTCTTGTCGGCCATCTTGACCGGGCGACAACGGGACTGTGCGACAGCGCCTTCACATGGCATCCGGCTGGCTATGCCGATTTTGACCCAAAACCCCTGTCGGGCTTGCCACAGATCGTTTGGTGGCATGTGATGCGCCGCGTTATTATGGCGATTGGTGGTGCGGCGTACGGACCATCGGCAGCAGGCGGACGCGAATGTCGCGCCCGGCTTGATCATGGGCGGGCGGCAACTTTGGGCGGCTGTCATTTTCACCCGGTCACGCATGGCTATCGGCTGTTTCGCGAAACCGGGCGTCACCCGGAACAACGCCAGATCACCGCTGGCGCGCCGATGGTTTTTGCCGGCTGCTGGTTGGTGACAAGCCGGTGTGATGGGATCATCCAGCCGGCCGGTATCGCCCCGGCAGATGCCGACAAGTCCACCTTGCCGACCGGCTGGTGCAAATTGCCGCACCGCGCCAGACAGGCGATTCCTGTGGTAAGAACTCTTGACGGCAGGTTGGTTTACCCCCACTTAGAAGATGTGGTATATCAGGGATCGAAATGGCCTGTGCATGCACGACATCTGGGTATGGCAAAAAGCCCTGTTTTCTTGACTGATCGACAAATAGGATAAATCTGGTGAACAATCTGGCACGCAATATCATTATCTGGCTTATTTTTGGCGCGGCGTTGATTGGCCTGTTCAATATGTTCCAGAATTCGTCATCGGGTCGGCCGGCGGATCAGGTGGCCTATTCCGATTTCATCGCACAGGTCAAAGCCAAGCAAATTGAAGAAGTCTTGATCGATGGGCGGAACTTGCGCGGGCAAGCCGCATCAGGCCGCGTTGTGACCAGTGTTATGCCGGAATCGACCGATGTGGTGAAAATCCTCGATGAAAATGATGTGCGGATCGTGGCCACCCCTGAAGGCGACGGCATGCCAAGCTTTTTCTCGATCTTGCTGTCCTGGTTCCCGATGCTGCTGTTTATCGGTATCTGGATCTTTTTCATGCGGCAGATGCAGGGCGGATCGCGCGGCGCGATGGGCTTTGGTAAATCGCGCGCCAAATTATTGACCGAACATCATGGCCGGGTGACGTTTGAGGACGTGGCCGGTATTGATGAGGCCAAGACCGAGCTTGAGGAAGTTGTCGAGTTTCTGAAAGACCCCGGAAAATTCCAGCGTCTTGGCGGCAAGATCCCAAAAGGCGTGCTTCTTGTTGGGCCGCCCGGAACCGGTAAGACATTGCTTGCGCGGGCGATTGCGGGCGAAGCCAATGTGCCATTTTTCACCATCTCCGGTTCGGACTTTGTTGAAATGTTTGTTGGCGTTGGGGCCAGCCGGGTGCGTGATATGTTTGAACAAGGCAAAAAGAATGCGCCTTGTATCATTTTCATCGATGAGATTGACGCGGTCGGGCGGCATCGTGGGGCCGGCCTTGGCGGCGGTAATGATGAACGCGAGCAAACCTTGAACCAGATGCTGGTTGAGATGGACGGATTTGAGGCCAATGAAGGGGTGATCTTGATCGCCGCCACCAACCGTCCGGATGTGCTTGACCCGGCGCTGCTTCGTCCGGGGCGTTTCGACCGGCAGGTTGTGGTGCCAAACCCGGATGTGCTTGGCCGCGAAAAAATTCTTAAAGTCCATATGCGGAAAACGCCCCTGGCTGAAGGGGTTGAACCGCGGGTGATTGCCCGCGGCACACCTGGGTTTTCTGGGGCTGATCTTGCCAATCTTGTGAATGAAGCGGCGTTGCTGGCGGCGCGCAAGGGGCGCCGTACCGTGTCGATGGCCGAATTTGAAGAAGCCAAAGACAAGGTCATGCTGGGCTCTGAGCGGCGGTCGATGGTGATGACCGATGAAGAAAAGCGGCTGACCGCCTATCACGAGGCAGGACATGCGGTTGTGGCGTTGCATTGCCCGGCATCTGACCCGATCCACAAAGCCACCATCATTCCGCGTGGCCGTGCGCTTGGGATGGTGATGCGGCTTCCTGAAGGGGACCGGATCTCGCTGGCCCGCGACAAGATTTACGCTGATTTGCGGGTCGCTTGTGGGGGGCGTATTGCCGAAGATATGATTTTTGGCGAGGACAAAATCACCACCGGTGCGTCATCGGATATTCGCATGGTCACCGATATGGCCCGGCGAATGGTGACCGAATGGGGCATGTCGGACAAGCTTGGCTTTCTGGCCTATAGTGCGGACGAGCAGGAAGTGTTTCTCGGCCGGTCCGTCTCGCAGCAGAAAAATGTAGCCGATGCAACGGCGTCAATTATTGACGAAGAAATTCGGCGGATTGTTGACGAAGCCTACACCGATGCGGAAAAAATTCTGAAAAAATACAAAAAGGAACTGGAACGTCTGGCGCAGGGTCTTCTTGAATTTGAAACCCTTGATGGGAATGAGGTCAAGATCATCGCTGAAGGCGGGACGCTGGTCCGCAAGGACGCGGATGACACCCCGGTTGATCCCAAGCCGAAACGGCGGCCACGAACTGGTTTGCCCGGGTCTGGCCGAGCGAAAAAACCCGGTGGAGAACCGGCCTAGATCGGCGTCGTAACAATGGACGACAAACCAATGATCACCTATAAGGCGGCGCCTCCGGTGCCGCCTTTTGCAACTGATAGCTGGCTCCGGCCGGTTGTTTGTGCATCAGGCACCACAGCGCTTGCTGGCGGTGTGGCGCATTTTACCGAGATTGACCTTCTGATGCGGCATGACGGCCGCTATGTTGTGGTGCGGATGGATTGTGACGATCTTATTGCCAGCGCCGATGATCGTAACCGCGCCGTCACCGCACTTGACCGGCTGATCGCGCCGCGTCCCGCCTTTGCCGGCCTTGATATGGACCGCACCCATCTGATGGGTGTGGTCAATGTAACTCCTGACAGTTTTTCCGATGGGGGGCAACGACTGGCCCCTGCCGAGGCGATTGCGGCGGCTACCGCGATGCAGAACGCCGGTGCGGCGATTATCGATATCGGCGGCGAGTCAACCCGGCCGGGGGCAGCACCGGTAACGCGAAATCAGGAATTGGCGCGGGTATTGCCGCCGATAACCGCCTTGGCGCGGGCTGGGGCGACCATTTCCATCGACACCCGCCATGCTGATGTGATGCGCCGTGCGGTTGCTGCTGGGGCGGCGATTATCAACGACGTCGCGGCCTTGCAAGGCGATGGCGCGCTTGCCGCCGCCGCCGCCAGCGGCGTCCCGGTGATCCTGATGCATATGCAAGGTGATCCGCAAACCATGCAGGATAAGCCGGCCTATGAATTTGCACCGATCGAGATTTACCGCTTTCTTGAGGCGCGCATTGCCGCCGCCCGTGCTGCCGGCATTCCTGACGCGATGATTGCGGTTGATCCCGGCTTTGGCTTTGGCAAGACCGTGCCGCATAACCTGCAGCTGGTGAACTGGCTTGGGCTGCTGCATGGCCTTGGGGTGCCGATCTTGTTTGGTGCCAGTCGCAAGTCAACCATCGCTGCCCTGTCGGCCAATGAACCGGCGGATCGCCGCTTGCCGGGATCGCTTGCTTTGGCTTTGGCCGCGCGCCGGCAAGGGGCGCAATTGATCCGGGTTCATGACGTCGCCGAGACGGCGCAGGCGCTGGCCATCGAGGCGGCGTTACTAGCCGCAGACCGCCCGGCGGGAGGCTGCGTCTAGGGCCGTCTCGTTTGAGCGGGTCCCGCAACAGCGCGGCGTGTGACATCAAGGCTTGTTAACCGGGGGCAGGCTGCCCTATGGTGACATACACGCAAAAATGCAACAACGATGAGCAAAGGCGGAAATGGCAGGATTGTTTGGCACAGACGGGGTGCGCGCGCGGATCAATACCGGCCCGATGACCGCCGAGGCAGTGGTCCGGCTGGCATTGGCATCCGGGCGCTGGTTTGTCGATAACAACAACCGGCGCGGTGCCGGCCGGCCGATTGTGGTGATCGGCAAGGATACCCGTTTGTCTGGCTATATGATCGAGGCGGCGCTTGTTGCCGGCTTTACCTCGATCGGGCTCGACTGCCGGTTGTTAGGGCCAATCCCCACGCCCGCTGTGGCCCATTTGACACGATCACTTCGCGCCGAATTGGGGGTGATGATCTCGGCAAGCCATAATCCGCATCACGACAATGGTATCAAATTGTTTGGGCCGGATGGCTACAAGCTGGATGACCGGATCGAAACCGAAATTTCGGCCCTCGCTGCCGGATCGATTGAATTGGCGGGGGCGGACAAGCTGGGTCGGGCGCGCCGGATGTTGGACTCGGTGGGCCGTTATGTCGAATTTGCCAAGGCCACCTTGCCACGCCAGACCCGTCTTGACGGGTTGAAGCTGGTCGTCGATTGCGCGAACGGGGCGGCCTATCGCACCGCGCCTGACACATTATATGAATTGGGTGCCGAAGTGGTGCCCTTGGCGATTACCCCTGACGGGTTCAATATCAATGACGGATGCGGTGCTGTGCATCCAGACGCAATGGCCGCCGCCGTGGTGGCGCATGGCGCCGATGCCGGTATCAGCCTTGATGGTGATGCCGACCGGATCATCATGGCTGATGAACAGGGGCAGATTATTGACGGTGACCAGATTCTTGGCTGTCTTGCCTTGCATATGCACCGTCTTGGCCATTTGGCAGGTGATGCGGTGGTCGGTACGGTGATGACGAACCGTGGCCTTGAAAAGCGGCTTGCCGCGGCTGGCATAACGCTGCATCGTGCCGCGGTTGGCGACCGCTATATTTTGGAGAAATTGCGTGCCGATAATCTCCGGCTTGGGGCCGAGCCGTCAGGCCATATTCTGATGCCCGATATCAGCCGGTCGGGTGACGGGCTATTGGCCGGGTTGCAAATGCTCGCCTTGTTGAAAGACGGCAATGCACCGGCAAGCCAGCTGTTTCATGCCTTTACGCCAAGCCCGCAACGGTTGGAAAATTTAACCGGGCTTGATCCAGCCATTCTTGACGCCCCGGCGTTCCAAGCAGATTTGCAATCTATCCAGACCGGCTTGGCAGACCAAGGCCGGATTCTGGTCCGCGCGTCAGGCACCGAAAGCCTGATCAGGGTGATGGTCGAGGCCGAAACCGACGCGCTGTTAACCGCGACAATGGACGCGGTAATTTTTCGCCTTCAGCAAGGCGCCTCATAAAAGCCATAAAAAACAAATAGGTAAATTGAGGTAAGATATTTCGCCTACCGGTTTTTCCGGTGGTTGACTTGTCTTGCGGTTTTGTGCGATTGCTTTCGACGGGCCGCTATCCCCCAACGGATGGCAACATAAAATGTGAGATATGCTATGACAACGCATCCGAAACCGGCCAACCGTCCGGTCACGCCGTATTTTTCTTCCGGGCCAACCACCAAACGTCCGGGATGGTCGCCAGCCTCGCTTAGCAACGCCTGTACCGGCCGTTCGCACCGTTCCAAACCAGCCAAAGACCGAATCAATGACGCCATGGCACTGGCCCGTGACGTGCTTGGTCTTCCCGATGATTACCTGATCGGCATTGTACCCGGATCCGATACCGGGGCTGTCGAAATGGCGATGTGGTCGCTTCTTGGCGCCCGCGGTGTCGAGGTGTTGGCATGGGAAGCCTTTGGCAAGGATTGGGTCGTTGATGCGGTCAGCCAATTAAAAATCGATCCAATCACCCGCACCGCCCCTTATGGCCAGCTGCCTGATCTTGGCGCGGTAGATTTCAATAATGACGTGGTCTTTACCTGGAATGGCACCGCCGCCGGGGTCAAGGTCCCGAATGGTGACTGGATTCCCGATGATCGGGCCGGTCTGACCATTGCCGATGCGACGTCGGCCTGTTTCGCGATGGATTTACCGTGGCGCAAATTGGATGTCGTGACTTTCAGTTTTCAAAAGTCGCTTGGGGGCGAGGCCGCGCATGGTGTGATGATCCTGTCGCCGCGGGCGGTGGAGCGGCTCAATACCCACACCCCGCCATGGCCGGTGCCAAAATTGTTCCGGCTGACCGCGAAAGGCGCCTTTAACAAATCGATCTTTGCGGGTGCAACGATCAATACCCCATCGATGCTGGTTGTCGAGGATGCAATCGATGCTCTGACATGGGCTAAATCGATTGGCGGCTTGCCCGCACTGATCGCCCGGTCCGAGGCCAGCCTTGATGCGGTGCGTGCATGGGTTGAAACCTCGCCCTATTTTGAGTTTCTGGCGGAAGATCCGGCCACCATTGCCAATACCGGTATCACGCTGAAAATCACCGATCCGTGGTTTGTGTCCCTTGATGATGACCGTCAGGCGGCCATTGCGGCTGAACTTGACAAGCGGCTTCAAGATGAAGGGGTGGCTTTTGATGCCGCGTCCTATCGCGATGCCCCACCGGGAATCCGCATCTGGGCAGGGCCAACGGTCGAGACCCGTGATGTTGCGGCATTGCTGCCGTGGCTTGACTGGGCCTATGCCGAAATTCTGGCGGCCGCCGACGTCGCTGCCTGATCCCATCTCTCCTACCATACATAGTGCTGGCCGGTGCGTCTGCCGGCTGGCCATTCCCTTATCATATCGCGCGATGTGACCGCAAAAGGACAAGTGAAATGCCAAAAGTATTGATCAGTGACAAATTGAGCCCGCATGCCGCGACGATTTTTGCCGACCATGGTGTTGATGTTGATGTCAAGCCGGGCCTGTCGCCTGACGAATTGAAATCGATCATCGACCAGTATGATGGTCTTGCCATTCGTTCGGCAACCAAAGTCACCGCTGAGATTCTGCAGGCAGCAACCAATCTGAAAGTCATTGGCCGTGCCGGTATCGGGGTCGATAATGTCGATATTCCGGCGGCAACCAAGCGGGGTGTCATTGTCATGAACACCCCTTATGGGAATGCGGTAACCACGGCGGAACATGCGATTGGTATGCTGTTGGCATTGGCACGGCAGATTCCCGAAGCCAGTGCGTCAACACGGGCTGGTAAATGGGAAAAATCACGCTTTATGGGTACCGAAATTACCGGCAAGACACTGGGGCTGATCGGGTGCGGTAATATCGGCACCATCGTGGCTGACCGGGCGCAAGGTCTGAAAATGCGCGTTGTTGGTTATGATCCCTTTCTAAGCCTTGAAAATGCGACCCGCCTTGGCATTGAAAAGGTAGAGCTTGACGAGCTATTGACGCGTGCCGATTTTATCACCCTGCACACGCCTTTGACCGATGCAACCCGCAATATCATCAGCGCTGACGCGATCAATAAAACCAAAAAGGGTGTACGGATCATCAATTGCGCGCGTGGCGGATTGGTTGATGAACACGCCCTTGCTGCAGCGCTGAAAAGCGGCCATGTCGCCGGGGCGGCACTGGATGTGTTCGAGGTTGAACCAGCCACCGAAAATATCCTGTTTGACATCGATAATGTGATTGCGACCCCCCATCTTGGGGCCAGCACCACCGAAGCGCAGGAAAAGGTAGCGTTACAGGTGGCTGAACAAATGGCCGATTATCTGATGAAAGGTGCGGTGACCAACGCGCTAAACATGGCGTCGGTGTCGGCCGAAGAAGCGCCCGTGTTGCGGCCCTATATGGCGCTTGGCGGCTTGCTGGGCAGTTTCCTTGGGCAGGTTCAGGCCGAGGGTGTCAGCAGCGTCACCATCGAGTTGGATGGCAAGGCCGCGGCCTTGAATCCGGAACCGGTGGCCGCATCAACATTGGCTGGTTTATTGGGGCCAGTGATGGAATCGGTGAATATGGTCAATGCGGCGGCGGTGGCCTCGGCCAATGGTATTGCGGTATCAACGGTGCGCCATGACCGGCAATGCGACTATGAAACCTTGTTGCGGGTCACAATCGGGCATAAGGACGGCCACCGCACCATTGCCGGTACGCTGGTTGGGGGGAACAAGCCGCGGATTGTCGAGGTGCAGCATATTGCCGTCGAATCCGATTTTCCGCCTTATTTGCTGTATCTTCGCAATTACGACAAGCCCGGCTTTATCGGTGATCTTGGCAGCTTGTGTGGCAAGCATGGGATCAATATCGCAACCTTTCATCTGGGGCGCCGTGAAGAGGGCGGCGAGGCGATTGCACTGGTTGAAATTGACGGCGGTCTTCCCGCCGATATCATGCCGGAAATCCGCGCTCTGAAACAGGTTGTGCGGGCTGACGCGCTGCAATTTCCAGCGGCGGCGTAGGGCCGCCGCGTGACAGCCGCCGGCGGGCGATCTGTTGCCTTGTGCTGCCTTGTGTTACCTTGTGCTGCCTTGGCTTTGTCTGCTATAACGCCCGCGATGTCCAATTGATTGCCTTGTCACGATGAAGCGACAGGTAATGTCAGGTATGGCCGCCATTAACAAAAGCCGCGGCGCGCCTGAGGTAAGATAAAGGTTGTTTCATGGCAAATGTGGTTGTGATCGGCGCCCAGTGGGGTGATGAAGGCAAGGGCAAAATCGTCGACTGGCTATCAAGCCGTGCCGATGTCGTGGTGCGGTTTCAAGGCGGCCATAATGCCGGTCATACGCTGGTCATTGACGGGGTCGAATATAAATTGTCGCTGTTGCCGTCGGGTATTGTGCGTCCTGGAAAATTGTCGGTGATCGGCAATGGTGTGGTGATCGACCCGGCACATTTACTAAAAGAGATCGGCATTTTGCGCGACCAAGGTGCGACCATTACCCCGCAAAGCCTGCTTGTTTCAGAATCGGCGGCCTTGATCTTGCCGGTGCATCAGGCGGTTGATGCGGCGCGTGAGGCGATGCGCGGCAGCGGTAAGATTGGCACCACCGGGCGAGGCATCGGGCCGGCCTATGAGGATAAGGTCGCCCGCCGGGCTGTACGGCTGGGGGATGTCGCCCAGGAAGATGTGTTACGCGAAAAAATCGAGGCGCTAAGCGCGCACCACAATGTCTGGCTGGCGGCCGCTGGCCAACCGCTGGCCGATGCGCGGCAGATGGCGGACGACCTGCTGGCGATGCGGGACCAATTGCTGGCCTTCACTGGCCAAAGCTGGCGTTGTCTTGCCGCGGCGCGTGCGGCTGGCAAGCGGGTGCTTTTCGAAGGCGCACAAGGCGTGATGCTGGATATTGATCATGGCACCTATCCGTTTGTCACATCCAGCAATACGGTTGCCGGACAGGCGGCAACCGGGTCTGGCACTGGCCCCACCGATATCGGATTTGTGCTGGGAATCACCAAGGCCTATACCACACGCGTTGGCAGCGGGCCGTTCCCAACCGAAGATTTTGGCGCTGATGGTGACCGGATGGGCGCGCGTGGCCGCGAATTTGGCACCGTCACCGGGCGTAAACGGCGCTGTGGCTGGTTTGATGCGGTGATGGTGCGGCAGGCTGGTCACGTTGCCGGCATTACCGGCATGGCCTTGACCAAGCTGGATGTGCTTGATGGGTTTGATACGCTGAAAATCTGTGTCGGTTATCAGATCGAGGGCAGCGATAAGGTCCTTGATTATTTTCCATCGGATGCTGGCGCCCAAGCGGCGTGTCAGCCGGTCTATGAGGAAATGCCCGGTTGGCAGGACAGCACCTATGGTGCCCGTAGCTGGGCTGATTTGCCGGCCAATGCGGTCAAATATATCCGCCGTGTCGAAGAATTGACCCGGATTCCGGTCACGTTGCTGTCAACCAGCCCCGAGCGCGACGACACGATCTTGGTCAAAGACCCGTTTGAAGGCTAGGCGGGTTCGCCAGCCTGCATCGGCAACAGCTTCATTTCATCGGCTTTGTCGCGTACCGCTTTTTGCAGCTTTTCAAAGGCCCGCACCTCAATTTGGCGGATCCGCTCGCGGCTAACGCCGAATTCGTCGGCCAGATCCTCTAGGGTTAAGGGCGGTTCGGCAAGGCGCCGGGCCTCAAGGATCCGTTGCTCGCGCGGGTTCAATTGCGCCATCGCCTCAACCATCAGGTCGCGACGGGCGCTATATTCCTCATGTTCGGCAAAGCTTGTCTCTTGATCGGTGGTATCGTCTTCCAGCCAATCCTGCCATTCCCCACTGCCTTCACCATCACGCCCAATTGGCACGTTCAGCGACCGATCATTGCCGGCCAGCCGCTGGTTCATCGAGATCACCTCGGCTTCAGACACATTCAGCTGATTGGCAATCTGGGTGACCTGTTCAGGCCGCAGATCGCCATCATCAATCGCTTGGATCTGGCCTTTGATGCGGCGGAGGTTGAAAAACAGCTTTTTCTGCCCGGCGGTAGTGCCAATTTTGACAAGTGACCAAGAGCGTAAGATATATTCCTGAATGGCGGCCTTGATCCACCACATCGCATAGGTGGCGAGGCGAAAGCCCTTTTCCGGTTCAAATTTCTTGACCGCATGCATCATGCCAAGATTGCCTTCAGAGATCAGGTCGGCGACCGGCAGACCATAACCGCGATAGCCCATCGCGATTTTGGCGACAAGCCGCAGGTGGCTGGTGACCAGCTTGTGCGCGGCGTTCACATCGCCTTTGTCTTTCCATGATTTCGCCAGCATATATTCCTCGCCTGGCTCAAGCATCGGAAAGGCGCGAATTTGCTCAAGATAGCGCGACAGATTACCGTCGGGACTAAGGACCGGAAGTGATTGCTTGCCTACCATGTCAAATCTCCTGTGAATGCTGTCTTTGCGCTAGCCGTAGCCGTGGGTCAAGCCCGTGCCGACATATTTTTTTGTGAAAATAATTAAGCATGTAAACAGGGCGGGATTAAGGCCATTTTCGAGAAAACTGTTTTTCAATAATTCTAATTTTCGCACAGATTAGGCAAAAACCCTTTTTCATTATAAATAAAAACGCAACAATTGGGGGCCGCTTTGGGTGCATCAAACCCGATGCCTCGGCGGTGCTGGTCATGCTTTGCCGGCCGCCCGGTCGGCAACGGTTTGCTGCATACAGTCAAGAAGTGCGGCCATATCGGCTGGTAATGGGGTGTCAAACGACAAGGGGGCGCCGCTGATCGGATGGGCAAACCCAAGATGGGCGGCGTGCAGCGCTTGCCGTGGAAAGGCACGCATCTGGGCAAGGCCGGTGCGGGCCCGATTATCGGGCATTTGCGCGACCCGTGGTGCGCGGCCATAGAGCGGATCGCCGATCACCCCATGGCCAATATGCGCCATATGCACGCGGATTTGATGGGTGCGGCCGGTTTCGAGGCGGCATTCAACATGGCAGCCAAACGGCGGCAGACTTTGCAGCAAACGCCAATGGGTGACAGCCTGCCGCCCTTTGCTGGTCACGGCCTGTTTTTTGCGGTCATGGCTGGCCCGGCCAAGCGGGGCGTTAATCGTGCCATCGCGTTCGGTACCGCCGCCCCAGACAAGCGCCTGATAGCGCCGGTCAAGGTCATGGGCGGCAAACATCAATGTCAGGCCTTGATGCGCCGCGTCGGTTTTGGCAACGACCATCGTGCCCGACGTGTCCTTGTCAAGGCGATGCACGATGCCGGGGCGCATAACCCCGCCAATGCCGGTCAGCGTGTCTCCGCAATGTGCCAATAGCGCGTTGACCAGCGTGCCATTCATCGCGCCCGGTGCCGGATGGACAACCATGCCGGCCGGCTTGTTCAGGACAATCAGGTCTTTGTCCTCATAGAGGATATCCAGCGCGATGGGTTCCGCCATCGGGGTGGCGTCGATGGGCGGTGGGACCGTCAGGCGATATTGCGCGCCGGGTTTGACCGGTGCCGATGGATCGGATAGGGTTCGACCGTTTTCGGTCAGCTGCTGATCGACAATCAGCGCCTTGATCCGGCTACGGGACAGGGTGTGATCCGTGTTACTAAAAGACTGTGCCAAAAACCGGTCAATGCGGTCGGGTGGCCCGTCATGGTCGGCGGTGACAGTCAGCATGTCGGGTGCAGATGAAGAGGATGTGTGCATGGAAAAAGACAATAGCCTAAAATCGGGCATGGCAACAGCCCCCGAAACCGAGCAGCCATCCGCGGTGGTGCGTCATTTGGGATTGATCAAGGCGATGAGCATTATCATGGCGGTGCTGATTATTGCCGCGCTGGTGGTGATCGTGACCACTATTTACAGCCGCCTCACCAACAGCAAGACAATCAAAGCGATAACCGAAAACACATTGGTCATCCCTGCCGGCACGCATATCAGCGCGGCATCGGCTACCGACAAGGGTGGCTTGGTCGTGGTGATTGACGGAAAAACCGGTCAGGCGATCTGGCAGCTTGATGCGGCGGGGAAGGTCATCCGCAAGACCAGCATTGTCGCCGGTGATTAACCGGCCGCCCCACCGGCCGCGAATCCCCGGTTACAAGCCAAGATCCGCTTTTGCCTCGATTAGCAGTTTTTCCAGCGGCATCTGGTAAAAATTCCAGATGTCATAATCCAGCAGTTCCGGCAACAGATAATAGCGCAGGATAAACAGCACAAAAGCCGCATAAAGGGGGATTAGCCGCCCCTCGATTATGCGCGGCTTTGCCAGTTGCAGCAGCGCATGAAGCGGCGCGTTCAATCCGCGGATCATCTGCAGCGGCATCGCGCGGCTGTTTTCGGCAAGCACCGCCATCAACAGGAATTGCAAAAGGCTGGTCCACATCAACACACCAAACGGAATGTCCAGCAAAAATCCGATAGGTGGAATGGTTGTGATCATGAAAAGCGCCCCCATCAGGCCAACCGGCACAAGGCCATTGGCCTATCAAAGACCATTAGCCGCCGGGGTGCAAGCCTTGCGGTTCGGTTCTGTTCTTAGGTAATGTTGCCCGCACGGCAACAGGATACTGGCCTATGCCGATAAAAACCGATACATAAGAGGGCAGAAACAAGCAGAACCGCGGCCGTCACCGGCAGGGCCAACAAGCGAGCAGGGACAAGAGACTATGGCAAGCCATCAATATGTTTATGTAATGAGCCGATTGAGCAAAACCTGGCCTGGTGGCAAAGAGGTTTTGAAAAATATCAGCCTGTCATTTTTACCAGGGGCCAAAATCGGTGTGCTTGGCTTGAACGGGGCGGGTAAATCAACCTTGTTGCGGATTATGGCCGGGCTGGAAACCGAATTTCAGGGCGAGGCATGGGCCGCCGACGGTATCAAGGTGGGGTATCTTGCCCAAGAGCCCGAGCTTGACCCGGCGCTTGATGTGACCGGCAATGTGCTGGCCGGCCTTGGCAGAGCCAAGGAACTGGTCGACCGGTTCAACGAGGTCAGCGCCAAATTCGCCGAAGAAATGACCGATGATGAAATGAATGCGGTCATCGCGGAACAGGCTGAATTGCAGGAAGAAATCGACGCGATTGATGGCTGGGACCTTGAACGCAAGGCCGAAATTGCGATGGATGCGTTGCGGGTGCCGCCTGGCGATGCTGATGTCACAAAACTGTCAGGTGGGGAAAAACGCCGGGTCGCCTTGTGTAAATTGTTGCTTAGCGCGCCGGATATGCTGTTGCTTGACGAGCCGACCAACCATTTGGATGCTGAATCGGTGGCGTGGCTGCAGAAATTTCTGCATGATTTTCCCGGAACCGTTGTGACGATCACCCATGACCGTTATTTCCTCGACGAGGTGGCGGGCTGGATTCTAGAGCTTGATCGGGGCGCTGGCATTCCCTACGAGGGCAATTATTCTGGCTGGCTTGAACAAAAACAAAAGCGTCTTGAACAAGAAGGGCGGGCCGATGCGGCGCGGGTTAAATCCTTGTCGCGTGAACTTGAATGGGTGCGTTCAGCGCCCAAAGCACGGCAGGCCAAATCCAAGGCCCGGATCAACGCCTATGAAAAATTATTGGCCGACGGCCAGCAGCAACAGATGGATACGGCCAGCATTACCATCCCGCCGGGGCCGCGCCTTGGCGATGTGGTGATCAATGCCACCGGCCTGCGTAAGGCGTTTGGTGATAGGCTGTTGATCGATGATTTGTCATTCCGTCTGCCGCCGGGGGGGATTGTCGGGGTGATCGGGCCAAACGGTGCGGGTAAGACCACGCTGTTTCGCATGATCACTGGCGATGAAGCGCCCGATGCGGGTGAATTTGTGGTCGGGGAAACGGTCAAGCTTGGCTATGTGGACCAGTCACGCGATGCGCTGGATGACAAAAAAACCGTCTGGGAAGTCATTTCGGACGGGAATGAGGAAATCCAGCTTGGCAAGCGCACCATGCCGTCACGGGCCTATGTTGGCCAGTTCAATTTCAAGGGTGGCGACCAGCAAAAGCCGGTCGGCCAATTGTCGGGTGGTGAACGGAACCGGGTGCATTTGGCCCGCATGTTGAAAAGCGGTGCCAATCTGCTTTTGCTTGATGAACCGACCAATGATCTTGATGTCGACACGTTGCGGGCGCTTGAAGAAGCGTTGGGCGATTTTGCCGGATGTGCGGTGGTTGTCAGCCACGACCGCTGGTTCCTTGACCGGATTGCAACGCATATCCTCGCTTTTGAGGGCGACAGCCATGTAGAATGGTTTGAAGGCAATTACGAGGCGTATGAAGCCGATAAAAAACGCCGCCTTGGCGCCGATGCCGACCGGCCAACCCGCATCAAATATAAGCCGCTATCGCGGTAATCTGACAGGCTGGCCCGCCCCGATTGCGGCGTTTCATTTTGTCGTTTGTTTGGCCTTCATCGCTTCAATCAAGGCACCAAACCGTCCTTGATTCTGGCGGATGATGGCCAGATTTTCCTGTTGTTGGGTCACCAGCATCGAGATGTTTTCAATCTCGACATCCAATACTTTGGCGGTTCCCTCAATGGGGGTGATCACCCGCCACCCCACCATAACCGGTGATCTTTGTCCGGATTTATCGCTGAAATGGCCCCGGACCAGCACCATATTGTCGCCTTTCGGCACGCTGTCGGTTGGTGTAAAGGTTAACCCTTTCAATTGGTCGAAATTATTAACCACGGTGCCGATCATGGCCAACCGCAATGTTTCATTATAGGTCTGGCGTTCTTCGCTACTGGCCGCCCGCCAATAAGGGCCAACCGAAAAACGGGCAATTGTCGGCAGGTCAAAATAGGTGTCCAGCATTCTGGTCACAGTCGTCAGCCGCGCTGACGCGTCGCCCGCATCGGTGGCAAGATAGCTGTCCATGTCGCTGACCATCGCGCTGATGACGGCATTGGCGGCATCAATCCGCGCATCGGCCCGCACCATGCTGGCCGGCCATGCCAGCATCATCAGCATGATCATCAGGCTGACCGCCCGCAAAACAGGGGAAAAAACTGCGGTTGGCATACCAACTGGGGTAAAAACGCGGTTCATTTTTCGGCCTCGAAAAAGGATTCGAACAAATCGTCACTGGTGCGATTGGCGGTCGGTTGCCCCACCCGTGCGTTGATACGGCCGGCACGCCCCTGAAAATAGAGAGATCTTGTCCTCGCATAAGGATCGGCGGCGTTATATTTGACGTCATTTATCGCTTCAAACTGGCGCGCGCGCACCACCACGACACGGGCTGGCGGCTGCAGGCTTCGTACCGCCGTTGCGGTGCCGCCGGCCTTGACGAGGCGCAGCGGATTTGTCACCGCATCAACAACACGGCCGGTCAAGCTGCGGCTGGTGTTAGGGCCAAACAATGGGACCATCAAATAATCGCCTTGAGGAACATCATAGGCGGCTAATGTTTGGCCGAAATCCTGTGGCTTGACCTCGCGCGGGTCCTCGGTCAGCTCGGCAAGCCCCAGCGTCAGCCCGTTGATCGCGAAATGCAACACCGACAAGCCGGCATTTTCAAACCGGCCTTGCAGCGCCGAATTCATTGTGGTGGCGGGAAGCCCGGTCCAATCAAGGTGGTTTTCAATAGCCGTTTTACCGGCTTCGGGCATGCTGTGGCGATAGGCGTTGGCAACTGGTTCAACGGCTGCCGAATCAACCGCCATATTAAAGCGGAATACCTGCCGATTCGTCGATTCATACGGGTCACGGCTATCGGTTTGCGCGCTATCAGGGGTCGCGCTGCACGCTACCAAAAACAGGCACAAAAGCCCGTTGCCCAAAAGGGCCTTGATGCTGGTCGATGTGAACTGTCGCTGTGGACAGGGCATGACGCCACCTCATTGCCGCTAGAGTTGCTGACCATATCGCAAAACACCCGGAATGCAAAAATGAATCAGCATCATTGTTCGGGTTGTGTTCAAATAATAGCGCCGCTGATGACCGCGAACAGATTGATGCTGTTTTTGCCCATTCCGATTGACGCTTTGGCCAGCATTTGCGAATTTGACGCTATCATGAATGATCTTGTGACCTTATCTTCCAAGCCGTGGCTTGATGGGCTGAATCCGGCACAGCGCGAGGCGGCTGAAACATTGGACGGGCCGCTTCTGGTGCTGTCTGGTGCCGGCACCGGCAAAACCCGTGTTTTAACGTCGCGCCTTGCCGAATTGGTGGCCAGCAACACCGCCAAGCCATGGAATATCCTCGCGGTAACCTTTACCAACAAGGCCGCGCGTGAAATGAAAATGCGGGTGGCCGGCTTGGTCGGGCCGATGGCTGAACAGGTCTGGCTGGGAACCTTTCATGCGCTTGCAGCGCGAATGTTACGGCGCCATGCCGATCTTGTCGGGCTGCGGCCGGATTTTACGATCCTTGATACTGATGACCAGATCAGGTTGCTGAAACAGCTGATGGAGGCCGAGGATATCGACCCCAAACGCTGGCCGGCGCGGATGCTTGGCGGGGTCATTTCGCGCTGGAAGGATCGTGGCTTGGTGCCGGAAAAAATTGGTCCGGTTGAGGCAGGAGACGTCGCCAACGGCCGCATGCGCGCCCTTTACAGCCGCTATCAGCAGCGTCTTCTGGCGCTGAATGCGGTCGATTTTGGTGATTTGTTGCTGCACATGCTGACTATTTTTACCAGCCATGCGGATGTGTTGGCCGACTATCATCAGCGAATCACCCATATTATGGTCGATGAGTATCAGGATACCAATGTGGCGCAATATTTGTGGTTGCGCCTGTTGACCGGCCAGCGGAACAACCTGTGTTGTGTTGGTGATGATGATCAGTCGATTTACGGGTGGCGCGGGGCCGAGGTGGGGAATATCTTGCGCTTTGAAAGCGACTTTCCCGGTGCGCGGACCGTGCGGCTGGAAGAAAATTACCGGTCGACAGGCCATATCTTGGCCGCTGCCAGCAAGATTATCGCGCATAATGAGACGCGGCTTGGCAAAGAGCTCTACACATCGGCAGGTGATGGCGAAAAAATCCGGCTTCATGGCTATTGGGATGGGCCGGATGAGGCCCGGCAGATTGCCGGCCATATTGAAACGATGATGCAAGATGGCAAGAACCTGTCGCAAATTGCCGTTCTGGTGCGCGCCGGATTTCAGACACGCGAATTTGAAGAACGGTTCATCGCCATTGGCCTGCCTTACCGTGTTGTCGGGGCACGATTTTATGAACGGGCCGAAATCCGTGATGCGATTGCTTATTTGCGCCTGATTGCCCAACCGGCGGATGATCTGGCCTTTGAACGTATCGTCAATGTGCCGAAACGCGGGCTTGGCACCGCCAGCCTGCAAGCGGTCCATATGCAGGCCCGGGCATCGGACAAACCGCTGTTGGCCGCCGCGATGGATCTTGCCGCCAGTGATGAATTGCGACCAGCCGCGCGCCATGCCTTGGCCGGATTCGCCAGCGATATTGGGCGGTGGCGTGACATGGCGGGGACGGTACATCATGCAGATCTGGCAAAGCTGGTCTTGGACGAATCGGGCTATACCGCAATGTGGCAGGCCGATAAATCACCCGATGCCGAAGGCCGGCTTGAAAACCTGACCGAACTTGTCAATGCGATGCAGGATTTCGATAATTTACAGGGATTTCTTGAACATATCGCTTTGGTCATGGACGGCGACAATGAACCCGAACAGGGCGAAGTGACATTGATGACGCTGCATGCCGCCAAAGGGTTGGAATTTGACACGGTGTTTTTGCCGGGCTGGGAGGAAGGTATCTTTCCCAGCCAGCGCACGATTGATGAAAATGGGGTGATCGGTCTGGAAGAGGAACGCCGGCTTGCCTATGTCGGTATCACCCGGTCGCGGCACAACCTGTTTATCAGCTTTGCCAATAGTCGGCGCGTTCATGGCCAGTGGCAATCATCGATTCCATCACGTTTTGTGCAGGAATTGCCGGCCGACCATATGATCGAAGATTTGGCACAAGGCATGGGGCTTGGACGGGTGTCAATGCCGCAGCAGGGTGGAAACAGTTTTGGCAGCCTTAATGGCGGTTATGGTCCCGGCTGGCGGCGCATGGCGGCGCGGCGCGACCGGCCGGCCGATGACGGCTGGAAGCCAACCGGTCATGCTGGCGGGTTCAGTGTTGGCGAGCGGGTGTTCCATCAAAAATTCGGGATGGGAAATATCCTGACGATAAATGGAGACAAGCTGTTGATTGCATTTGATAAGGCCGGGCAAAAGCATGTTGTTTCCGGTTTTGTGAGCAAGCCATGACACAGCTTTATACAGTGCGCCTAATCGTGCCCGCGCATGTTGTCCCGCATCAGGCAGCCAGAATAGAGGCGGTGTTCAGCGAATTGCTTGACGCGCTCGCCACATCGCACCAACGGCCAGATGATACTGACTGGGAATTTGAGGCGCTGTTCGACAGCATGCCAGATGCTGGCTTGATTGATGCGTTATTGGCCCCGATCTTTACCGAGATCGGGATCGCCCCGCCGCCGGTTGCGGTAGACGCGTTGCCGGATCGTGACTGGTTGGCCGAAAATCGGGCGGCGTTTCCCCCATTGCGGATTGGCCGCTTTTGGATTTATGGCAGCCATATTTCAGCCCGGCCACCGGCCGCCAGCCTGCCGCTGCAGATTGATGCGGCGATGGCGTTTGGGTCGGGAACGCATCCAACCACCGAAGGCTGTTTACGGGCGATGCAGATGATCCGTGACAATCGTCCCAAACGGGTTCTTGATATGGGGTGCGGATCGGCGATTTTAGCGATGGCGGCAGGTCGTTTATGGCGGTCATCACTTTGTGTGGCTGCTGACAATGACCCGGTTGCCATTCGGGTGGCCGCAACCAATCGCCGTCTTAACCGAATTGCGCCGCCAGCCATGCGGCTTGCCGTGTCACGCGGGTTTGGCAATCGGCAGGTTCGGCAGCCAGCACCTTATGATCTGATTTTAGCAAATATTCTGGCCGGGCCACTGACCCGGATGGCCCCTGATCTCGTGCCGCATTTGTCAGCGCGGGGGTGGCTTGTTTTGTCAGGCATTTTGAACCGGCAGGCGACCGGCGTTGAAGCCGCCTATCGGGCCCAAGGCATGCGGCGCTGGGCGCGCTTGACAATCGGCGACTGGACCAGTTTGGTGATGCGGCCCGCATCGGCAGGACAGATGCCCGCCTTGTGGCGTGGCCGCGGATGGCGCAGCCGATGACCGGCGTCGCAAATGCGGAGATGCTGGCAACCCGCCTTGAGTCGTTGCGAGACGCCCTGAAGGTGGCGGGCCTTGCCGGCTGGATTGTCGGCCGTGAGGATATGTATCAGGGCGAGGAGGTGCCAGCGGGCGACGAAAGGCTGGCTTTTATCAGCGGCTTTACCGGTTCGGCCGGCTTTGCGGTGATCACCGCTGACCACGCCGCCTTGTTCAGCGATGGGCGGTATAGTTTGCAGATGGCGGCACAGACTGACCCGGCATACTGGCAGTCATTTACCCTGCCGGATGATGGTCTTGAGGCGTGGCTTGCCGGCTTGGAAATGCCCGCCGCTGCCCGGTTTGGCATTGATGGGCGGCTGGTTACGATCGATGGATTTCAGCGGTTTGAACGCGCCATTCTTGACGCTGGCGGACAATTGACAGGCCACCCCAGCAACCTGATTGACCAGATATGGGGTGACCGGCCAGTGCTTGGCCCGGCAACGCCATGGCCGATAGCGGATGATGTCGCTGGCAACAGCATGGCAACCAAACTGGCCGATCTTGATGCTGTGTTGCTTGCTGAACCGTGTGACGCGGTGCTGTTGACACGGGTTGATGCGGTCAATTGGCTGATTAACCATCGCGGCTATGATCTTGCCTTTACCCCGGTCGTTTTGTGCTTTGCCGTTTATCACCGGCAGCATGGCCTTTATCTTCTTGATGAAGCTGACCGGTTGTCGGCCCTAGACGGACCGGGTCTGACGGTGCGGCCATTGGCGGATTTAGGCGCTATTTTGGACAGGATGGGCGCGGCACAGCTGATGATTGATCCGGCCAGCCTGCCGCATGACCTCTTGGCGGTGGTGGCCGCAAGCGGGGTGCAGGCGGTACGCAAGGCATGTCCGGTCACGGCGATGAAGGTGTGCAAAACTGATGCGGAACTGGCCGGATTTCGTGCGGCACACCACCGCGACGGCGTCGCATTGGTTGAATTTTTGGCGTGGTTTGACTCAGGTGCGGCGACCGGTTTGACCGAAAGCGTGGTTGCCGACAAGCTGGAATGGTTTCGCCGGCAGCACAGCGATTTTGTCGCCCCCAGCTTTGCGACGATTGCCGGATCTGGCCCGAACGGGGCGATCGTGCATTATCGGGCCCTGCCGGGGGCTGACCGCAGGCTTGGGGGGGATGATGTGCTGTTGCTCGATTCGGGCGCCCATTACCGCGACGGCACCACCGATATCACCCGCACAATTGCGATTGGTGTGCCGCCAGCCGATGCCGTTGCTGCCTATACAACGGTGTTAAAGGCGCATATCGGTTTGGCGCGGGCGCTATTCCCGACCGGCACCACCGGCCAGCAGCTGGATGCCGTCACCAGAGCGCCATTATGGGCGGCCAAGATGGATTTTGCGCATGGCACCGGCCATGGTGTTGGCCATGTATTGTCGGTGCATGAAGGGCCGGTCAGCATTTCCAAACGCGGCGACAAACCGCTAAAGCCCGGGATGGTTCTGTCGAATGAACCCGGCTATTATCAGGCCGGTGCATGGGGGATACGGATTGAAAATCTGGTCGCGGTGCGGTTGGCTGAGCGCCGCGGCAATGATGCCAAAGATGATCTTGGCGGCGATCCGTTCTTGTGTTTTGAAACACTGACCCTTTGTCCGTTTGACCGCCGGCTAATTGATCCAACAAAACTTGATCCGGCGGAACGTGACTGGGTCAATAGCTATCATCAGACGGTGAAATCGGCCTTGGCTGACGATTGTTCGCCGGCTGCGCGGACATGGCTTGCGGCGGCCTGTGCGCCACTTTGAAACTGGTCCGGCCGCTAATTTGTGTCTATGCCGGCAAGCGTTAACCAGTCCGCTTCGGTCAATATGGCGACCCCCAGTTCGGCCGCCTTGCGCGCCTTGGACCCGGCATCGGCACCTGCCACAAGATAGTCGGTTTTCGCCGATACTGATCCCGAAACTTTGGCGCCAAGCGACTCGGCACGGGCTTTGGCCTCGGCCCGCGACATCTGTTCCAGCGTGCCGGTGAAGACCAAAATCTTGCCGCTTAACGGGCTGTCATCGGCCGGGCGTTCGGGCGGCAGGATGGTCAAGGCCGCGGCCAATGCGGTGATCATGTCAAAATGGGCCGGGCTGCTGAAAAAGCTGGTGATATCATCGGCCATCGCATCGCCAATTTGATCAATTTCGACAAGCGCGGCATGGGCGGCGGCCAGATCGGCATCGGGGTTCAGCGCAGTTAGTAGCGCATCTGCCGACCCGTAATGCAATGCCAGTAGCCGCGCGGTGGCCTGACCCACCTGACGAATGCCAAGGGCATAGATAAACCGTTCCAGACCGATGGTCCGGCGCGCCTCAATCGCGGCAAGAAGATTGCGGATTGACGTTGGGCCATAGCCGTCCAACGCCGCCAGCGCATCGGCGCGTTCGGCCAATCGGAAAATATCAGCCGGTGCGGTGATCCAGCCAAGGGTGGTAAATTGTTCGATCTGTTTGGCGCCAAGCCCCTCGATATCAAACGCGTCGCGGGCCACGAAATGTTTCAGCCCTTCGACCAGTTGGGCCGGACAGCTGACCCCGCCGGTGCAACGGCGCACCGCTTCACCGTCAGGCCGGATGGCTGGTGCTGAACAAACCGGGCAGCTGTCGGGAAAGGTAAAACGGCGTTCATCGCCGGTGCGGGCATCGACAATGACCCGGACAATTTGTGGTATCACATCGCCGGCCCGCTGCAACACGACCCGGTCGCCGATGCGGATGTCTTTGCGGTTGATTTCATCCTCATTATGCAATGTGGCGTTTGACACAATCACCCCACCAACCGCGATCGGGGCAAGCCGGGCAACCGGGGTCAGGGCGCCGGTACGGCCAACCTGAATATCAATAGACCGGACGATTGTTTCGGCCTGTTCGGCCGGAAATTTATGGGCAATCGCCCAGCGCGGGGCGCGCGCCACTTGACCAAGCCGTTGCTGATAGTCATGCCGGTCAACCTTGTAGACAACACCGTCAATATCATAGGCAAGCTCGGCGCGCTTGGCGCCAATCATCGCATAGCTGTCAAGCAAGGCCGCGACGCCATCGCAGCGGCGCGACAGATCATTGACGATAAATCCGAACTCGCGCAACGCGGTCAGCATATCCCAATGGCTGGTGGCAATCGGGCTGCTAATCTCGCCGGTGGCATAGGCAAAAAATGCCAGTTTCCGCCGCCCGGTGATATCCGGGTTTTTTTGGCGCAACGACCCGGCGGCGGCATTGCGTGGATTGGCAAAAATTTTGTCACCGGCTGCCGTTTGGGCGGCGTTAAGCGCCAAAAAGTCATCCCGGTTCATGTAAATTTCGCCGCGTATCTCGCATAAAGCGGGGGGCGCGCCGGCCAACATTTTGGGTATTGCCGCAATCTGCATCACATTGGCGGTGACATCTTCACCCTCGGTGCCGTCCCCACGGGTCGCGGCTTGGGTCAGCCTTCCCTGTTCATAGCGTAGGCTGATCGACAGGCCGTCAATCTTGGGCTCGGCAACAAACTGCACCGGTGCCGTGTCATCAAGCGACAGAAATTTGCGGATTCGGGTGACGAAATCTTCAATGTCGTCAGGCGTAAAGCCATTGCCAAGCGACAGCATGGGGCGGGCGTGACGCACCTTGCCAAACAGGCCCGATGCGGGCAGGGACGTGCCAACCCGCAGGCTGGGGCTGTCATCACGGACCAAGGCCGGAAAGGCGGCTTCAATTGCCCGGTTCCGGGCGACAAGCCGGTCGTAATCGGCATCGCTCAATTCGGGCGCATCTTGGCCGTGATACAGCGCATCATGGCGGGCAATTTCGGCCGCCAGTTCGGCCAGTTCGGCCGCGGCTGCATCCTCGCTCAGGGCATCAGGCGGGGTCGTTCCAAGGGTGAAATCGGCCATTTTCAGGCATCCAGTAGCGCCGCGGCGGCGGCGCGTGCTTCACTGGTGATGGTTTCGCCGGCCAGCATGCGGGCAATTTCTTCGGTCCGTTGACCGGGGTCCAGCGGGCGGGTGGCACTGATCACATTATCGTCAGTGGCGGTCTTGGCAATTTGCAAATGGTGGGTGCCGCGGGCAGCAACCTGGGGCGAGTGGGTAATGACCAAGGTCTGCATTGTCGCGCCAAGGCGGGCCAGACGTTCACCAACAGCCGCCGCCACCGCCCCGCCAACGCCGGAATCAACCTCGTCAAAAATCAGCGTGCGGGCCAGCTGATGATCCTCAAGGCATAATTTTAACGCCAGCAGAAAGCGCGCCAATTCACCGCCCGATGCGATGCGGTCAATCGGTCCGGCTGCCATGCCTTTGTTGGTGCTGGCCTCAAACCGAACCGACGAGGTGCCGCGTGGTCCCCACTGCGATTCAGCAAGCGGGCTGACTACGGTCTGAAACTGCGCGCCGTCCAGTTTCAACGGTGGCAGCTCGGCCATCACCGCCGCATCCAGCCGCTGGGCGGCCTGCTGGCGGCAGCGGGTCAATTCATCGGCTAATTTGTGGTAATGATCACGCCATTGATGGGCCGCTTCGGTTAGCTGGGCAATGGTGCCGGATGAATCCTCAATAGACGCCAGCTGTGCGGCCAGCTTTTGGTGAATGACCGGCAATTCGGACGGGGTGCAGCCATGTTTGCGGGCTTGCTGTCGCAATTCATGAAGCCGGTCATCCAATGCGGCAAGCTGGCTGGGATCGGCTTCTAGCTGGTGCATTGCGGTACTAATGCCAGCGCTGGCCTCGGCAAGTTCAGCGTCTACGCGGGTCAGGGCGTCAAGCGCCATATCCAGCTTGCCGTCAGCCAGCGGTGCCACCCGTTCAATGGCGGCCAGCGCCCGGCCAACCGCTGACTCGGCGCTTGGCTCGCCGCTGATCGCATTTTCGGCAATGGCTAATCCTTCGGCGATTTTGCCGATATTGGCCAGCAGGCTACGCCGCGACTCGATCTGGCCTTCCTCATCGGCATCGGGGGCCAATCGGTCAAGCGCATCAACCGCATCGCGTAGCCATTCTTCATCGGCTTTGGCAGCGGCCAAGGCGGCGCTGGCGGCGGTCACCGCGTCGCGGGCTTCGCTCCATTTGGTCCAGGCCGCGGCGGTTTGGGTCAGCAAATCTTGATGCTGGCCGGCACGATCAAGCAAGGTGATATGGGTGCTGCTGTCAAGCAGGCCGCGGCCTTCAAACTGCCCTTGAATTTCAACCAGCCTATCGCCTACCTGCCGTAACAGCCCAACCGATACTGGTATATCATTGATGCTGGCGCTGGATTTCCCGTCGCTTTTCAAGCGTCGGCGCAAGATCATCTGATCCTCGGTGGCAATACCGCTGTCGGCGACCAGCGCCCAGGCCGGATGGCTATTGTCCAGATCAAAGCTGGCACTGACATGCGCTTCGCTATGGCCGGTCCGGATCAGGCCAAAATCCGCCCGCGCGCCAAGCGCCAATCCAAGCGCGTCGAGCAAAATTGATTTGCCAGCGCCGGTTTCGCCGGTCAGAACCGTCAAGCCATCTGAAAACGGCACCGTCAGCTGGTCGATCAGGACAATGTTGGAAACAGTCAGGCTGGTCAGCATTGGTCAGTCAAAAATAGCGGTAATCGAATTGATGGATCTCTCAAAAAGACCGGGAGCTGGTGGTTTTTCAGGGTCGGCACGCAGGCTGTTCAACCGCGATGTCCAGATCGAGTCCGGATAGTTATATTCGGCGACAGCATAAAAGCGTTCGGCCTCGTCAGCCAAACCTAAGGCTAGATAGGATTCGCCAAGGCGGTACAGCGCTTCGGGCACCTGATTGGTGGTGTCATATTGCTTGATTACCGTTTTGAACCGACGGATTGCGGCGGTGTAAAATTCCCGGCTTTGGTAAAAGCGGCCAACCGCCATTTCCTTGCCGGCCAGATGTGATTTGGTCAAATCAACTTTCAATTGGGCATCGCGGGCATAACGCCCGTTGGGAAAGCGCCGGATCAGCTCCTCAAACGCTGCCAGTGCCATTTTTGTCATTTCGGCGTCACGCTCGACATCGACAATTTGTTCATAATAGCACAAGGCTTTGAGGTAATAGGCATAGTCGACCATTGGGTCGGCCGGATTCAATTCGACAAAGCGGTCAAGCGCGGCCTCGGCGCGCGGATAATCATTCGCTTGATAAAATGACCATGCCGCCATGATTTGGGCCCGCGTGGCAAGCTCTGAATAAGGGTGTTGGCGTTCAACTTCCTCGAATTTGGGCGCGGCTTCCTTCGCATCACCGGCAAGGGCGGTGTTCAAAGCATCCCGGTATAGCACGTCAACCGGCTGTTCAACCTGCACGGCCGTATCGGTGTTATCGGCACATCCGGCAAGCAACAAGCAGGCACCGGTAATCAGGCTGAGGGTTTGTCTGGTCACAACGGACTCCGCTGGCAATCGCATCATTGACGTGGCTAGGCCGGCGAAAACA
>CAZYKI010000001.1:21228-36514 GCA_964648035.1 uncultured Candidatus Puniceispirillum sp. | reverse complement strand
ATCAGCTGTGTGCTCAGCGCATGTCCCGGCTTGACCGCGGTCAGATGCGCCTTTACCGGCATGCCAAAAAGCAGCAAATCGCCAAGGCAATCCAAAACCTTGTGGCGGGCAAATTCACCATCAATCCGCAATCCACCTTCATTCAGGATCGTCCCATTATCGACGACCAGGGCGTTGCCAAGTGAGCCCCCCATCGCACGCCCCGCATTTTGCATCAGCGCGACATCACGCATTTGGCAAAATGTCCGCGCACAGGCCAATTCGGTGGCGAAACTGCCATCTTTGTGACGATAGGTGAATGTCTGGGTGCCAATGGCCGGGTCGTCAAATTCGATACGAATGTCGATCTTCAGGCTGTCCGATGGGGCCAGCCGTGCCCACGACCCGCCATCCAGCACGACCTCAACCGGTTTGAGCAGGGTTAGATATTTCCGTTTGGCAGGTAGCAATTCAAGGCCGGCATCGCCAAGGGCCTCGATCACCGGCTGGCTGCTACCGTCAAGAATAGGCACCTCAGCCGCGTCAATCTCGACGAGGGCATTATCAAGCCCGATGCCGGCAAAACCAGCCATGAGATGTTCGATGGTTTCCAGCCCAACGCCGTCATCGTTAACGATGCGTGTGCAGAGCCGCGATTGTTCGGCAAAATCGGCATGGGCGGTAATGGTCTGGCGTCGGTCTGCGACATCGGTACGGCGGAATTTGATCCCATGATTGGCCGGTGCGGGGCAGATGCTCATTCGTACATAGCGCCCTGAATGAAGTCCTATGCCATCCATGGCTACCGGCCGACGCACGGTCGTCTGGAAAGGCTGGTCAACAAACAAATCGAATGATAGCGTGTCCGGCATGGATTTTTGGCCATCCTGTCGGGGTCCGTCGGCAGCGCGCCTGCCATGTCTCCCCGTTTTATGTTAGATCTTTATGTTATTTCTTTTATCTTCACTCTTTGGTTGTCCAGCCCGGCTTGACATGCTGAATAACTAAAGAACCCGAGGAAAACATTACTATTTCCCTCGGGCTAATCCAAATCACATTTGGTTACAGATTGTAGCAATGGCCGGTGTCGGCCACCCGCCTCCCTTTAGTTCGCTTGCCGCCGCAAAAAGGCCGGAATATCGAGGTCATCCTCGCTTGATTCCAGCGGTGCGCCGGTCGGTTTCCCGATCGGCCCGGCGGCATCTCCCGGACGTGATAAATCAAGGATCGATATCGCGATTTGCTCTTTGTTGGTGGCCTCGTCTATCGCCGGCTCGCTGCGTTGTGTTGGGGCCGGTTTATTGCTTGTTGGTTTGCTTGACCACAGGCCGGAAATCTTGTTGATCAGGCTTGTTGGCCGCTGCGCTGGGGCCGCATCGGTGGTCGCAACGGTCTCTTCTTCCGGCAGCGGGGCTGGTGCGTCCGGAATGAAGGCGGGGCGCGTCTCACCCCGCCGGTCAGTGGCCGCGGTCAGGGGCAAATTGGGGGCATCGCCAACCATCGGGAGATCCGCTGTGGCCGTTTGCGCCGTGCTTTCTGGCGCTGGGTTCGCCGGTGTGCTGTCGGCGGTTACGGCTGCGGTCTTGTCGGCGATTGTGGCGCCGGTTGTGGCGGCAATCGCCTCGTCAATATCTAGCTGCCGATCATCATCAGCCTCGACGGTGGCGAGGGCGGCCTCGATGGCGTCACCGGCGATTTCATTGCTGATCGCGGTGGCGACGTCACCAGACGGGGCCGGTGTCACCTCTGGACTGTCGGCTTTGCTGATCATAGCGGCGGCTGGTGCGGCGCCTGCATCCGGTGCGGTTTCAGCCATTGCTGGCTGGCTGGCGGTTGCCATGAAACCGGCCAACGGATTTGGCAGGATGGTGCTGGTTTGTGGGCGCGCGCTGGCGGCAGCGGCGATCGGGGCCGCGGCCGGACGCGGTTGCGACTGTGCTTGGTTGTTGATCCCGGTGGCAACGACCGATACCCGCATGATGCCGTCAAGCTTGTCATCAAACGCCGACCCAAAGATGATGGTGGCGTCTGGATCGACCTCTTTACGAATCCGGTTGGCGGCTTCGTCAACCTCGAACAATGTCATGTCAAGACCGCCGGTGATATTGATCAGTACCGCGTTCGCCCCCTTCATTGTGGTGTCGTCAAGCAGCGGGTTATTGATCGCGGCCTCGGCGGCTTGGGTTGCGCGGCTTTCGCCAGAGGCTTCGCCGGTGCCCATCATCGCTTTGCCCATTTCACCCATCACGGCGCGAATATCGGCAAAGTCCAGATTGATCTGTCCCGGTTTGATCATCAGGTCGGTCACCCCGCATACGCCTTGGTGAAGGACCGTGTCGGCCATATGGAAAGCGTCGGCAAAGGTGGTGCGCTCATTCGCCAGCCGGAACAGATTCTGGTTTGGAATCACAATCAGCGTGTCGACATAGGCCTGTAGTTCCTCAATGCCGTCCTCGGCTTGTTTCATCCGGCGCTGGCCTTCAAACTCAAAGGGTTTGGTCACAACGCCAACGGTCAGAATGCCGCGCTCGCGGGCGGCGCGGGCGATCACCGGTGCCGCGCCGGTACCGGTGCCGCCACCCATGCCGGCGGTGATGAAAACCATGTTGCAGTCGGCCAGTTCACTCATCACTTCAGCGAGGCTTTCCTCGGCAGCGGCGCGGCCGATTTCAGGCTTGGATCCGGCGCCAAGACCTTGGGTGACGGCGCTGCCAAGCTGGATTTTGCGGCTCGACTTGGAATGGGCAAGTGCCTGTCCGTCAGTGTTCAATACCAGAAAATCAACCCCTTCCAGATCGGCATTGATCATGTTGTTAACAGCATTGCAGCCGCCGCCGCCAACACCAACAACGGTGATCCGCGGGCGGAGTTCCTGCATGGTCTGAGGTACGGTAAGATTGATAGTCATGACTGACTCCCTTCATGGTGGGTTGCATTTTCAAGGCTAGGGGTGGGGTAGATGTTGCTGGACGGGTTCGCGCGGCCGGCAACAGGTCCGGGGCAGCGGCGCCGCCTGCCGGCTGGGTGGAAACAGATGGGTCTAGGTACGGTCATCAACGATCTCTCCTGATCACAGATTGTCACGAAGCCACGCACCGATTCTTTCAAATGGCCCATGCGGCAGGGTGCGGGTCTGCCGGTCTCGCGGGTCATTTTCTTCTATCTGGCTGACATGAATGATGGCGCCAATGCCAGCCGCAAAACAGGGGTTGTTGCTGTTGTCGTCCAGCCCGGCTACGCCGGTCGGTTTGCCAAGGCCGACCGACTTTCCGGTTTGCTTGGCAAAAAGGTCGGCAAGGCCGGTCAACTGGCAGGCGCCACCGGTCAGCACATAGCGGCTGCCGGCCGTATGTTCCATCCGGGCCTTGGCCATGCGGCTATGCAGCAATTCAAGGATTTCTTCAACGCGTGGCCGGATGACCGCGCTCAATAGATTGCGTTCGATGGTCTGGCCGCCTGCCGCGGTGGTGCCGCCAAGTGTCGGGATGGTGATATTGTCACTTCGCCCAAGACGCATCGCTTCGCGTAACGGGTCGGGGGCAAGGCCGGTAATATCGGTTGGCATGACTGACCCGTCGATGGCTTTCAACCGCTCGGCCTCGGCAACCGGGGTCGACAGGACCCGGGCAATATCGGTTGTTACACGGCCGCCGCCAACCTTGATTGTGTCGACATAGACCAGCTTGTTTTCCATGAAAATGGCGATCGATGTTGTGCCGCCGCCCATATCGACAACGACGCTGCCAAGGTCGCGTTCCTCGGCGCTGAGGCAGGCCAGCCCCGCCGCATAGCCGGCATGCAGGAACCGGTCGGTTTCAAGATGGTTCAGCGCCAGCGCTTCGCGGAAATTGGCCAGCGATGTCCGCAAGCCACAGACCAAAGTGTAATCGACCGATAATGTGGTGCCACGCATGCCTTTCGGGTCGGCAATGCCACGCACATCATCAAGCGCATATTGCAGGGTCTGGATATGCATTGGCTGATAATTTTCCGGAATATCGCCGCTGTCATTGCGTGCCATCAGCCGGTCAATATCGCGCCGTCTAACCACCGCATCGCTTAGCCGGACCGACTGGTTGCGGATGCTTGAAAACGGGGCGCCGCCTGGTGCTACAACGGTCACCGACTGGATTTCAATGCCGGCGTCACGTTCGGCAACTTGGACGGTTTTACCGATTGCATTGCTCAGCGCATCAAGGTCGCTGACCTCGCCATTGCGGATGCCGGCCGAGGCATGCGTTCCTTGTCCCAACAGTCTGGCGCCGCCATTTCCATCCGCCTCGGCAATCAGGCAGGAAATTTTTGACGTGCCGATATCAAGCACGGCAAATGGGCGGCGGGTGATCGTTTTGGCTTTGCGGATGATCATGTTCTCCTCCCCTGTCCGCGGACCGGAATGTTTGGTTCGACAACAAGCTGGTGCGGCACCCGCAAATCGATCACCGCCAGATCACGGTTGGTGATTTGTTTGGCGCGATCAAGAATCGCCAGCCGCGACCATGCGCTGATCGGATCGGTTTCCGGCAGACGAACGTCAATGCCGTTTTTCAGATGCACATCCCAGCGGCGTTTGGCCCGGAAACTGACCGCCCAAACCTCGGCAAATAATTCCGGTTCGGTTTTCAAAATGGCCAGAATCTGGGCGGCGTTGTTGGCCGCACCATCGCCGGCAACAACGCGCAAATGACTGAATTCGCGGGGGTCAGCGCCGGTGATGATGGTGCCGCTCTGGTCGATCAACTGATGGTCGCTGTCGGTTTGCAACAGGGCAACCGGCACGCGTTCACGGATCGTCACATGGATGGTGCCGGGAAGACGGCGTTCGACTGTTGCCTGTTCAACCCAGCCGATGTGACGGATGCGGTCATGGATCGCAACAAGGTCGATGCCGAGGATCGGCTGGCCAACAGTCAGGCCGAGGGCCGTTACCAATTTGTCCTGCGGTGTGTGGGCACGGCCGCGCACTTGAATTTGCTCAAGGGTCAATCCGGCCCGGGCGGTAATGGCCAGGATATCATCTGTCAGCTGGTCACGGTCGGCAAGGGCCATGCCGAAACTGGCGATGCCGGCAATGGCCGCCAGGCTGTAGAGGCTGATTTTGATCCGGCGCCACAACCCCGGCAACCCTGTCGGTGCGCCGGTTTTGCCGATAACCGGCTTGTCGGTGCCGGATTTGTTGGTGCCGGATTTGTTGGTGGCATGCAGCCGGTCGATCAGTCGTCGCATTGGGCTATCTCCAACAGATGATTGACCAATTCTTCGCCGCTTAGGCCAATATAGCGGGCCTGTTCCGGAACCAGTGATGTGGCGGTCATGCCGGGCTGGGTATTGATTTCCAGCATGTAGAGCTGGTCGGCTTTTTCATCCCACCGATAGTCGGCCCGAATGATGCCGCGGCAACCGATATGCCGATAGGCGGTTTCCGCCCAAAGACAGGCCTTCAAGGTGACGGCCTCGGGAATGTCAGCGGGCAGGATATGATGCGATCCGCCAGCGGCATATTTGGCATCAAAGTCATAAAAGGCGCGTTCGGATGTGATCTCGGTGACGCATAGCGCGGTGCCGTCAAGGACCGCCACGGTTAATTCACGTCCCGGAATATAGGGCTCGCACATAAGTTGGGTGTCGGCTGGCCAGGTCGATAGGGCGGGGGGCGCGGTGCTGGGGTCTTTGACGATAACCACGCCAAAGCTAGAGCCGTCATTGCGCGGCTTGATGACATAGGCATCGGTGCTGTTTTCAGGATAGACATGGGTGTCTTCAACCAAGGGCAGCGTTGGCGGCACCAGAATTCCGGCAGTGGCAAGCAGGGTTTTGGCAAGCACCTTGTCCATAGCGATGGCCGATGCGGTAACGCCGCTATGTGTATAGGGAATGTTCATGATATTCAGCAGACCCTGAATATTTCCGTCCTCGCCGATCTGGCCATGCAGCGCATTAAAAACACGGGCCGGCTTGATCTCGGCCAGTCTGGCAGCGATATGGCGATCCACCTCGACCTCGACCGCGTCCCAACCGGCATTGCGGGCAGCCTGTGCGCAAAAGCTTGCCGATACGCGGCTGACGGCGGCCTCGGATGTCCAGCCGCCCATCAGCACGGCGACGCGGTCCTGACTGTGGCTCATTGGCATGCCTCCTTGCTGGTGGAATGACCGATACGGCGAATTTCCCAACGCAAATCGGGCCCGCCATTTGCGGTCACTCTGGCGCGTACTGTCTCGCCTAGTGTTTCGATATCATCGGCGGTCGCGGTGCCGGTATTGATCAGAAAATTACAATGTTTGTCCGATACCTTGGCGCCACCGATCGCCAGCCCGCGGCATCCGGCCCGGTCAATTTCCTGCCACGCCTTTCCGCCGTCCGGATTGGCAAAGGTGCTGCCGCCGGTGCGAACGCCGCGTGGTTGGGCGTCACCGCGGCTGGCGATGATCTCTTTCATCCGGGCTTTGATGGCGGCGGGATCGCCGGCATAACCCTCTAAAATCGCATATGTGAAAATCCAGTCAGCTGGGGCATCGCTATGCCGGTAGCCCATCCCCATCTCGGCCGGCGTTGCCTGCCACCTGTTGCCCTGCCGGTCAAGGCCGTGGGCGGTAACGGTGATATCCCGAAACTCGCTGCCATAGGCACCAGCATTCATCCGCAACCCACCACCAATCGTGCCGGGAATGCCCACCAGAAATTCCAGCCCGGCAATGCCAGCCTTTTGGGCATAGCGCGCCACATCAGCATCGGTTGCGCCGGCTTCGGCGGTGATGCGGGTGCCGTCATGGGTGATCTGTTTCAGGCCGGGGGTCAGCTTGATCACCACGCCGCCAACGCCGCCATCCCGGACCAGCAAATTTGATCCAGCACCGACCGGCACCAGCGGAATATCGGCCGGGCATGCGGCGAGGAATGTTGCCAAATCATCGGCATCGGCCGGGCTGAATAAAATTTCCGCCGGGCCGCCAACGCCAAACCATGTATGGCGCGCCATTTGATCATTGGCACTGTAATGGCCGCGCACCGGTGGCAATCTGTCCATCAGGCCGGTCATGAGGCGGCTCCGGATGCGCGGGCTTTATTATAGGCATCAAGTGCTGCCGGCAGCGCGGCGGCCCAGGCAGTAATGTCGCCCGCCCCAAGGCACATCACCACATCACCCGGCTTTGTCCGGGCGGCAATTTCAGCGGCCAGCTTGTCCGGTCCGGCCAGCGCGGCGGCGGCTTTGTGGCCATAATCGCGCAATCCGTCGACCAGCGCGTCTTTCGTGGCACCCTCAATCGGCGTTTCACCGGCAGCATAGACATCGGCCACCAGCACTTCATCGGCGTCGTTGAAGCAGCTGCAAAAATCATCAAACAGGTCGGCAAGACGGCTATAGCGATGCGGCTGCACCACGGCGATCAAGCGATTGGTCCCGCACAGCATGCGTCCGGCTTTTAACGCCGCCCGGATTTCGACCGGGTGGTGGCCGTAATCATCAATGATCGTGACCCCGCCGCTGACGCCCTTGGTTTCAAACCGGCGTCCAACACCGCCAAAGCTGGCCAGCGCGGCGGTGATGTTTGCCGGTGCGATATTCATTTCCAGCGCGACCGCAATCGCCGCAAGACAGTTCTGCACATTATGCTCGCCAAGCATCGGGAACCGCACCTCGTCAAGGTCGGTGCTAGGGGTGCCAATCCGGTCTGACAGCTGCACAGTGAACAGCATCTGGCCAGCTTCGGCGCGAATGTTCACCGCCCGCACATCGGCATTTGCGCTCATGCCATAGGTCACAATGCGCCGGTCCTTAATGCCGGCCATCAGCCGCTGGACGGCGGGATGGTCGATGCATAGGGTGGCAAAGCCGTAAAACGGAATTGACGCAACAAAATTGGAAAAGGCGGTTTCAAGCCGTTCAAAACTGCCGTGATGATCAAGATGTTCAGGGTCGATATTGGTCACCACTGCCACGGTGGGTTTCAGCTTGGCGAACGACCCGTCGCTCTCGTCGGCTTCAACGACCATCCATTTGCCGCTGCCAAGGCGGGCGTTACTGCCCCAACCGGTGATGATGCCGCCATTGATTACCGTCGGGTCGATGCCAGCGCCGTTCAACATCGTCGCCACAAGGCTGGTTGTTGTGGTCTTGCCGTGGGTGCCGGCCACCGCGATTGACCAGCGTAGCCGCATCAGTTCGCCAAGCATCTCGGCCCGGTGGACAATGGGTAAAAACCGTGCCCGCGCCGCCACCACCTCGGCATTGTCGGGTTTGATCGCGGTCGAGATCACCAACAGTGATGCATTGTCAATATTGGCCGCGTTCTGGCCAATCATCACCGTGATGCCCTTGTCGCGTAACCGCCGCACATTGGCGTTTTCCGACATGTCACTGCCCTGAACAGCATAGCCAAGATCATGCAGAATTTCGGCAATACCGCTCATGCCGATACCGCCGATGCCGGTAAAATGCATGGTGCCGATGGACAAGGGTAATTCGGTCATGCGGCGGCTCCCGATGGTTGTGATCCTGTTTGGTCAATCAGCCCAATCGCCAGTTCGGCAATGTCATGGGCGGCGCGTGGGCTGGCTAGCCGGGTGGCCTTGTCGGCCATCTGGCGCAATAGGTCGGGCGCCTCAAACAGCTGCATGATGCGGGTCGCCAGAAAGGCCGGGCTGACGGTCGCCTCATCTAGGCAAAATCCGCCGCCAGCAGCCTGCATTTGCAGGGCATTCGCCTTTTGGTGATCATCCATCGCACTGGGCAAGGGCAGCATCAGCGCCGCGCGCCCGATTGCCGCCAGTTCTGCAATCGATGACGCCCCAGACCGGCAAATGACAAGATCGCTCTTGTGCAGGAGTGCCGGCATATCGGTGAAAAACGCGCTGATCGTGGCGCGTATGCCAAGCGCCTTATAGCGAGTTTTTAAGGTGGCCATTTGCTCGTCACGCGCCTGCTGGTAAATACGGATTTGCGACAATAAGGCCGGGTCGATCATCGCCAATGCATCGGGAACCAAGCTGCCCAGAACGCTGGCACCTTGCGAGCCGCCCAGCACGGTCAGTACAAGGCTCTGCTCTTTTTTCACGCTGCTGCGTTTGGCAAAAAAGGCCGTGCGAACCGGCATGCCGGTCACGCTGGTTGGCACGTCAACCGGCAGATTTTTGGTTTCCGGCCAACTGAGGGCCAGCATGCGTGCGCCGGCGGCGATGGCCTTGTTGGCGCGCCCAAGATAGGCATTTTGTTCATGTATCATGGTTGGTACGGCAAAAAGCCGGGCCACCAATAGCGGTGCAAAAGACGGATAGCCGCCAAAGCCGATCACCGCCTTTGGCCGATTGCACAGGGTCAGCCAACCGGCCTTAACCGCACCGACGCCAAGCTTGGTCAGCGCGATCATCTTGCGGATTGGGCCGCGCTGAAAGGGTGAGGCCGCGCCAAGCACATGCACCCGAACCGGCAGATTGGCAATGTCAGCCAGCAAGGTTGCGCCGCGACGGTCAGTCAATAAATGCGGATCAAAACCGCGCTCCTGTAATATTTCCGCCACCGCAAGTGCCGGGAATACATGCCCGCCGGTGCCTCCAGCGGCCAGATGAATGATCGGCCGCCTCATCGCCAGCCTCCATCTGAAAAATGATCGCCGCCGGTACGCTTGCGGGTCAGGGCTAAAATCAGGCCCATTGTCAGGCCGGTTGCCAAAAGTGACGAGCCCCCATAGCTGATAAAGGGCAGGGTCATGCCCTTGGTCGGGATCAGATTGAGCGATGATGCCATGTGAATGCTGGCCTGAATACCAAACTGCATGACCAGGCTGGCGGTGGCGATCAGGCAAAACAGCCCTTCGCCCGACAAAGCCCGGGCAAAGCCCCGCATGATGATAAAGCCGTAAAGGCCAAGCAGCGCAAGACAGGCAAGGGCGCCATATTCCTCGGCCGCAACCGCGAAAATGAAATCGGAATGGGCGTCGGGAAGATGCAGCTTGACCGTTCCATCACCCGGGCCAACGCCAAAAAACCCGCCTTGGGCAAAGCTGTCCATCGCGCGCTCAACCTGCCATGACCCGCCCTCAAAAAATTTGGTCACCCGCATTTTGACATGTGGCAGAAGAAAATAGGCAAGACCAAAGGCGGCCGGTGCCACCGCGGTGGCACCGATCACAAACAGCATTGGCATGCCGGCCAGAAACATCTGAAACCCCCATGTCAGCAAGATCAGAACGGTCATGCCGATATCCGGTTGGGCCACAAGGATGGTGACGATGATGGCGGCAAGCCCGGTGGCGTAGGCCCAGCCGGGGAAGTCTTGCCCTTCGCGCCACAGGGTCAGCAACCATGCTGAAACAATCGCAAACAGCGGCTTGGCAAATTCAGACGGTTGCAAGGTGAATCCGGCCAGCGACACCCAGCGGGTGGCGCCTTTGATTTCGCTGCCAACCAATGTCGCCAGGATCATCAGCCCCAGCGTCACCGCAAGGCCGATAAGGGCCAGCGCCCGGATTGGACGTAATTCCAACATCGACACCGCTAGCATGATCAACAATGCCGGTAGCAAATAGGTCAATTGCCGTAGAACAAAATGCTGTGATGACAGATTGATCAGGCTGGCAACTGCCGGGCTTGCGGCCATCACCAGAATGACCCCCAATGTCATTAGCATCAGCGCCCCGGCAAGAAGCCATTTATCCACCGTCCACCACCAGACGCCAACAAGCGAACGATCGGTCCGATCAAGCATGCTGGCCTCCGTTATCACTGGCGCATAGCTGGCGCGCCAGACTGGCAAACGCATCCCCACGCGCCCCGAAATTGGCAAACTGGTCAAACGAGGCCGCCGCCGGTGCCAACAAGATGGTGCCGCCGGTATCAGCGCTACGGGCATCGTTGAAGGCGGCGCGGGTCGCACTGTCCAAATCGCCACAAATTGCGGCCGGGCATTTGCCGGCAAGACTGCGCGCAAAGGCGTTAGCCGCGGTGCCGATCAAATAGGCTTTTTTGACGCTGTGCAGAAATGGCAAGGCCGGGTCGATACCGTCTTGTTTGGCAAGACCGCCAGCCACCCAGTAAATATCGTTAAATGCGCCCAACGCTTTGGCGGCCGCGGCGCCGTTGGTGGCCTTGGAGTCATTGACAAACCGCACCTTGCCACAGGCGGCAACGGTTTGCAGCCGGTGTGGCAGGCTTTCAAAACTGGCGATCGCCGCGTTGATGGTGGCAAGACTAACCCCAAGATGGGTAACGGCCAAGGCGGCGGCGGCGGCATTTTCGGCATTATGCTGGCCGGCAAGCGCCACCGACTGGCGCTGGGCGGCAGGCGCGCTGGCCGGTTCCGCGATCTGGCAATCAATCAGGCGCGCGGCGCATGTTTTGGCCAAGGCCTGAACATGCGGGTCGCCGGTGCCAATGACGGCGATCCCATCCGGCTTGATTTGATCAAGAATTTTCGCCTTGGCGGCAATATAGCCATCCATGCCACCATGCCGGTCAAGATGGTCGGGGCTGATATTTAGAATCACCGCGACATCCGGCGCGAGGGATGGTGTTGTTTCCAACTGATAGGACGACATCTCCAGCACCAGAACGCCGTCCGGTCCCGGATCGTCAAGGCTGCAGGCCGCCGCCCCGATATTGCCGCCAACCGCGACCGAAATGGCGGCAGCTTTCAGACAATGGCCGATCAAGGCGGTTGTTGTTGATTTGCCATTGGTGCCGGTAACGGCGACCAATTTTGCTGTTGGCTGGGCGCGCAGGGCCAGCTCTACCTCGCTGACAATTTCAATGCCTTGGTCGGCGGCCATTGCCGCGGCGGGATGCGGCGTTGGGTGGTGATGCGGGATACCGGGGCTGATCACCAACAGTGCCATTTGGTGCCATGGCCAGTCCTGCCACGCGGCAAACTGGGCTGGCCGTAGATCGGCAGTGGCGGTGTGGGGCGCAACGGCATCGTCAAAGGCAAAAATATCGGCGCCGGCAGCCGCTAGCGACCTTATTGCCGCACGGCCGGACAGGCCAAGGCCGAGAACCCCGACTGTTTTGCCTGTGATGCCTTTTGGAACCAACATCCTTAAGCCCTCTAGCGCAGCTTTAATGATGACAGGCCGGCCACTGCCAGCACCACCGTGATAATCCAAAACCGGATCACGATGGTTGGCTCGGCCCAGCCCTTTTTTTCAAAATGATGGTGCAGGGGCGCCATCAGGAAAATGCGTTTGCCAGTCAATTTGAATGACGCGACCTGCAACATCACCGACAGGGTTTCGACAACGAACAAGCCGCCGGTGATCGCCAGCACCAATTCATGCCGTGTGGCGACCGAAATTGCCCCCAATGTGCCGCCAAGCGCCAACGATCCGGTGTCGCCCATGAACACCCGCGCCGGCGGCGCGTTAAACCACAGAAATCCGAGTCCGGCGCCAATCAAAGCACCGCACATCACCGCCAGATCCCCGGTGCCGGGAACATAATTGATTTGCAAATAGGTGGCGAAATTATAATTGCCGGCAAGATAGGCAATCAGGGCAAAACACCCGGCAACAATCATCACCGGCACAATGGCCAGCCCGTCAAGACCATCGGTCAGATTGACCGCATTCGACGCCCCGACAATCACCATCATCGAAAAGGGGACATAGAACAGGCCCATCGTGATCAGCGTGTCTTTGAAAAACGGCACCGCCACACCATAGCGCAATTGTTCAGGCGACAATTCGACAAAGATCAGCGTGGCGATAAAGCCGATAATCAGTTGCAGCCCCATTTTCATGCGCGCCGACATGCCGTTATGCGAGCGTTTGCGCAGCTTCATCCAATCATCAACACTGCCAATCGCGCCAAAGCTGACCGCGATCAGCAACACCGGCCACAAATAGGGGTTCGACAGCGGCATCCACAAGAGTGTCGACAGAACAAACGCAATCATAATCAACAGCCCGCCCATGGTCGGGGTGCCAACCTTGGTCAAAAGATGCGATTCAGGCCCATCGTTGCGGATGGGCTGACCTTCGGCCTGATGCGATTTTAGCCAGCGGATGAAGGCGGGGCCGAAAAACAATGAAATGAACAGCGCGGTGATCGTCGCCCCGCCGGTGCGGAAGGTGATATAGCGAAACAGGTTAAATGGCTGAAATTGGTCGGCAAGCGGGGTCAGCAGATCAGGCAGCATAGGAATCCCCCTTGCGATTTGTGGGCTGTTCAGCATCCAGCCGCTGGAGCAGCACCGCAGCAACACGCCACGCGCCAGAGCCAAGCGACCCTTTGATAAAGACAATGTCATTTGCCGCGACCGCCGCATCGAGTGCGGTCACCGCCGCATCGGTATCGCTGGCCGTACAGGCGGTGATCCGGCTGTCAAGCTTTTGCATCGCATGATGCAGGCCAGCGCCAAGACCGATGACAAGCTTTGGCATTATAGTATTGATTTCATGTATTAAATCATCATGTGCGGCAGCGCTTTCAGCGCCAAGTTCGAGCATTTCGCCAAGCACCATAATGGTTGGTGGCGTTGCCGCCATGCTGGCGAGGGCAGCGCGCATTGAAACCGGGCTGGCATTGTAGCTGTCGTCGATCAGGGTGATGGGGCAGCCATCGTAACGGCCATGATACCGCCGGCCGCGGCCTTTTGGCGTTGGGCAGGTTGCCAGGGTCTTGGCGGCGTCCTCGACAGACAGGCCAAGCGCTGCGACGCACCCCAAAACCCCAAGCGCATTCAGCGCCCAATGCGTGCCATGCATGCTCATCTCGAAAGTTAACGCACGCCCGCCAATTTCGGCACAGACCTGCATGCCGTTGTCATGTGGCGTGGTGGAAAGCAGGCAGAATTCGGCATCATCATGGCGGCCAAAACTGATGATCTGGCTGGCCCCGGCTTGCTGGGCGGTTGCCGCCAATAGCGGGTAAAAGGCATCATCGCGGTTCAGAACGGCGACGCCGCCCGCCGCAAGCCCGGTAAAGATTTCGGCTTTGGCGGCGGCAATATCGGCGAGGGACGTGAAAAAGGCGCTGTGGGTGCCGGCGATGCGGGTGATCAACGCCACATGCGGGCGGGCCAACCGGGTCAGTGCGGCAATCTCGCCCGCTGCATTCATCCCCATTTCCTGAACGGCAAAATCACAGCTGGCTGGCAAGCTGGCGATTGTTAAGGGCACGCCGATATGATTATTGAAGCTGCGCTGGCTGGCATGGGTTTGGCCAAAGCTGGCCAGTGCGTGGGCCAGCATATCTTTGCTGCCGGTTTTGCCAACCGATCCGGTGATACCGATTACCCGGCCGTGGAACCGGTCGCGTCCGGCCGCGGCAAGGCGGGTTAGGCCGGCCAAACTGTCCTCGACGATAATCTGCGGCAGATCGATAGCGGTGTCAGGCCGGCTGACAAGGGCAGCGCTGGCACCGGCGGTGGCGGCATTGGCCAAAAACTGGTGGCCATCGGCGGCGGTGCCGGGCAGGGCCACAAACAGATCACCCGCCGCACAATCACGGCTGTCGATGCTGATACCGTTAATTGATCGGCTGTCTGCTTGCGGGACAAGCAGGCGACCTTCGCATGCGGCCACGGCTGCGTCTATGGTCCATAGCGGCGCGGTCATGCGTTCCCTCCTTTTAATGCGGCAATCGCATTGGCGGCGACCGCGGCATCATCAAAAGGCAGGGTTTCGGTGCCGATCAGCTGGACTGATTCATGGCCCTTGCCGGCGATTAACAGCACATCGCCGGCTTGCAGCATGTTAATGGCGCGATGAATCGCGGTGTCGCGTGGGGCGATCTCTTCGGCGCCGGGGCAGGCGGCGGCAATCGCGGCGCGGATTGCTGCCGGGTCTTCGCGGCGCGGATTGTCGTCGGTGATGATGACATGGTCAGCAGCAGTGGCAGCTACCGCGCCCATCAGCGCGCGCTTGCCGGCATCACGGTCACCACCGCACCCGAAAAGCACGATTAACCGGCCGCGTGTTTCGGGGCGCAATGCGGTCAGCGCCGCGTCAAGCGCATCAGGCGTGTGGGCATAATCAACAATGATCCTGGCGCCGGTTGGATGGCCATAAACGGTTTGCATGCGGCCAGGGGCGGCGCTGAGATAGGGCAGGCCGCCAAGCGAGTCGTGAAGCGGCAGGCCGCTGGCATGCGCCATCACCGCGGCGGCCAGCGCGTTCATCGCCTGAAACGTGCCGGACAAGGCCAGCGGGATGTGCCAGCTTTGGCCAAGATGCGTCACCTGCATCGTCAGGCCGTCGCCGGCAGGGGCGATTGACTCGATACAGAAATCGGCGGTTTTATCCGCACCATAGGTGGTGATCACAATTTCCCGCCCGTCCAAGGCGCTGATGATCTGTTGGCTATGCGGATCATC
>CAZYKI010000001.1:5948-21128 GCA_964648035.1 uncultured Candidatus Puniceispirillum sp. | reverse complement strand
TCACAATTTCCCGCCCGTCCAAGGCGCTGATGATCTGTTGGCTATGCGGATCATCAATATTGATCACCGCATGGCCGCCGGGCTTTAGCAGCGCGGTAAAAAGCCGCAATTTGGCGGCAAAATAGCTGTCCATATCGGTGTGGTGATCAAGATGGTCGCGGCTGAGATTGGTAAAAGCGGCGACATGAAGGCTTAAACCGTCAAGCCGGTGCTGTTCCAGCCCATGGCTGCTTGCTTCAAGGGCAAGATGGGTCATGCCAGCCTCGGTTAAGGCGTTGATCGTGGCATGCAGGCTAAGGCTGTCCGGCGTGGTCAGGCTTGGCAGTCCCAACAACGCACCATTGACATTCAGCATGTCAGTGCCGGTGACGCCAAGCGTCCCCATCGCCACCGCCCGCCAGCTGACGCGTTGCCAAAGCTGACGCAAAAACTCGGCAGTTGATGTTTTGCCATTGGTGCCGGTCACAGCGGCAACCATGCCGGGCTGGGCCGGCCAAAAGCGGGCCGCCATCAGGGCCATCACCTGACGCGGGTTGCTGCTATAGAGGACGGGTATGCCGACAGACCCCATATCATGTGGTTCATTATCAACTGGCTCATCATTAAATGGCCGGTCATCGGTGATCACGGCGACAGCGCCAGCTTTGACAGCATCGGCAATATAATCACGCCCGTCACTATGGCTGCCGGCCACCGCGAAAAACACATCGCCGACGCCCACTTTGCGCGAATCGACGGCCAAACCATAGACCGGCACCGCACCGGCATCTGCCGGCACCGGGATCAAATTGTGACACAGATCAGTAAGATGCAAGTGTTGCCTCCTTGTTACCGATCTTGAAATCAAGCATCAATTTTTGGCGAATTGACGGCGATTGTTCGTCAACAGGAAGAACACCGAGCATCGGCGCAACTTGTTCGACAATGCGCCGGACAGCGGGGGCGGCAACCCAGCCGGCGGTTGCATAGCCGTATGAATGTTTCTGGCCCTTGGGTTCATCGACAAGAATGGCCAAAACATAGCGCGGGTCATGCACCGGGAAGGTCGCGACAAAGGTGGCGATGTTGGCTTTTTTGTTATAGCCGCCAACCTTGATCTTTTCAGCAGTGCCGGTTTTACCGCCAACCAAATAGCCTTTTGCATCGGCAAAATTACCGGTGCCGTCTTTATGCGAAACGACAAGACGCATCATCGAGCGGACCGCTTTGGCGGTGCTTTGTGAAAACACCCGCAAGCGCAATGGCGTATCACCAGTCGGGCGCTGTAACAAGGTTGGCTGGATCAGGTGGCCGGTGCCGCTGGCCGCCGCAACAGCGCTGGCCAGATGCACCAACGACACCGAAATGCCATGTCCATAAGATACTGTGGCGGTGGTGGTGCGGCGCCACTCGCGCGGCGCCAGCGGGGTGGCGACTTCGGGCAATTCAATAGCAAGCCGGTCAAGAAGTCCTAGCTTGTCGATATAGGTGCGCTGCAGGTCGGCACCAATTTTTTCAGCCATCAGCGCCGACCCGATATTCGACGAATAGACGAGGATTTCGGGCACATTTAGCGGCCGCTTATAGGGATGGTAATCGGTGATTGTAAAGCGGGCGATCCGCAATGGTTTGGCCACTTCAAATTGCTGGCCCACCGTGGCCGCACCGGTTTCAAGCGCAATGGCCGTGTTCAGCACTTTGAATGTCGATCCCATTTCATAGAGACCCTTGGTCGCCCGGTTAAAGCGGGCATCATCGCTGGCAAGGCCGAATTCATTTGGGTTGAAATCTGGGAACGAGGCCAGCGACAGGATTTCGCCTGACTTGATGTCCAGCAGCACGCCAGCCCCGCCAATCGCCTCAAATTTGTCGATCTGCTGTTTGATTTCACGTTCCAGCACGGCTTGCGCGCCAAGATCGATTGACAAGGTCACATCTTTACCGGCGGCAAGACGGGCATTCATTGATTTTTCAATGCCGGCAATGCCGATCTTGTCGGTATCGACATGGCCGATGATATGCGCCGCGGTCCGGTGCCGCGGGTAAATCCGCACATCGCTGTCGGCAAAATAAACACCTGGGATTCCCAGCTGCAAAATTTGTGCATGGCGCCGCGGGGTCAATTGCCGGTCTAATTCGACGTAACGCGCCGCCTTGCCAAGCAGGCGGGTTAGGCTGTCAACCGTATGATGGGGCAACAATGGCGCCAATTTTGTGGCCGCATCAGCGACATTCATAATTTCGCTTGGGTCGGCATGAAGCAGGGTGATCGGCAAATTGCCCGCGACCAGCCGGCCGGCCCGATCAAGGATGCGGCCCCGCTCAACCGTTGTGGTTTTGCTGTGCTGGGCAATAGGCAGGCTGGCATTGGCATCGGCAAGGCTGACAATCCGTGCGCCGATCACGCCGACAAGTAACAGCGCGACCGCGCCGCTGACAATCAACCGGCCTTCGGCGATGCGGCGTGATTGTGCGGGGTCGGGGCGCGGCGGCAAAACCAGCCGTTTGATTCTCTGGCCAAGGGCGGTCATGGCGTCACCACCACGCTGGTTCTGGTGATGGCCTGACCCGCCTGCACCGGCGCAGCAATCGGCGTTGTGCCCGCTTGCTGCCGGACCGGGATCGCGTCAAGTGGCAAGACACGGTCTTGCGGGATCGGCTTCATGCCAAGCAGCTGGTCCGACAAGGCGATAATGCGCTCAGGCCGCGACAGATAGGCCCATTCCGATTCAAGAACGGCGATGTCACGTTTGGTGTTGGCAATTTTGAGTTCGACACGGCGTAAATGGTCCTGCCGTTCATCAATGCCGGTCTTCACCTGATAAAGACTGGTGCCAAGCCCGAACAGAATGACGGTGGTGAGTAAAATCATCCGCATTGGCCCGGCTCCATCTGGCTGGTCTGTTGCAGGCTAACGGCGGCATCCGTCCGGCGGGCGATCCGCAATTTTGCCGAGCGGGCGCGGGCATTGGCGCGACACTCGTCGGGACTTGGGGTGATGGCTTTGCGATGCGGGATGTCAAAGCTGGGGGCAGGCCGGTCAGCGGTCAGCGGGCGGTGCCGTGACGGGCGGGCGGCATATTGGCTGCGGCTGGCCAGAAAGCGTTTGACGATCCGGTCTTCGAGTGAATGAAACGAGACCACCGCCAGCATGCCATCAGGGCGCAACAGGGTCTCGGCAGCGGCAAGCCCGGCCTCTAATTCGTCCAGCTCGCGATTGACGAAAATTCGCAAGGCCTGAAAGCTGCGGGTGGCCGGGTCGATCTGGTCGGGTCGCTTGGCCGGCATCACATTGTGAATGATCGCGGCCAGTTGGCTGGTGGTGGTGATCGGCGCTTCGGTGCGCGCCTTGCCAATCGCCTTGGCGATCCGGCGCGATGCTTTTTCCTCGCCATATTCCCAGAGAATATTGGCAAGATCACTCTCGCTTGTTTGCATGACCACATCGGCAGCGCTTGGTCCTGATTTGGACATGCGCATATCAAGCGGCCCGTCGGCCCGGAATGAAAACCCCCGGGCGGGCTGGTCAAGCTGGGTTGAACAGACGCCTAAATCGAATGCCGCGCCATCAATCTGGTCTTGCTGTGGGGCGGCGGCGCGGATCAGGCTGGCGAGGTCGGAAAAGCAGCCCTCGCGCAAAAAGAACCGGCCGGCAAATTCAGCGCACATCGATTGCCCGCGGGCGATGGCATCAGGGTCACGATCAATTGCTATCACCGCGCAATCGGCGCGTTCAAGAATGGCGCGGCTGTAGCCGCCATTGCCAAAGGTGGCGTCGAGGTAAAAGCCGCCATCGACCGGGTCAAGCGCCTCCACCACTTCGTCAAGAAGAACCGACCGGTGAAGCTGCTGTCCACCCATCATCGGCCCCCGTTGTCGATCGGTTGCTGGGTTGTCCGGCCAAGGCGGAGGCTTGGCAGCCCCTCGGTTTTGGCGCGGGCGCGGGCATCGGCCTCGCGGCTGCGATAGCGATCCGGACGCCAAATCTGGAAAGACCGGCCAATGCCGGCATAAAGCGCCGATTCGTCAAGTTCGGCAAAGCCGATGAAATCGGCGCTCAGCATAATCCGCCCTTCGGCATCAAGCTTCATTTCTTGGGCGCTTGACAGCATGGTCTGTAAAGTTGCGACTTCGGCCGACAGGCTGTCCATTGAATCAATCGCATCGACAATCTGACCAATACGTTCGGGGCCACAGCCCTCAAGACATGGCTCGGTCAATGATTTGAACAGATAAAGCGGGTCCCGCCGGCGCTCAAGCACGGCGCGGAAAGGGGCCGGCACGGACAGGCGCCCTTTCTTGTCTATGCGGTTCTCAAATGTGGACAGAAATAAATCCACGATACCCCCAAAAGCTCCATTCAACGTCGTGCCGGCCAATCCGGACATCTGGTTGCCAAAACCGCCCGGCCCAGCGTGGCTGTTGCGTCTTGCGAGATCTGGCAAGGGAGACCAACCAGACAGATGCAAGAATCCCAAGCTGGGATATTATGGGATATCATGGGAATTCATGGACGTCAATGGGTTTTGCCCCTAAGTTTATGGGAAAAGCCAATCTTTTCAGTATGTTAATATAATTAATGAATAATATGTAACAACCCATTGAATCATAACAATATATATCATTTCAATATTTATATGTTCTGGATATGTTCTTGTTTTTTGCCGGAAATTTCTGGGCGGTGCGTTGGTGGCGCATGCCAGCGGGGCGGCGGCGGTCATCAGGCCTAGAGATGCGCGGGGAAAACCTGTCAGATGGCCTATAAGCCGGGTTCTGTAGCGCTGTTGCCAGCGCTGATGGCTATTCATCTAGCACGGCTGTTGCCAGCCGTTTCAAGCGACCTACCCGGACATGATGCAGGATCGCATCTGAACGGCGCACCGTTCGTATGTCCCTATCTGGTCTTGCTCCGGATGGGGTTTGCCATGCCCGTCCTGTTACCAGGCCGGCGGTGCGCTCTTACCGCACCATTTCACCCTTACCACGGCCGCCCAAGGGGCCGCCGGTGGCGGTATTTTTTCTGTGGCACTTTCCCTAGGGTCACCCCCGCCGGGTGTTACCCGGCATCCTGATCCTGTGGAGCCCGGACTTTCCTCTCGTTTCCTTGCGAAAACCAGCAGCCATCCGGCCATCTGACAGAGCCGGACTATAGGTCTTGGCGCGGCGTGGGGTCAAGCCTTTGGCGGTTGTGGTGGTAGGCTAGCCGTTATCAAGGGCCTCGGCCTTTTCGGCCACCTCAAGCCAGTGCAGTTCTTTGGCTTCCTTGTCGGATTGCAACTGCGCAAGGCGCGCGGCAGTGGCGGTAAATTTATCCGGGTTGCTGGCGAAAAGCGCCGGGTCGGCAAGCTGGGCCTCCAGCGTGGCTATTTCGGCGGTGATCGCATCGATCTCGCCGGGCAATGTATCAAGCGCGTGCTTGTCCTTGAAGCTGAGGCGGTCAGGTCTGTTTTTGGCTGGCTTGTCGGCTGGTTTTGACCGTTTGCCGCTGGCAGGTTTTGGGCTGGACGGGTCTGGTTGCTGTTTGCGGCGGCGCTCAAGATAGGCCGAATAGCCGCCGGCATGCGCGATAATCCGGCCGTCGCCTTCAAACGCCAGAACCGCGGTGACAGTCCGGTCGAGAAAGTCACGATCATGGCTGACAATCAACACCGTGCCGTCATAATCGGCGATCACTTCTTGCAGCAGTTCAAGCGTTTCCATGTCAAGGTCATTGGTCGGCTCGTCAAGCACCAGAAAATTATGTGACTGGGCAAATAGCTTGGCCAGCAACAGGCGGTTTTGCTCGCCCCCTGACAGGGTGGCCACCCGCTGGGTCATTTTGGCGTCCTCAAACATGAAGTCACGCAGATAGCTGGTCACATGGCGCGGCTTGCCGGCTACCTCGATCATGTCGCTGCCGCCCTGGCTTAAGATGGTCCAGGGTGATTTATCGCGATCCAGACTTTCGCGCCGCTGATCGAAATAGGCCGGGATCAGGCCAAACCCCTGACGGACGCGGCCGCTGTCAGGGGCTTTAAGGTCCAGCAACAACTGCACAAGGGTCGATTTTCCGGCCCCGTTCGGGCCGATAATCCCGATCCGGTCTTTGCGCCGGATCAGCAGGTTAAGGCGGGTGATCAACTGGCGCCTATCACCATCAGTGCCGGGAACACTGGCACAAAGATCAATCGCTTCAAGCACCAATTGGCCGCCGCCGTCAGCCGGTCCGGTTTCCATCCGCATGCCGCGTTGGGTCAGGCCGCCGGCCGCGGCCCGTGCGACGCGCAAATCGGCCAGTTCGCGTAACCGGCCCTGATTCCGTTTGCGGCGGGCGGAAATGCCCTCGCGCGACCATTTGGTTTCACTGGCGATGCGGCGGTCAAGCTTGTGGCGGGCGGTGGCCTCGTCGGCAAGGATGCCGTCAGACCAGGCTTCAAATTCGTCAAAATGGCCGTCACGGCGGCGCAATTTGCCGTCATGAAGCCAGATGATGCCGGTACCAAGGTTGCGTAAAAATGCCCGATCATGGCTGACAATCAGCAAGGCCCCCCGATGCTGGCGCAAATGCTCTTCCATCCATTCAATGGTTGGCAGGTCCATATGGTTGGTTGGCTCATCAAGCAGCAGAATATCCGGTTGCGTATAGATGGCCCGGGCCAGCGATGCCCGCCGTGCCTCGCCCCCGGATAGCCCGTCACTGACCCGGTGCGGATCAAGCCCAAGCTGCATCAAGATCGCATCGGCCTGATGGCCGCTGGCGCGGCTGTCGGTGCCGGCCAAGACAATGTCGCGCAAGCTTAGCCCTGGCGGGATTTGGGGCGCTTGTGGCAAATAGGCAATCTCGGCGCCTGGTGCGGTCCACAAGCTGCCCTCATCCATTTCGCCCTGTCCTGCCAGCAATTTCATCAGGCTGGATTTGCCCGCACCATTCTGCCCGACAAGCGCCAGCCGGTCGCCGTGATGCAAGGCCAGATCGGCCCCCCGCAATAGCCATTTGTCACCAAGATTGATGCCGGCCTCAGCGATGGTCAAAAGGGGCGGTGCCATAGCAATCTTGGTCCTCGCCTAGCTGGCATGCCGGTGGTTGATCTGGTCATAAGCGGCGTTGATTTGCGCCAGCCGGTCAGTGGCGGCGGCGATGAATTCTTCCGGCATGCCATCGGCGATCAACTTGTCCGGATGGTGCGTGCGCACCAGCTCTTTCCAATGGCGGCGCAAGTCAGCCTGACTGATATCCGGGCTGACCCCAAGGACCTGATAGGGCGACGGGGCACCGGTTTGGTGAAGCGCGCACAGCCGGTCAATATCGGCGGTATCAAAGCCAAAAATGCCAGCCACATTGGTCAGGTAATCCAATTCCGGCGCGGTGATTTGTCCATCTGAACGGGCGATATGGAACAGTAAATCGAGCAGCTGTTCCAGAACCGGGGCCCGCGGCGCAAATAAATGCGCGACCTGTTTGGCGTAATCTTCATACCCATCGGGGGTTTGCCGGGCCAGATCCCAGAACCGGCCTACCTGTTTGACTTCGTCCGGCGGAATATGAACCCGGGCCCGAAAGGCGGCGATCTCGTCGCGGGTTACAATACCGTCGGCTTTGGCCATTTTTGCTGAAAGGGCAATCACCGCGACGGTGAACGCCACGCGTCGGGTCGCATCGGGGTTGTCATCGCCGGTTGATAATTTGCGACTGACCGCATGACCGGCCATAGCGCCAAGAAGCCCGCCTATCGGCCCCCCAATCGCAAAGCCGGCAGCCCCACCAATAATCAATCCCCAGATACTCATGCGCCTATCTAGCGAGCAAGCAGGGGGGTTGGCAAGACTTATCCGAAAAACGGCCCTTTTACCGCCATTGCCAGGCGCTAGACCGGCCTTGAGTGCGGCGAAAAGGCGCTGGTATTTTGGCGGCGGTCCGCCTAGTGTGGGGCAGGTGGTGACCGCAATCGGCCGGGGCTTTTATGACTGATCCAGTGACGCTTGATTTGACCGGGCTGAAATGCCCGTTGCCAGTATTAAAAGCGCGGCGTGCGATCAAAGACATGCCGGTCGGGGCCGAATTGGTGGTGCTGGCCGATGATCCGGCGGCCCCGCTTGATTTTGATCATTTTTGTCAGACCGGTGGCCATCAGCTCGTGGAAAGTTCAGCCAGTGGCGGGGTGTTTACGATGCGGATTGTAAAATCGGCGGCCTAGCGGCTGAACAAATCATCCAAAAGCTGTTGGTGAAAGGCGGCCGCCGCCGCGCCACGCGACGGGCCGTCATAAAGGCCAAGGTCACGACATTGATCAAAAAATCCGGGGGCAGGCAGGCCGTTTCGCTGGCGTGATATCACCGCCGCGGCGCGTAAGGGCTTGCCGGCATCAAGATCGCGGGTGATCACGGCCTCAAGCCAGCCGGTTAGCTTGTGAATGCGGTGCGGCGCTGGAATGCGTGCGGCCTCGGCAAGCGCCGCATAGGTCAGACATTGCTGTGTTTGAATGGTTGATTCAAGCGCCATCTCAGCCCGGATTTGCCACCGGCTGTGGTCAGGGTCATGGCTATCAATGGGGGTGTGATCGGCGGTCATAGGCGGGTGTTTTCGGTTAAAAGGGGCGGTGAACGGGCAACGTCATCACCTATTGAAGGCGGCTTGGATAAAGCCTAACATGGCGGCATGATTTATCTCAAATCCTTGCTGTTTAACAGCCTGTTTTATAGTGGCACGGCGGTGCTGGTTATTGTGATGGGCCCGGTGCTACTGCTGCCGTCCCGATGGGCGCGCTGTATTGCGCGATTTTGGGGATGGTTGACTGACAAGCTGTTAGTGATCGTTGGTATCAAGGTGCTTGTGTCCGGCAACCGCCAGTTAGACAGGCAGGTAATTTATGCGGTCAAACATCAATCAGCGCTGGAAACCATCATTCTTAGCTGGCTGTTGGCGGCGCCGGCCTTTGTGTTAAAGCGGGAATTGCTGCGCTTGCCGATCATTGGCTGGTTCTTTATCAAAACTGGCTGCATTCCGGTTGACCGTTCGGCCGGCATGAAGGCGTTGCGTGATATGCGGGCGGCAGCGTTGACATTAGCGACTGATGGGCGGTCAATGCTGATATTTCCGCAAGGAACACGGGTGGCCCCCGGTGCGGTGCGGCCCTATGAAATCGGCGTCTTTGCGCTCTATGATTCGACCGGATTGCCGGTGGTGCCGGTGGCGCTCAATTCGGGGCATGTCTGGCCCCGCAATAGCTGGTTCAAATATCCGGGCACGGTTCGCGTCGAATTTTTGGATTCTGTTGAACCCGGACTTGACCGAAAAGCTTTCATGGCACAGCTTGAAACGGATATTGAAACCCGTATGGCAGTGCTGGATTCGCCATTTGTGGGCAAGACCAAAGAGGTATAGATGGACGGGTCTGACGGACGCCCCGGCGGGGGCCAGTTGAATGTACTTGGGGGGGCGCTTGCCGCCTGTGGGCATGACCCGATGACCGGATTCTTCCGTGATGGTTGTTGCAATACCGGACCATCCGATCAAGGGCTTCATACCGTGTGTGCGATTATGGATGACGCGTTTTTGGCCTATAGCAAGGCGGTGGGCAATGATCTGTCGACGCCCTTGCCGGATTTTGGGTTTCCGGGGCTAAAGGTGGGGGATCGCTGGTGTTTATGCGCGGCGCGCTGGGAACAGGCACGGATTGCCGGCAAGGCGCCGCGCGTGGTGCTGGCCGCCACCAATCAGGCCAGCTTGATGCTGTGCCAATTGGATGATCTAAAAGCACATGCGATTGATCTGAATTGAGCTGTCGATAGCAAAGGAGACCGCCATGCTGACCCTCGATGCCCGTGTGAAATTGACCTGTGTCGACACGGATCAAGTGGCTGATGGCACGATCGTAAGAATTCAAGGCAATCGTGTCGATGTTGCGCTGGACCAAGGCGGGCTAATGATTTCGCTGTTCATGAAAAAGCCGGGGCTGTATGTTGGCAGCCAGTCAGGCTTGGAATTTGTGATGCGGCATTAGGGTGCTGATGCCGCCAAAAACCTGTGATTAGCAAAAACCCGTGACCATAGGACGAGTGAGGCGCGATAGCCCGCATGACACAAAAAGAGGTAAACCAGCAAAACGCTGATAAGGCGTATGATGACCCGGCCATGTTAGGGGCGGGCACCGATCATGCCGACAGGTCGGTCTGGCTGATCTGGATGGGGCTGGTTTTGGTCGCGGTGGCGGTGTTGCCATTCGCCCTGCGCAATGCTGACGTGTTGCGGCAGATCGCGGCGATGTGCGGCTTTGATCTAGGGTAGGGGGCAAGATGGTTTTTGACGGTAACGTGGCAAATCCGTTGGTCATTCTGGATGGTGGTCTTGGCCGGCAGCTAGAGGCGATGGGGGCCCCGTTTCGTCAGCCTGAATGGTCGGCACTGGCCTTGATCGAAGCGCCGGATTTTGTGCGGCAGGCCCATGATGCCTTTATCGCCGCCGGCGCCGAGGTGATTTCCACCAATAGTTATGCGCTGGTGCCGTTTCACATTGGCGACGAGCGGTTTGCCGCAAAGGGGCCGGATCTGATCGCGTTATCGGGTAAGCTGGCGCGGGCGGCGGCAGATGCGGCACAAGCACCGGTGCGGGTGGCCGGCGGTATCCCGCCGATGTTTGGATCTTATCGTCCGGACCTGTTTGACCCGGTGGCCGCGGTCCCAATGATGCAATTGTTCCGGCACGCATTGTCGCCTTATGTCGATTTGTTTGCGGCCGAGACCTTTAGTGCGATCGCCGAGGCACGCTGTTTTCTTGACGTGTTTGGCGGGGCCGGCAAACCCTTATGGGTGTCGCTGTCACTTGAAGATGTGGCACCGGAGGCCGGGTGCCCGCGGTTGCGGTCGGGCGAGCCATTGGCCGATGCTATCGCCGCATTACGCATGGCTGATCCCCACCAGCAATGGCAGGCGCTGCTGTTCAATTGTAGCCAGCCAGAAGTGATGGAAGACGCGGTCAGGGTGGCCGTTGATTGTGTGGCGCGCGGTGGTGGCCAGCAACAGATCGGGGTCTATGCGAACGCCTTTCCGCTGGTTGACCCCTCTTATCAAGGGGCGAATGCCGAATTACATGCGATCCGCGGCGATATCACGCCCGACTCATACGCCGATTTTGCCGAAAGATGGGTCGCGGCCGGGGCGACGATCATTGGGGGATGTTGCGGTATTTCGCCAGATCATATTCGCGGCCTTGCCACGCGGTTGAAAGGCTGATCGCTAGCGAAAAAAAAGAGGGGCCGCATCGGGCCCCTCTTCGTGATCGGCTGTTAAAAGCCTGTTTTGCCGCGGTCGAGCCATAGGCTATCGGGCCGCTGGCGATGTTTCTGTTCTAGGCGCACCCAGAAGGCTGCTCCTCAGTCCGCCAAACAGAAACCAGGCCTTTTGAACCAAACCGTTTATCACTAGACATCAGATCACCTCCTTTTCGTTGTTGACACAATATCCAACAGCCTATGGCGAAAAACCGCTGCTGTCACTCGGTAATTTGCTGGGGCTGCCCCCCTTGCATCAAGGCGGTTTTATGCCCATATGCCGGGCTATGAACCCGATCATATTTAAGACTAGCTTGACCCATGCCACGGCCGCCTTGGTCGTGATTTTATTGTTCTTGAAAGGCGCTGTCATGCCTGCCACTGCCGCCACCGCGCATGATTTTTCGTTTCCGTCGATCGATGGGGGGACGATTGCCCTGTCCGATTATCGAGGCAAGGTTGTGTTGCTGGTGAATACCGCATCGAAATGTGGCTTTACCGGCCAGTATAAGGGGCTGCAATCGCTCTGGACCCGCTACCGCGATGCCGGCCTTGTGGTGCTTGGTGTCCCAAGCGACGATTTTGGCGGGCAGGAACTAGATAGCGCCGGCGCGGTCAAGGAATTTTGCGAGATGACCTATGGTATCGATTTTCCGATGACCGATATTGTCCGGGTCAAGGGGGCGGCGGCGCATCCCTATTATCAGTGGGTGGCGGCAGATTATGGCGGGCTTGCGGTGCCACGGTGGAATTTTCACAAGCATCTTATCGGGCCTGATGGCCGGCTTGCTGACTGGTTTATGTCAACCACCGGCGCTGACAGCCGAAAAATAGAACAAGCCATTGAAAAGGCCTTGGCCACAGTTGCTGCCAAGTAAGGCGCTTGGCGTCGGTCGCTTTCGGGTTGGTTGTGGCCCGGTTGCATGCTAGCCTTTGGCCGCATGGCTGCCCAGACGGGCGGCTGCCGCGCATAAACAGCAGGTAACAGGCAAGGACTATGGATGTGACGGTTGTGGCTGCCGTTTTAGCGGCAGCGTTCCTGCATGCGTTCTGGAATTTTCAGGTGCGTGGCACGGCCGATAAAGCGCTTGGCATGGCCGCGGTGATGTTTGGCCATTTACCGCTGGCTTGGGTGGCGATGCTGTTTTCCGGCTTGCCGGCGTTTGAATCCTGGCCTTATGTGTTTGGCAGCGCGGTGCTGCATCTTGGCTACCAGATTTTTCTGTTAAATGCGTATCGTTTCGGCGAATTGACCGAGATTTATCCGATTGCCCGCGGCGCATCGCCGCTGCTGATTACCTTATTTACCATGCTGGCATTGCCGGGCACGCTGGTGCCGATGGAAATTTTAGGGGTGATCATGGTGTCGGGGGCCATTATCACCTATGGGGTCGCCCAATATCGCCGTGCGGCCGTTGGGCTGACAGGTATTTTATTGGCCTGTGCGACCGGTTGTTTTATTGCCTCTTATTCGATTGTCGATGCGACCGGAACCCGGATCGCGACGAGCGCTATCGCCTATTACGGGGCGTCGACAAGCCTGAACGCGTTGTTGCTGGCTGCCTATTTGCAGGTCTTTCATCCGGGTGTGTTGCGGCGCTGCTATCATGGGGCGCCACGGACTTTTATCTATGGCGGCACAGCGTCCTATCTTGCCTATGTAACGGTATTGTGGGCGTGTCTTTATGCGCCGGTAGCGGTGGTGTCGTCGTTACGCGAAACCTCGGTGTTGTTTGCGGTGGGTCTTGGCGTGGTGTTTTTGAAGGAACGGCTGACATGGTTCAAAATCGGCATTATTTTGCTGATTTTCAGCGGTGTTGTTGTGTTGCGCCTTGCCTGATATCTTGTTTGGCATGACATCTTGTGGTGTCGGCCCGCGGTCACACCACCTAATGCGATGATGCGGCAAAAGCGGCTGGTGACAGCTGGCGGGCTGAACCGCTGGCAAGGTCGTAAAGAACCATGCCGCCCGATGTTGCCGCGATACCGGTGATGGCCGCTATCGTGACGAAATGCGTCACCATTACAACCGGTTTGCCCTGGCGCGGCAAGCTGTCCAGTTTGGCGGCCAATTTGGCTAATGTCGGCCCGCGTGGCGCGTGGTCTTCATAAAAGGAATTCAGGCCCGAAAACGGCGTAACCGGGCCAAGCCCCAATAGCTGGGCGGTTTCAAGACAGCGGCACCATTGACTGGAATAGATCGCCCCAAAGGCCAGACCCGATGCCGCTAATGTGCGGCCGATAGCGCGCGCCTGTTCGCGACCTGTCGCATCAAGATTACGCTGGGTCCGGCAATCGCCAAGATCAAAGGACACAGGGTCGCCAGTGCCCGGGGCTAACGCATGGCGGATAAATATGACCGTGCCGTCAAAACGGTTCGCGTCAGCATGGGCTGGCAGGCCAAACCCGGCGCATAGGATGGTCAGCATCACCCACCAGACGTGCCTCTGCCAGTATCGGGCAGGGCTGATCAGCTTGTGAGCCAGGGCGCCCAGCATCACCGGTTAGGCGTTGCGCCGCTGCACCTCGGTCATAAAGCGGTGCTTGATAACCGGTGCGTCTAGATCGATCACGGGTACCTTGATATTGCCGGATTCGCATTTGCTGACAATGATCGTCATTTTATCGCCATCCAGCGCGGCTTGAACCGCCGCCGCGGTGTCTTCGGCGGCGCATTCGACAACATTTTCACAGCCGCATGCCGTAGCAACGGCGGCAAGCGATGTTTTCATGCCGGCATAGGTCGGCTGGTCACCGGTCGACCCATAGCTGCCATTATCGATGATCAGCAAAATGAAATTATCGGCAACATTATTGGCGATGGTTGGCAGCGTGCCAAAATTGGTCAACACCGACCCATCACCATCGATTGCAATAACCTTGGCTTTTTGGGCCAACGCCAGACCAAGGCCAATTGATGATGCCAGCCCCATCGTGCCAAGCATATAAAAGTTTGTGGGCTGGTCATCCAGCAAATGCAATTCTTGTGACGGCAGGCCAATATTGGATACCACCAGCTGGTCAGAAATAATCGGGATCAGGGTCTTTAGAACATCGCTACGGATCATGGCTCAGGCTCCCTGCCAGAAGCTGGCATCGGTCAGGATGGCAACCGGTTTTTTGGCAACAAAACTATGGTTAAGGATACCGTCCAATTCGTCTGCATCCTCGCGTTTATGAAAATGGTAGGTCGGGATATTCAGCTGCGCCAACAGCGCCTTGGTATGAACCGCCATTTCAACCTGACAGGCAACCGGTTCGCCAATTTCGCCACGATAGCTAATCAGCATCGGCAGCGGGATATTATAATATTGAATCAACGTCACAAGCGTGTTGATGGTGACCCCGATCGCGGTGTTTTGCATGATGATCGCTGACCGTTTCCCGCCCATATAGGCGCCGGCACAAAGGCCCATGCCCTCATCTTCTTTATTTGACGGGATGTGGTAAATATCGTCAGATTTTTCCAGTTCGGCGATAACGCCGGCCAATTGCTTGCATGGCACTGTGGTTACAAACTCGATTTTGTTCTTGATAAAATCGTTCAGAATTTTTTGGTTTATCGACATAGGATCACATTTCTCTTCGGCTAGTCGCTTCGGCAGGTGACAGGCCAGCATGCCGCGTCGCCCAAGGGATAAAATTACCGGAAACAGCGCACAGTTAACACAAATTGCGCGGCACACTCAATCGAAACAATGCAAGGCACGATATTTTTTGGTGCTGTTTGGCCCGTTGAGTATCCAATCAGTGCGTGAAGATTGAGACAAACCGTTAATCGCCCGATAGTAACATGTCGACAAAGGTCGCACCCAGATGGAGGCGCCCAGATGGAGGCACCCAGATGGAGGCACAATGCCAAGCTCGCGCGATGACGTAGCTAAATCACTAACGCCCACCGCGCTCAGCGCGGCTGAAATCGCCGCGTTTCAGGCGGTTGATCTGTCCGAACAAA
>CAZYKI010000001.1:3472-5938 GCA_964648035.1 uncultured Candidatus Puniceispirillum sp. | reverse complement strand
GGCACGATATTTTTTCGGTGCTGATTAGCCGATTGATTGTTCACTCAGCCTGTGCGGATTGAGGCAAACCGTTAATCGCCCGATAGTATCATCTGGACAAAGGTCGCATCCAGATGGAGGCAAAATGCCCAGATCGCGCGATAACGCCGCGAAATCGCTACCGCCCACCGCGCTTAGCGCGGCTGAAATCGCCACGTTTCAGGCGGTCGATCTGGCCGAACAAAAGCAGAGTATCGGGCAGAGTATCGGCCAGATTATCGGGCTGGCGCAATTAACCGCGATATTGCCCCGCTGGTGTCCAGGATGCTTGCCGCGGTTGACGATCGTCACTATCGCCGGCTTGCTGCTTGCCGGATTTGCCGCTTGGCAGTGACACCGCATAGGCCGGGTTGGCTGTTGCCACGCCGGATACCAGTGTCAAAATTGTTTGCTGATCAGATAATCGCGTAGAGGCCGGATCTCTCGCCGCCGATATGCGCGATCTTATCCGCGTCAATCAGTCGGTTAAATGACCGGTATACCGTTGGCATAGGAATGTCACGCACCAGATAATGGGCCCGGATGTCATGGATTGATACTGGTTCGTTGGTATCATTCGACAACAAAACCACCGCCGCGTAAACTTGTTGCTCGTTGGATGTGAAATCGCCAAGACCAATGTCTTTTTCCATATCTGCAATGGTTTCGAGAAGTCGCGCAAAAGCAAGGCGGCTAGACATTAGATTTTCCTCTAACAAGTTTCATCATTACTACTAATAAAAATAAGACTACCACAAGTCCGGCCACATCGCCAACAACGAAACGTGTCAGGATGTCAAAAGTGGCCTCGATAGGAAATTTGCCCTCTAACGCCAGCGTTTGGAAAAAAGAATTCAGAATCGAGCTTAAAAAGCCAGCAAATACCAAAGTGCGCCAGCTGATGATGCCGACCTCTTGCGGATAGACATTGATTTTGACAATCCGCATCAATTCAAGGGCAACCGGCGCACATAAAGCGCCAATTATCGCGACAGCAAAATCTGACAGACCGGGGCTTCCGGTGCCGTCATACAGCGCGAGATAGGTAACACACGATGCCGGCAAAAGGGCGAAAATGGATTTCGGGCCGATCATCCACGCCGCCAAAACGCGGACCGCGTGCGGCAGATAGATCATGCTAACCAAGGCGGCGGTTTGTCCCAGCGCCTGCGCCTCAAGCGGGAAGATTAGAAAATATTGAATCGACCATAACGCCACATAGGCAACAAAAATGGCGGTGAACCAATGGGAAACCACTTTGTACCCGAAATCGCGAAGCATTATTCACATAAACCCATCACTGCACTGTCTGCCCCTCGCCACGGCGGCCGACAAGCGTTCCCCCAACCCCAAAAGAGTATGGGGAATGATGCCAAAAGCCAAGCCTTATATAGGGTTTTGCTGTTAAAACCAGCGAATCATGCCGATCAATCCGGCAGTGGCATAAAATAGTTGCAGAAACAATATGCCGCGATGTTTGCCAAAAAATGCCCACAGGCCAATCAGGCCCGCGGACAAGAGCAACAGGAAAAAGCCGATAAATTCAGCGCCAATATTGAGGGCGATCAGCATGGAATATAAAATGGCCGTGCCGACCCCCGACCATTCAAGCCATTTTTGTCGATTCATAAGCCTTGCCCCGGGTGATTGGCGCGCTGGTGGTCAGGCTTGTGCTGCCAGCCAGCCGCCGTCGACATCGATCGTGGTGCCGGTGACGAAATCATTTTCGATCGCAAACAGAATGCCCATCGCCACCTCTTCGGCCGCACCGGCGCGTTTGATCAAATGGCTTTTGGTCACATTTTGGTAATGTTTGGTCCGGTCATCTCCGGCCAATGCGACCATCGGCGTATCGATAATGCCGGGTGACACCACATTGATACGTTTTGGCGCGATTTCGGCAGCAATAGCTTTGGTAAAGGCTTCGACCGCCCCGCCGACTGACGACAGTGAAATCTGGCCGGGCTTTGGCTTGCGTGCCGGGCTGCCGCTGACCAGAACGATGCAGCCATTATCACGAACCTTGGGCGCGCCGTAACGCACGACATTGGCATAGCCCCACAGCTTGTCGAACGACCCTTTGAACCCGTTGACATCCATCTCGAGGAACGGGCCGAATGACCGGCTGCCACCGGTGGCGGCGTTGACAAGAATATCAATCGCGCCTTGTTCGGCAAAAAATGCCTCAACCGCTGCCGTGTCACGCGAGTCAAGCGCCGCCAGCTCGATCGATGCCGGTACATCGCCCGCCTTGCTTGGGTCACGGCTGACCGCGATGACAGACGCCCCTTTTTCAACCAGCATCAGGCTTGTGGCGAGGCCGATCCCTGATGTGCCGCCGATGACGACTGCTTTTTTTCCCGCAATATCCATAGTCTTTTTCCTCTTGCTGGTTGGTGGCACTGGCTGCCGATGATGGGGCCGGTGGACGATCAAACGGCACCGGAA
>CAZYKI010000001.1:0-3372 GCA_964648035.1 uncultured Candidatus Puniceispirillum sp. | reverse complement strand
CTATTTGGCTTGTGCCAGCATCGCCTTTAGTCCGCGCAACGTACGGTTTGCGTCTTTTAGCTGCTTTTCCAATGTTTTAACCTGTGCCCGCATGGTGGCTATATCGATTTCATCACTGCTGCTGGTGTCGGGTTGAATGCCAAGGCCGCCAAGCAAATATGGCGGCGATACATTCAAAATACCGGCAAGCGCGACCAGCTTGTTGGCACGCGGTTCGGACCGGTCAGCCTCCCATGCCGCATAGGTGGCGGCACGAACACCAAGCCGTTTCACAACCTGGGCGACGGTCAGTCCCGATGCTTCTCGGGCAAGCGAAATCCGGCCGCCGAGCGTGGTGTCTTGATTGTCCTGTTGGAAAATGGTTGGCGTTGGCATGGTGTGGCTTTCGTCAGGTTGCTATCCTAAAGCCTAGCCAACCTCGCCGCCAACAGCAACCCTGTCGCGCCGACAGCCACCGCGTCGCGCCGACAGCCGCTCACGCTTATCCGATAAACGGCGATTGACCTTGATGATCGGTTTGCCCAGACTACAGCAGTTTTGGATAGCGGGGCCGGCCTGTCGGCTGGCGGCGGTGATGGGGATTGTTGATGCAGGTCTTTGACATGGTTGTCGTTGGGGAAATTGTTGTTGTTGGGGTATTTGCGTGCCTGGTGTTTGATCTGTGGCAGCGTATTTTCCAGAAAATGACCGCCATTCCACCAAGCAATTGGGCGGTGGCCGGGCGCTGGTGTATTGGGTTGTTCACCCGGGGGCGGCTGATTGCGCGCGGCCTTGATGATGCGCCGGCCATGCCGCGTGAATTGCCGGTTGGCTGGCTGCTACATTATGGTGTGGCCGTTGGCTATGCCGCGGTCTATGCAGGTCTGATGGCGGCAGGCTGGCTTCAGGCGGGATTTGCTGACGGGTTGCTTTTCGGTGTGGCCAGTGTGGCGGTGCCGTGGTTTTTCTTTCTGCCCTGCCTTGGCAAGGGGGTGTTGGCGCGGTTGACCCCCAATCCGCTGCTTGTTTGCGCGCTTGGCCTGATGATGCATACGCTGTTCGGTGTGGCGATTGGCGTTGGGTTTGCCGTAATGCGGGGGCTTTAGCTGCCCAGGAAACAGGCGCGGGGGCTAAAGATCGCTGTCGACCTGATGCACCTCGATCACATTACCGTCAGGGTCATAAAAGAATATCTGGTGCCAGCCGGCGACCGCGGTCTCGCCCCAGTCTGAATAGGCAATTCCCCGCTCATCAAGATGCGCCTTAAACGCAGCCAGATCATCGGTGCGGTAGGCAATATGGCCACGCGCCACCGGATTGACGATATGGCCAGTCCGGAAACCCGCCTGCACATCTTTTTGCGCCAGATGTGTCTGGATATGGCCATCGCTGACAAAGGCGACATCGCCAGCATAGCCCTTGTTTTTTTCAAGGGTCGGCAGGCCGGTTGTTTCAGTCTGCAACCCCAGAATATCGCGGTAAAAGCGGTCCATCCGGTCGACATTCTCGGTGGATAAATTGATATGATGGAGTGTCAGTTTCATTCGTCCCTCGTTGGGTTTGCCGCGCTGTCCTTGGGCATGGGACAGGCTTGGGCTTGTCAGGCTGGTAACAATCGGTGACATTGGATTTAAGTGATAGTGACATAAAAGGACTATAGCATGAAAACCGCAATTGTAACTGGTGCCGCGCGCGGTATTGGCCTTGCCACCGCCCGTTTGTTTGTGGCCCAAGGATGGCAGGTCGCGATGGTTGATCGTGATGCGGCGGCGTTAGATGAGGCGGTGGCCACAATCGGCGCCGCGGTGCGCGGCTTTTTATATGATGTTTCAGACCCGGCCGCGGTTTCGGCGATGATCGCGGCGGTGCTGGAATGGTCGGGGCAGATTGACAGTCTGGTCAATAATGCTGGGGTGGCCGATTTTGGCCGCCTTGAGGAGACCGATTTTACCCGGTGGCGTACCGTGATGGAAACCAACCTCGATGGGGTGTTTTTATGTGCGCATGCGGCGCTTGACGCCCTTAAAAATACGCGCGGCAGCATTGTCAATATTGCCTCTATATCGGGCTTGCGGGCGTCGACATTGCGTGTGGCCTATGGCACGTCCAAAGCCGGGGTGATCCAACTGACCCAGCAATTTGCGGTGGAAATGGGCGAGTTCGGTATCCGGGTGAATTGTGTGGCACCCGGTCCGGTGCGCACAAAACTGGCGATGGCAGTGCATAGCCAGGATATCATTGACGCGTATCATGACGCGATTCCGTTGAACCGCTACGGCACCGAGGCAGAAATTGCCGAGGTGATTGTGTTTCTGGCCTCCGACAAGGCCAGCTATGTAACCGGCCAGACGGTGGCGGTGGATGGTGGGTTCGAGTCGACCGGGGTCGGCTTGCCGGCGCTCAGATCGGGGTGAGACCTATTTAGCACTTGGAAAAAACAGCTGTTTGCCGGCAACCGTGAACCCGGCGATGGCCTGCTGCCCGCGGGGTGAAATCAGCCAGTCGATGAAGGCCTGACCGGCCACCGAATTGACGCTTGGGCATTTTTTATCGCTGATCAGCATCACCCCATATGGGTTGAACAGCCGTTGGTCGCCTTCCGCCAAGATCCGGAATTTGCCCTTATTGGCAAAGGCTTCCCACGAGGCGCGATCGGCCAAGGTATAAGCGCCGATGCCGACCGCCATATTCAAGGTTTCGCCCATGCCAGCACCAGCCTCGCGATACCAGGCTGCACGGCCGGTTGTCGGGTCGATAGTGGCGGCTTTCCATAATGATTTTTCCTTGCTATGCGTGCCTGAATCATCGCCGCGCGATACGAATTTTTCCTGTGATGTGGCAATTTTCCGCATCGCGTCGGCAATGTCTTTACTGCTGCCGATGGCCGCCGGATCATGTCCCGGTCCGACCACAACAAAATCATTATACATCAGATCATAGCGCCGGTCGGCATAGCCGTCGGCCACAAATTTATCCTCGCGTTTGCGGCTATGCACCAGCAGCACGTCACCATCGCAATTCATTGCATTTTTGATCGCGGCGCCGGTACCGACCGCAACCACCCGCACGGTGATGCCAAGCTCGGCCTTAACCAGTGGCAGAATATGATCATAAAGGCCCGAATTACGGGTTGAGGTGGTCGATTGGACCAGAATTGACGTATCAGCCCGCGCTATTGAGGACAAAAGACAAACGCTGGCAATGGCCAGCACGATAGGTAAAAACCGCATGGGTGGAGTCATCCTCTGATCAAGAAACGGTACAAAATGGACTGGTGTGGCGACGTCGCCTTATGCGTTATGATTTTTTCAACATATCGATTTTCAGAGGGCTGTCAACCGTTATGTTTCATGTTTCATAACGGGTTGGGTTCGCGCCGGTTTTCGCCGCCGC